>JAHBYM010000247.1 GCA_019635975.1 Parvibaculum sp. | reverse complement strand
GGCGTCAGCACCCGTTCCGCGTAAGGCAGCCCCGCTTCCTCCAGCGCCCAGCGCACGCGCAATTCCTTCACCGAGCCGCGCGCGAAAGGCGGCACCCATTTCAAAACGCTCAGGCTGATCATCGCTCCAACTCCTTGTCGTTCGGGGGACGGTGCGTTGCCGCGCGGCGGCACAAGACGCTTGCCAAAAGAGTTGATATCAATATATTTACGCCATGTCAAAATCTTCAAACGATTCGTCCGTCCCCACGCGCCTGATCCACGACACTTGCCTCTGCCTGCACACGCAGCGCGCGGCGCGTGCGCTGGCGCGGCGCTTCGACGAGGCGTTTCGGCCGCTCGGCCTGACCAGCGGCCAGTTCTCGCTGCTGAACGCGATGAACCGCGAAACCCCGCGCTCGATGGGCGAGGTCGCGGCGATCCTGGCGATGGACCGCACAACGCTGACCGCGAACCTGAAGCCGCTCGAACGTCAGGGCCTGATGAAAATAACGGTCGATGCGCAAGACCGCCGCTCCCGCAAGCTGATCCTCACCGCCGCCGGAAAAAAACTGCTCCGCGCCGCCGCGCCCGTCTGGAAGCGCACCCATGCCGCGCTCGAGCGCGAAGCCGCCGCCGCCATGTCGGGCATCGACATCCCCAATCTCCGCGCCGGCCTCCGCGCCATCGCCTGACCCTTCAGCCGGAGGTATTCGAATGCAGCCCCTTCGCTATTCGATCAACGTGACGCTCGACGGCTGCTGCGATCACGAGGAGGGCGTTCCGGATGAGGAACTGCATAGCCATGCGGCGGCGGATATCGCACGCGCCGATGTGCTCCTGTTCGGCCGCGTCATCTACGAAATGATGGAGGAAGGGTGGCGGCCCGTCGCCGAAACGGGCGTGCGGCCGGACTGGATGGAGGAATGGGCGGTGCCCTTCGCGCGGACGATCCACGCGGCAAAAAAATATGTCGTCTCCGACACGCTGCGGAGTGTCGACTGGAACGCGGAACTCGTGCGCGGACCCGATCTCGAAAAAACCGTGCGCCGCCTCAAGGCCGAACCGGGCAGGGGGATTTTGACCGGCGGCGTGACGCTCCCCCTCGCGCTCGCCAAGCTCGGCCTGATCGACGAATACCAGTTCATCGTCCATCCGCGGATCGCCGGCCACGGACCTTATCCTTTCGCGGGGCTCCCGAAAACGCTCGATCTGAAGCTCACAAGCCGCAAGCAATTCGCCTCCGGCGCCGCCGTGCTGAACTACGAACCCGCGGCGCTATCGCGATGAACGCTCGAACACCGCCCGTTGCGCCGCGAAGGCGCGCTTGAAGGCCGGCCGCGCCTCGGCGCGCGCGACATAAGCGGTGAGCGCCGGATATTCGTCCAGCAACGCCGATCCTTTCAGCCGTTGCAGCACCGACACCATCAGAAGGTCGCCGGCGCTGAACGCGCCTTCGAGCCAGTCGCCGGGCCCAAGCCGCGCGGCAAGTGGGCCGAGCCGCGCCCGCACGCGATCGTCGAGCATCGCCAGTCGCGCGCCATACCAGTCCTTGTCGCGCTCGGTATAGCCGGACATTTCACGCTCGAGGATCGGCGGCTCCACCGTGTTGAGCGCCGCGAACATCCAGTTGATCGCCCGTGCGCGCGCCGCCGCGTCGACCGGCAGCAGCCCGGCATGGCGCCCGGCGATGTGAAGGATGATCGCGCCGCTCTCGAACAGCGCCAGTTCGCCCTCTTCATAAGTCGGTATCTGCCCGAATGGATGCAGCGCCAGATGCGCCGGCTCCTTCATCTGCGCGAACGACAGCAGGCGCACGTCGTAAACCTGCCCCACTTCCTCCAGCGCCCAGCGCACCCGCATGTCCCGCGCCAGCCCGCGGCCGCCATCGGGCGAGGCTTCGAATGCGGTAATGACCGGCGTCATCGCAACCTCCGGCTGATCTCACACCGCCATCCTGCGTCACACCATTACGTGCCGCAAGAATTCATGAACACCCCAATATCGTCATTGCGAGTTGATTCAGGACAGCGAAGAAAGAAAGGTTTGGCACGCAGAGGCGCAGAGACGCAGAGGGGTTGTGATGCGGCGCTTGTGCATCGGATCATCTCCTCTGTCGCTTTTTCTTGCCGGGCCTCGCCCGGCAAAGGAAATCAGGCGACAGGAAACGTGAACCGGCCACACACACCGTCCCCTCTGCGTCTCTGCGCCTCTGCGTGAACCCCTTCTTCCTTCCTTCTCCTCTTCTCCGCGTCTCCGCGTGCAAAAAATCTTCCTTCCCTCAAGCCCCCGCCCATGCCGCGCCGAGCATCGCCGCACCGGCAATCTCGACCCCGGTGAAGAAAAGCGGCAGCCGTCCGATCTCGCCGTCGACCGCCGCCGAGACGATGCGCCCCGCCGCCATGCCGGCGAGCGACAGCGCGCCCGCCGCCGCGATCCCCGCCGTCAGTGCGGGCAGCGCGAAAGGCAGCAGCAGCGCCGCGCCGATGAAAAGCGGAAAGCCGCCATAGACCGCGCGCACCTCGTTGCGCGACTTGGCGCTCGTCGCGGCAAGATCGAAGCCCGCCAGCAGGTCGGCCGGCCGCGCCAGCGCGCGCAAGCCGAGCAGCAGGAAAAACAGGGCAGGGGGCAGCAGAAACAGGCTCATCGCGTCGATCCTTCGGGTGTTGCGTTGCCGCGCGAGATTGCGCCGCCGCACGCGCATCCGCCAGCGCGCAATCGCCTGTCCCGAACGAAACCCCGAATTGGCCCCGCCCGCTGGACACGCGCCGCTCTCCGCTGTCAAAATCGGCCGGTCTCGATCGACGCGCGAGGAGGAAACATGGCAAAACACCGCATCTATTCGATGAGCGTCGCGAGCGTCTATCCGCATTATGTCGCCAAGGCGGAGAAGAAGGGGCGCACGAAAGAGGAAGTCGATGAAATCATCTGCTGGCTGACGGGGCACAGCCGCAAGACGCTGAACGGCCAACTGGCGAAGAAGACGAGTTTCGAGGATTTCTTCGCAAAGGCGCCCAAAATGAATCCCGCCCGCGCGCAAATCACGGGCGTGGTCTGCGGCGTCCGCGTCGAAAACATCGAAGAACCCGTCATGCGCGAAATCCGCTACCTCGACAAGCTGATCGACGAACTCGCGAAGGGAAAAAAGATGGAGAAAATCTTGCG
>JAHBYM010000246.1 GCA_019635975.1 Parvibaculum sp. | reverse complement strand
GCCAGTTCGGCAAGACCGGCCTTGCCCCAGTTTCTTTCGATCATGGGGCGCAGCTCCTCGGCGCGAAAGTCGCGCGTTGCGACCGCATGGGCAAATTCAAAGGCCAGCCGGTTCTCTTCACTGAGCGATGCGGTATCGCCCGTTGCTGCGGCGCGCACGACGGCGGGCGAGATACCTTGTGCGAGGGCGAGATTGACGCCGATCTGGACGCAAGGCCCGCAATCCTCGGCGCGCAGGGCGCCGAAGCCCGCGACGCAGTAAACTTCCGGCGGCAATGTCTTCACATAGCGGGACGCCATCATCGCAATCGTGAAGCGCCAGAAGGCGGCGGGCGAGCCGGCATGGAGGTCGCGCGCATAGTCCGCGCTCGATCCGGTGAACCGCTCCTGCGCGTCGATGAGGCGGCGTGCGAGAAATCCGAACATGGTTGTCTCCGTTGCGCGAGGGTCAGGAACGATGCGGCGCGCACCACCAGGTGAGGAACGCGCCAACGAATGCGGGGAGGAAGACGCCCGGCATGTCCATCAGGATATGCTCCGCGGGCAGGCGGCCGGCCGCGATGTCCCAGACGTGCAACAGGGCATGCAACCCGAGGAAGAGCGTACCCGCGCCGAGAAGCGGCACGGCATGGCCGGACCAGCGGATCGCCGCGAAGGCGAGCAGCGCCAGCGTCAGATAGGCCATGCCGATGTCGCGGACGAAATGCGGGTTGTAGGGGCCGGTGTTCGCGACGCCGTCGATGCCGGCATACCAGCCGGCAGGGTCGGCCAGCATCCAGAGCGCGTTGCCGAGCCAGAGCCCGCCCCAGAGGACGAGGGCGGCGGGTTTCAGCAGGCGCATCGTCGAACTTCGATCCGCAAGGGTGGTCATGGTCGGGCTCCCTTAAAATCATACCTTCCCGTTCAAGACGAAGCGGCGGGCGGTGTTGTGACAGCCATGTGTGCCTCGGCCACGAGAGCCGCAGGATTCCGCCGTTTACCCTGGAGGCAGGGGCCGGTTGACAAGGGCGCGGGGGCGGGTCAGTGTGCCGCGCACTTGCAAAACAGTGGGCCCGCGCCCGGGTCCGACGCGGTGCCTTTGGCGGGTTGGCGGACGGGCGGGAGTTGCCGGAGCGCGATGCACACCTACCTCGATTTCGAGAAACCGATAGCGGAACTGGAAGGCAAGGTGCAGGAGCTGAAGCTCCTCGCGCAGGACGATCCGTCCGTCAGCATTTCCGACGAAGTGACGAAGCTCGAACAGAAAGCCGCGCAGCTTCTGCAGGACATCTACACGTCGCTGACGCCCTGGCAAAAGGTTCAGGTGGCGCGGCATCCGGCGCGGCCGCATTTCCTCGATTACATCGAACGTCTCGTCGAAGACTTCACGCCGCTTGCCGGCGACAGGCTTTATGGCGAGGACGCGGCCATTGTCGGCGGCATGGGGCGCTTTCGCGGGCGCACCGTCATGTTTATCGGCCACGAAAAAGGTTCCGATACGCAAGGGCGGATCAAGCACAATTTCGGCATGGCGCGGCCGGAAGGCTATCGCAAGGCGATCCGGCTGATGACGCTTGCCGAGCGCTTCGGCATTCCGGTTGTGACGCTTGCCGACACGTCGGGCGCTTATCCCGGCATGGAGAGCGAGGAACGCAGCGTCGCCGAGGCGATCGCGCGTTCGACCGACCGGTGCCTGTCGCTCGGCGTGCCCCTGATTTCGGTCATCATCGGCGAAGGCATGTCGGGCGGCGCCATCGGCATTGCCTGCGGCAACCGCGTGCTGATGCTTGAGCATTCGGTTTACAGCGTCATATCGCCCGAAGGCGCCTCGTCGATCCTTTGGCGCAGCTCCGACAAGGCGAAGGAAGCGGCGACCGCGATGAAGATCACGGCGCAGAACCTTCACGAGCTTGGCGTTATCGACCGGGTGCTTCCGGAGCCGGTGGGCGGCGCGCATCGCGAACGCAACCAGATGATCCGCGAGACCGGTGACGCCATCGCCGAGGAACTGCGCGGCCTCGAAAAGCTCGATGCCGATTCGATCCGGCGTGTCAGGCGGGAAAAATTTCTCGCGATGGGACGTTTAGGGCTTTCTTAACTTTCACAGCCCACCTTCATCCGATCTTTTCGGGTTGCTGGCATTATTGCACCCGTATGGGCAGGCGGCGACCGTCAGGGCCGTCTTGCCGGATGGAGGCGCGTCGATGCTGGCATTTCCCGACTTCCTGCGCACGGCCGGCGCGCGGCGGTTCTTTTCCTATTGGGACGGTTTGCCCAAGGAGGGATTCGCGCCGGACCGGAAGGATTTTAGTCCGGCGGCCATCGCACCGCTGATGCCGGCTGTCACCATTCTCGAGGTCGTGTCGGACGAACTCATTGTGCAGCGGCTGGCGGGTACCGCCGTTTGCCGTGCCATGGGGTTCGACCCGACCGGCGGCAATGCGCTCGACCTCGTGGCGCCGGAGGCGCGGCCGCATTATCTCTCACTCCTTCGCGCTCAAACATCGACACCCTGCGGCAGGTGGAACATGTTGCGCGTCCGCCGCGAGAATCTCGTCGAGCGCGCGGAAGCACTGACGCTGCCGATGTATCACAGCCTGTCCGAACACTGGATGATCCTCAGCTATTTCGGCTCGATCGAGACGGTGGCCTATGAGCACGGGCCCTACGAAATCCTCGCTTACGAAGATACGCAGTGGATCGATCTCGGCGCGGGCGTTCCCGACCTCACCTGATCAGAGACCCATTTCCGCGAATGCCGCGCGTACATCGTCGGCGAAGAGCTCCGGCTCCTCCATCGCCGCGAAGTGACCGCCCTTTTTCATGATCCGCCAGCGAACGATATTATAGGAGCGCTCGGCCCAGGAGCGCGGCGTGTCCGGCAACACGTCGATCGGATATTCGGAATAGGCGGTCGGCACCGTCACCTTCTCGTCCGGCTTCAGCAGCGCCGATCCCTCGGCCGGTCCGGCCTTGTAGAGCGTGTTGGCCGAATTGATCGTGCCGGTGAACCAGTAGATTGAAAACTGGGTCAGAATGTCGTCGAAGGGGAAGCGCGCGATCATGCCGTCCATCGTCGTTCGCTTGTCGGTGTCGCCGAGCCGGTAATATTTGTCGGCGAGCCAGCCGGCCAGACCAGCCGGGCTGTCGGTCAGCGCGAAGGCCAGCGCCATCGGCTTTGTCGACTG
>JAHBYM010000245.1 GCA_019635975.1 Parvibaculum sp. | reverse complement strand
CCGCGCGAGCCGCCGGTGATGAGGACCGTCTTGCCCTCGACGCTGAAGAGATTTTTCATCCGAGTTTCCCCCGTTGAGATTTCGATGGCGCGAAAGCTAGCGGACGCAGGGGAAAGGCGCAAACTTCCCACCCTCCCCTTGGGGAGGGTCAAACGGGCGCAGCCCGTTTGGGGCGGGGGTTGTGCCTCGATGCTTTCCCCCGCCCCGAAATTTGCTTCGCTTGCGCTCCGCAAATTGTCGACCCTCCCCAAGGGGAGGGTGGGAAGTAGGAGACGCTGTTTGTGCTCCTACTCCGCCAGCCGCTTCGACATCAGCGTACGGCCGGAATCTTCGTAGCCGCGGCTGTCATAGAGCCGCCGCGCGCGGGCATTGTGCAGCTCGACCTCGAGATGGAGGTAGCGGATGCCGGCTTCCTTCGCCGCGCGCTCGGCGACATCCATCACCGCGCGTCCGAGCCCCCGCCCGCGCCAGGCTTCCAGCAGATGCAATTCGTCGATGAAGCCGTCGGTGCCGCCATATTCGACCGAGAAGCCGAGCGACAGGATCAGGTAGCCGGCGGCTTCGCGCCCGTCGCGGATGATGAAGGCGCGCGCATTCGGCTCGCCCGCGCAGATGCGGTCAAGCGCCGGGCCCTGCTCGGCCGCGTCATATTCATGCCCGTCGAAGGCGTAATAGTCGCGCACCAGCCGCTCCAGCAATGCGCGGTCGGCGGCGGTCACGGGGTCGAATGTCAGGGCATCGTTCATGGCCGGAGTTTATCCGCCCGGCGATCCTCCGTGGTCAAATGAAAAATGAAGAAAGATTTTTCACGCGGAGGCGCGGAGGCGCGGAGAAGAGAAGATTTGGCACGCGAAGGCGCGAAGACGCGAAGAAGAAAAGGAATATTTGCACGCAGAGGCGCAGAGACGCAGAGGGGCCGCATCTGCGGCAAGGTACTGCGTCGCCTCAACCGGATGCATAGGCGGAGCCGCAGCGACGAAAGAGAAGGTTTTCTGGCGCTTCGCGCCGGAAGTGTCTTCGCGCCGCAGGCGCAATCATTGAAACAATGGAGGCACAGCCGGGGCCACGCATTCAGCACTTCTGCGTCTCTGCGCCTCTGCGTGAACCCCTTCTACCTTTCTTCTCCTCTTCTCCGCGGCTCCGCGTGCCAAATCTTCCTTCCCTTCCTTCCTTCAAACAAAAAGGGCGCCCCCTTGAGGGACGCCCTTTCCGCATTCGATAAGCGACCTTCAGAAATTCGCCGCGTCGAGCGCCATGTAGCCGTCGGCGCCTTGTTTGGCGCGTTCGAGCCAGCTTGCGGTCATCGGCATTTCGCGCTCCATCCAGTAGCGCGCCAGCACGAGCTTCCGCTCGTAGAACTCCTTGTTGCCTTCGCCGGCTTTCAGTTTCGCGAGCGCGATCTTCGCCATCTGCGCCCACATCCAGCCCAAGGCCACCGTGCCGAAAATATTCAGCATGTCGTAGGAGGCGGCGCCCGCATTGTCGTAATTCTTCGGCGCGTTTTCCATCAGCCAGCCGGCCGCTTCGCCGAGGCGCTTGTATCCTGTCTGCAAGGGTTCGATGTAAGGCTTCATTTCGGCGTCGCCCTCGTTCGCCTTGATGAATTCCTCGACCTTCGCAAAGAAGGTCATCGTCGCGCGGCCGCCCTTCGCCGTCATCTTGCGGCCGACGAGATCGAGCGCCTGGATGCCGTTCGCGCCTTCATAGACCTGGTTGATGCGCGCATCGCGCACGAACTGCTCCATGCCGTGGTCGCGCACATAGCCGTGCCCGCCGAAGACCTGCATCGAGTCATTCGCCGCCTGAAAGCCCCTGTCGGTGAAGAAGGCCTTGATGATCGGCGTCATCAATTGCGCGAGGTCGGCGGCCTCCTCGCGTTCCTTCTCGTCCTTGCCGAAGACCTGCAGCGTGAACAGCATCGACACATACATCGCCAGCGCGCGCGCGCCCTCGACGAAGCTGCGCGACGAAATCAGGAGCCGCCGCACATCCGGGAACACCATGATCGGGTCCGCCGGCCCGTCCGGGTTTTTCGCGCCGGTCAGCGCGCGGCCCGCGAGGCGCTCGTTCGCGTAAGCGACGCCGTTCTGATAGGCCACTTCGCCGATCGCGATGCCCTGAATGCCGACGCCCATGCGCGCGCCGTTCATCATGCCGAACATGCCGGCCATGCCGGCCGATTTCGACTTCTTCACTTCGCCGGTTTCGGTTTTCTTTTCCGGCGGGCGGCCGCCGAGGCGGTAGGCCACCGCGTCGTCGAAATTCAGCACCGCGGTCGCGTTGCCCTTGATGCCCATTTTCTTTTCGATCGAGCCGCAGCTCACGCCGTTGCGGCCCTTGATCTCGCCGGTCTCCTTGTCGACCAGCATTTTCGGCACCATGAAGAAATTGACCGTCGACAGATCGTTGGCGAGCTTGCCGTCCTCGCCCGGGATTTTCGCGATCACCATATGGATGATGTTGTCGGTCATGTCGTGGTCGCCACCGGAAATGAAAATCTTGGTGCCGGTGATGCGGTAGGTGCCGTCTTCCTGTTCCACGGCTTTCGTTTTCATCAGCTTCAGGTCGGTGCCGCAGTGGGGCTCCGTCAGGCACATGGTGCCCGTCCATTCGCCGGAGATCATTTTCTTCGCCACATGCTCGCGCATCCACGGCTCGCCGGTCGCCCAGAGCGCGGAATAGGCCGCGGTCGTCAGGCCCGGATACATCGCGAAGGCCTGGTTCGCCGACATGCCCATTTCGGTGATGGCGAAAGTCACGACCGAGGGCAGCGCCGCGCCGCCCGCTTCCTCCGGCGCGCCGAGGCGGTTCCAGCCGTCGGCGCAGAATTTCTCGAAGGCTTCTTTAAATCCGGGGGGCGTGCGCACGACGCCGTTTTCGAGCACGCATCCGTGTTCGTCGCCCACCTGGTTCAGCGGCTGCAGAACCTCCTCGCAAAACTTCGCCCCGCCTTCAAGGATCGCGCCCGTCATGTCGGGCGTCAGGTCCCCGAAGCCCGGCACATCGGTCCGCTTGTCGATGCCAAGCAGCTCGTGAAACAGAAACAGGAAGTCTTCCACAGGGGCCTTGTAACTCGGCATCGGGGGCTCCTCGCTTTCAGGATTGTCAGTAGGCGCGCGGAATATGGCCGAGCCTAATGCATTTGTCGAGCATGACGCGAGGGGAAGCGGCATGCGC
>JAHBYM010000244.1 GCA_019635975.1 Parvibaculum sp. | reverse complement strand
CCGGCACTGCCGTCATGGCCGGGGCGGTCGAGCTTGCGGGCAAGGGATGTGTCGGTCATTGTCGTGGGCGTCGTTTGTCGTTTCCGGCAACGTCATACATCCAACAGAGATGTCCGCGTGTCCAACCCTTTTGAAAATATCGCGCAGCGTCCGGCGATCCTGCAGGTCGTGCCGGCCCTTGAAACCGGCGGCGCCGAACGCACGACGGTCGATGTCGCGCGTGCCGTCATCGCGGCGGGCGGCCGCGCCATTGTCGCAAGCCGCGGCGGCCGGATGGTGGCCGAACTCGAGGCGGCAGGCGGCACACATTTCGAAATGGCCGTTCATTCGAAGAACCCGGTGGTGATGGCGCTCAATGTCGAACGGCTGACGCGGCTGATCGCGCGCGAGAAGGTCGGTCTGGTCCATGCCCGCAGCCGCGCACCGGCCTGGAGTGCGCTCGCCGCCGCGCGCCGCGCCGGAATTCCCTTCGTGACGACCTACCATTCGCGCGTCCATGAGAAGCCGCGCCTGAAGGTCTTCTATAACTCGGTGATGACCCGCGGCGACGCGGTGATCGCCAATTCGGAATTCACCGCCGGTCGTATTCGCGCCATCCATGCGCCGGACGAGGCGCGCATCTTCACGGTGCCGCGCGGCGTCGACATCGACGGGCTGGCGCCGGAAGCGGTCGCGCCCGGCCGCGTCGAGGCGCTGTGCGGCCGCTGGGGGCTCGACGGCGCAAGCGGTGTCGTCTTCCTGCATCCCGCCCGCCTGACGCGATGGAAAGGCCAGTCTGTGTCGATCGAGGCGGCGCGGCTTCTGCGGACGCGCGGCGTCACGGGTTTTTTGGTGCTGCTGGCCGGCGACGCGCAGGGCCGCGACAATTATGCAGCGGGGCTGCGGCAGGAAATCCTGCTGGCCGATCTCGACGGTCATGTGCATCTTGCCGGCCATTGCGACGACATGGCCGCCGCCTATGCGCTGTCGGACGTCGTTCTCTCGCCCTCGATCGAGGCCGAGCCGTTCGGACGAACGGCGGTCGAGGCGCAAGCAGCGGCGCGCCCCGTCATCGTCAGCGACGCCGGCGGCCAGCGCGAAACGGTGGTGACGGCGGCAGGCGCCGCGACCGGGCTCTGCGTCCCGCCGGGTGACGCGGCCGCGCTTGCCGATGCGATGGCGCAACTGATTGCGCTCGGGCCCGAAGGCCGCGCGGCGATGGGCGCCCGCGGCCGCACCCATGCGGCGGCGCATTATTCGGTCGCGGCCATGTGCGATACGACGCTCGGCATCTATGCCCGCCTCCTCGCACACTAAAGGGCCTGTCATTGTCATCTGGCTCGGTTCGGGCGGCCCGGCGCGTCGCGCGGCGCTGGCCCCGCTGCGGGTCCGTCATGCCGGTGCGCCGCTGATCCTGCTGACGACGCCGGACGGCGCGCGGGCAGCGGATGGCCTTGCGGACGAAATCTGGAGCGACGGCGCGGCGCGGGGCGCGGCGGCATTTCTGGTCCGCGCCCGCCGTCTTTCATGGGCAAGTCCTGCGATCGTCTACGATCTGGAGGGGAGCCCGGCGACACGCTTTCTGCGCTTTTGTGTGTGGCCGAGGCCACAATGGCGGCTTGTCGCGCGAGGCGGGGAAGTCGCGCCGCTTTCTTGACTTGCGGGCGGCGGCCTTCAAATCTATAGCTGTCACCTTGGATTGCCCGTCAGGGAGCCCGAAGCCGGGCTCCGTCGGGCGGCTGCCGCAAGCCCGCGCATCGACGCGCCGGGACCGGCCACCGCTCGAAGCGCCAAATCCGGCGGCCGGGCCAGATTGAAGGAGAAGAGTTCATAGCTCGCAGACCGATGCAGGCGCCGCCCACACGAGAGGGCCCGCGCATAAACGACATGATCGATGAGCCGACCGTGTTGCTGATCGACGCCGAGGGCGAAAAGCGCGGCGTCATCCCCACCGACGAAGCAATCAGGATGGCCGAAGAGGCCGGACTGGATCTGGTCGAGGTATCGCCGAACGCGAAGCCTCCCGTATGCAAGCTTCTCGATTACGGCAAGTTCAAATATCAGGCCCAGAAAAAGGCCAACGAGGCGCGCAAGAAGCAGAAGACCGTCGAGGTCAAGGAAATCAAGATGCGCCCGAACATCGACACGCATGACTATGACGTGAAGATGCGTGCGATGCATCGCTTCTTCGAGGAAGGCGACAAGGTGAAAGTGACCCTGCGCTTCCGCGGCCGCGAAATGGCGCATCAGGAACTGGGCATGCTGCTTCTGAACAAGGTCAAGGAAGAGGTCGAGCCGATCGCGAAGGTCGAGCTTTACCCCCGGCTCGAAGGCCGCCAGATGATCATGGTGCTGGCGCCGAAATAACGGCAGCCGACGCAAAGACAGGAAGGCCCGGCCGATTACGCGCCGGGCCTTTTTTGTCAGGCGAGCAGCTTTTTCAAGCGATCCGGCCGGTCGGTCAGGATCGCCTCGACGCCGAGCGCCACGAGCCGCTGCATTTCCACTTCCTCGTCGACCGTCCAGCAGGAAACGGCAAGTCCGAGCTCGCCCGCAAGCGCGGCGGTGGTTGAGGTCACGTCGCCATGCCAGGAAAACCAGCCATCCGCCGGACCGGATGCAATGGCCCGCAGCATGCGCTCGGCGAAAGTCGCGCCCGCTTGCGCACGCCAGTCGAAACCGGCCGTCCAGGGCGCGCCGCCAGCCGAGGCGCGGCGAACGAGATCGTCTTCCGAGCCCGGCACGTCGCGGGCCGCGGAGGCGTCCTCGGGATCGATCTGGAAAAAGGGAAGCGTCGTGAAGGCGTTGAGAATATCGGGCGCGATTTCCTTTGCGTGTTTGAGCGCCCGCCAGTCGAAGGAAACGAAGGTGACGGTTTCCGAAATCCCCTGCGCGCGCGTCAGCGCGACCGCCGCATCGGCAAGCGCCACCGGATCGGCCGATTGCGAAAGATCGAGCAGCGCCGTCTTCAGTTCGACATAAAGACGGAAGCCGGGCTTTGCCGCGCGCTTGACCAGCGCATAGACATCGGCAAGCAGCGGCACGCGCGCGCCGTCGAACGGTGTCTGTTCGGGATAGCGCGCCGAATAGCCGGCGCCGGGCCGGAGCCGGCCGACATCGTAGGCGGCGAGTTCGGCGGCGGACAATTCCTTGAGAAGCGGCGTCGGGCGGGTCAGCCACTGGCCGTCCGGGCCGCGCGCGATGGC
>JAHBYM010000243.1 GCA_019635975.1 Parvibaculum sp. | reverse complement strand
CTCGGCATGGGCGTCGCCCTCTGGTTCGGCCGCGCCGCGCTCGAAGCCCCCCTCGCCGCCGCGCTGCCGCTCGCGCTCGCGACGCTGCTCGGCCTGATCGCCTGCGGCATCCTCGTCTATTTCTTCCTCTGCCAGATTACCGGCGCCGCGCGCCTTTCCGACCTCCGCCGCGCCCTCAGGCGCGGTTGAGCCGTCAATTCAATTACGGCCGCATTCAATACCCAGCCGCGCCGTCGTCCGCTTCAGGAGATAGTTGAGCCAGGCAAGGTCGGTTGCAACCCAGCGCTCCGCGAGATCGACGAACGCGGGCGTAAAGCGGATGCGGTGGCCCGCCTTCGATTCGTTGGCGATCAGGCCTTTTCCTTCGGCGATGTCGAGGACATTCCGCACCGTTGCGCGGGAAACACCGAACCGGCGCGACAACTCGCCCGCCGGTGCCGAACCGAAAACATGCGCGCCCTCCTGCGCCTGCATGGTCTGGATGAGATGCGTGAAAATGAGGTAACCGAAATCGCGTTCGAACAGCGCTTCGGTCTCGGGAAACGGTTCCAGCATGCTGAAGCGGTGGGCGAAATAGCACTCGACGACCTCCCGCGCGAAACCGGTGAGAACGCCGGGCTGTCGCGCCAGTTCCGCCGCCGGCATCGGCAGCGGCCGCACGAAGGCCAGCGCTTCCAGAAATATCTCGATGGATTGCTGACCCATCTCGATCAGTTGCGGCGTCGGATAAAAGGGTCTCGTCCTGCGGTCGGGGCCGGCCGGGGAATATTCGATCAGCCCGCCGCGATGAAACACGCGCACCATGAGCTTCGCCCAGCTGACGCTTGCAAACGGCGTCCGCCCGATCGCCGCGATTACCTGGCTGACCGTTACGCCGCCTGCGCTGCCGCCCTCGGCTGCGAGATCGTCGAGGCAGAGGATCAGTGCCATCGTCGCATAGCGCGACGTCTGGCAGATCAGCTTGGCGACAAGCGGATGTCCGTCGGCGACCGTCAGCCCGATATCGGTGTGCCGGCGCATCGCCAGCCGGAATTCAGGATGTACACGGATCGATGCCGCATCGGCGAACAGCGCTTCGCGGTTGAACTCAACGCTCATCGAACACGATCCGTGAAATAGGGTCAAACTTTGCCAAGCGCGCCTTCCGCGCCGGGTGTATTTTTCTGGAACGGAAATTATACAGGTTTCAGTGGGCAGCGGGGGCGCTTCACCACGTGTTTTAACTCGGACCGGACGGATTGGTCGCGGAAAGTCTTTCCGCGATGCGGGAGGCGTTTGCCTCGCGTCCGGCCGGAAAGCAGATGGCTCCCCCGCGGCGGATTTGTAGGAAGGGCGTAAAATGGGGTTTGAGTCAGCGTCGCGGCACCATGCCGGCAAATTGCGTTCTCAGCCACTGCCGGGGGGCGCGGCCGGGCGCCGGGAAGGGCAGGATCGCCCCCCGCGCGCCCGGTCCGGACGGCCCGGCGTTTCGCCCCGGCGCCTCAACCGGGCTTTCATGCGCCTGCTGCTCGCAACCACCGCCCTTGCGGTGCCGATGCACGGATCCGCGCTGGCGCATGTCGTGATCGCCGGCGGCGCAACGGAAACGGTTAACGGCGCGGGAGGCGGCACGCAGGCCAGCCCCTGGCATATCGGCGGCGATCTCAGGCTGGAAACC
Source organism: Parvibaculum sp. (assembly GCA_019635975.1). Classification (GTDB taxonomy): domain Bacteria; phylum Pseudomonadota; class Alphaproteobacteria; order Parvibaculales; family Parvibaculaceae; genus Parvibaculum. Next base: position 1,587 of record JAHBYM010000243.1, on the reverse strand, counting down.
GCCACGCTCGATATTCTGAATGGCGGCTTTGTTCAGAGCAGCGCGGGAAAAGTCGGCGACACGCCCGGCTTTGATACGCCTGTGGGCGTGGTCAATATAACGGGCGCTCTCTCTCGCTGGCAGATGCTTTCCGGTTTCTCCGCCGGATACAACGGGTCGGGCACCGTCATCATCTCCGGCGGCGGACAGATGGAAAGTACGCAGGGCAACCTCGCCATCCTCTCCGGGTCGTTGGGAACGGTGACGGTGACGGGCGCGGATTCCACCTGGAAAAACTTTGGCTATGTCGTCATCGGCGACGCCGGTACGGGCACGCTCGAGATCCTCGATGGCGGCTCCGTCAGCAACACCGATGCCACGCTCAGCGCGGCACTCGGCGGCAGGGGCTCCGTGCGCGTTGCGGGCGAGGACTCCTATTGGTACAGCTCCGGCATTCTCCGCGTCGCGCGCGATTACGTGGGCGTACTTGTTGTGGCCGATGGCGGCACCGTCGAAGTGGATGGCAGCGTTATCATTGCCGATCTGGGAACCTCGGGCGGCAGGATCGTCATCGGAGACGAATACTGGAACACGCCCGTCGCGCCGGGAACGCTCATCGCAAGCGAGGTGAGCTTCGGGGCGGGGTCTGGCGGTCTCGTTTTCAATCACACTGCCGAGAAATACGGGTTCGGCGCCGATGTGTCGGGTGACGGTACTATCGGAGTTTACAGCGGCACGACCAGTCTTTCCGGCGACAGCTCGGATTTTGTAGGCATTGCAACTGTCCAGAGCGGCACACTTTTGGTGAACGGCCTGCTCGGCGGGACGACCGCCGTCAATGGCACGCTTGGCGGCGCCGGCGTGGTTGCAAACGCCTCGATCCGCGCCTCTGGCACGCTGGCGCCCGGCAACTCGATCGGCAAACTCACAGTTACCACCGATCTGATCTTCGACGACGATTCCCGCTATGAGGTCGAGGTCAATGACGGCGGCAACGTCGCGGGCGTCAACAACGACTTCACCTATGTCGGCGGTACACTGACGATCGGCAACGATGTCTTTGTCAGCGTGATCCCCGCGAACGGCACCGATGACGGCTCGACCTACACGCCGGGCCTTGTCTACACGATTCTCACCGCGGATGGCGGCGTCGCCGGAACATTCGCTCTTGCCAAGACGAAAATGGCCTTCCTGACGCCCGAACTTTCCTACGATGCCAACAATGTCTATCTCGAACTGACATTGAACGGCGACGGTGACGGCGATGGTGATGGTGACGGTGACGGCGGCGATGGCGATGGTGACGGCGGTGGCGGCGGCGGCGACGGTGGCGGCGGTGGCGGTGGCGGTGGCGGCGGTGGCGGCGGCGGCGGTGGCGGCGGGCATGTCGGCTTCGGCGATGTCGCCAACACGCAGAACCAGAAGGGTGTCGGCAACGCGCTGGAAAATTTCGGTCCCGGCCATCCGCTCTACGACGAGATCATCATGATGACGGAGGAGGAAGCCCGCGCGGCCTACGACGCGCTTTCGGGCGAGGCCCATGCCAGTTCCTCGACATCGCAATTCATGACCGCCGGCGAGATCCGCCAGCAATTGCTGGATCGTCTC
>JAHBYM010000242.1 GCA_019635975.1 Parvibaculum sp. | reverse complement strand
TCCGGCAATCCAGAAGGCGCGCTTGCCGCGCCGTCTCTCTTCACAACGACTTCTTGAACGAGACGTCGACTTCCGCCGCAACTCTCTCCCGCCGCCAAAAACGAGGTGTCATCCCGGGATTTACTCCCGGGACCCAATCCACGCCTGCCCCGGCGGCACGGAAAGAAGAAAAGAAAGACGCGAACGGCCCGGACGCCCGCAAGCGCCGCACACGGACGGTTTTCCCGAGCGTGACCCCGCCAACCTGGGAATTACGCTCTGCAATTTGCAGTCGGTCCGCCTCCACCGCAGCCTGCGGACAACTGCCGTTCACAAGCTTGCACATGTCTGCAACTGCTTCGACGGCACTGTAGATGATTGGCAGCTAGCGGATGTTCTGCTGGAAAAGCGTAAACAACTCCGGAGTAATGCGGCGCGCCCTGTTGTTTGGCTGCATTGAATTGGCACCGTAGGTGTGAATTCCCAATCCGATCCGCTGGACGCGATCGGTCCAGAACAGTGGCGCGCCGCTCTGTCCTTCTTCCGTGTCGATCTGGTGGTATATGAAGTTAGCGTCGGCTTTCGAGACTCTGCCGGCATCATACCACTGCGTGCTGGGGCGATCCTTCGGGTAACCGGCAATGTTGACGATAACACGCTGCAAATTGGGGTCCGGCGCTGCCGCAAAACCGAAGTAGCCAACGCCCGGGTCCTGATTGAGGAAGAGGAGCGCGAAGTCGAGGACCGGATCGTACGAGCTGCGCCACGCCGGATTCCAAAGTGAGCCGGAAACTTCGAATTGGCCATAGGGCGCGGCGCCCCTATCGTAGCCTGGCGTCACGATGATGCGGATAGCGTCGCCGGCACTCTCGTGATGGATGCAATGTGCCGCCGTTACGATGGTCTTCGGACCGATGAACCAGCCGGTTCCACGCCCGGTTTGACCTGACCGATAGAATATTTGAAGAAGCACAATGCAACGCCAAGGAAGCGATGCAGCGCCCGGTACAGCGCGACGTGTATCGGAGTCAATCACAGACTCGGGTACGAATCCATCAATATCAGAGCGCGATTCTGCTGACGAATTGAGTTGAGGCCAGCGTACGATCCCGGACTGCGCAATCTCCGTGGTCAGGATCGCCGTGGAGTTGAAGCCGGGCACATTTTCGAATGAGCCTCCGCCATATGTCTCGTTCATGTAGGAGCGCGCGACGTGGACGCCGTCGACCACTTTGCCGGCGAGTACGCTTGCGACCCCCAACGTGTCTTCTCCCGGACAAGCGACGAACGGCTTGACAGAATCATAGGCAACCCGCTCAACGGCGACGATCGACCGGGGTTCATCGATGATCACCGGAGCCCCAACAACGTGTGCCGTCGAGGCGCTGTCGGTTCGGGCGGTGCGCTTTCCTCGGCGTCGATTATTTGGTGGGCTTTGTACCATCGTTTCCTCCCTGAACCGTTGTGCCAAGCACACTTCCGGCATCGACGCCGTCAGCGGCATCGCCTTGCTGCTGCGCCGATTGTTTCTGGCCGGACAGCTGCTTAGTAGCGGTCGCGCCCTTGGTCTGCTCGCCCTCGTTGGCAATGCCCGGGATATTTAACTGGCCAGCGCCAGATCCTGGCCCCAGTCCAGGAAGATAGGCGAAGATCATAGCGGTGCTCGCGCTCATGCTGGTCTCCGGCTTATTCTGGTCGACCGCGAGCTTTTGTGCGCTTTTGAGGGCTTCCTGAGAATCGAGCAGCTGTTTTTGGGCGTCAGCCAGTTCCTTGTTCTTGCCCGTGAGATTAATCCGGAGTTGAACCAATTCAGCTGCGGTCGTCACAGCACCTTTGATGATGTTGAACGGCGTATTCGCTATGGCCAGGAATTCACTACCCTTATTGACGTCCGCTGAAGTTATCGAGCCATCCTTCAGCACGATAGTATGCGTGGTCTTGGCAAAGGTAGTGCGGATAAGCGCATAGGGAACGGCATCCGACCCGTTCGGAATCAGAAAACTGTCGCTGGCGAACGGGATGCCATTCGCCCGGAAAGTGATGATTGCTGGGTTCAATTTGCGTGTGCAGATTCCGACGGTGCAGGGCGCAACCGGGAATCCTGCGCCGAACTTGAACGGGGTGTAGTCGAACTCCAGCGACAGGGTGGGCATTCGAACAGCAGCAACTCTGCAGGCCGGGGTACTCTTGCGGGTATGCGACACAAGTTGCCGCTCCTTCGCGATGCGCGCAGCGATCTCCGTCGGCAATTCCACCGCAAGCGCCTTAGAGATTGCATCGTTACAATCACGATCGAGTGCCGTAGGCACCATGGTCTGTATCGCTTGATTGAGCCATCCTTCGACCTCAGTTCGCATTGCCGAATCGTTCGGATCAAAGGTGTAGGCAAACAGTATCTCGGGGGCCGATTCCTTATCGTACGCGAGCTCGGGTACGCCAATCAGCAATTTGCCGATCGCTTCGAGGATTGCGGCAGACTGATCGTCTGCTTCGCCGTTGATGCCGGTCAGTAGGCCGCCTTCAATAGCGATCTCCAACTTGTCGGCAGACGTGCCGCTCGGCCGATGCGAGAGCACATAGGATGCTGTTGCATCGGGAACGAACTTCGGTTGACCGACGACAACAGCAATGCCGAACGCATCCCTAATGACGCCGACACGAATGTGCGCCTTGGGCAGTGAGTAAGCGGAACCTGCGATCTTGCTCGCGCCGGTAGAAGGTCCCGCAATGTCGGTGCGATAGCTCTCGGCGAGAGTCGAGCAACCCGGAAGTGAAGCAAGTACTATCAACAGCAGCGCAATTCGCGCGCGCCCTATCTTCCTCATGATGCCTCCACCACTACGGCCATTACACCGAACACGGACATATTGCCCAACTCACCGTCTGCATAAACGAACAGTTTTCCCTAGTCTGTTCAAGTCGAAAAACTAGCGGATACCTACCTACCCCTAGAATTCCGAAGAAATCAGCCAATAACATGGGATGGATTAGATGGGTCTATCCTAGCGTTCGCCGGCGCAGACGCTGACGCTCAGAAGTGGTCGGCCCGCAAAGTCCCACTGTACGCGCTTCGACAAGTCCTACAGTGTCAAGGTCGCTCACATGAATGAAAGGCAGCGTCCGGAATGCATCCGCAACCGCCGGGATGACTGGAGTTGGGATAAGCCGCCCTTCATCCGGCGGGCACGACGGTCCGCCTCGGACCAAACCCCCTCACCCCCCGACATACGGCCCCATCCCTTGCCTTGCCAGCGCATCCGCGCGGTCGTTCTCCGGGTGGTCGGAATGT
>JAHBYM010000241.1 GCA_019635975.1 Parvibaculum sp. | reverse complement strand
ATCTGGCCGACGATCTCGCCCGCCGTCAGGTTGCGCACCAGCTTCTGCGTGCCGGTGTGGCAGAAGCTGCAGGTCAGCGTGCAGCCGACCTGGCTCGACACGCAAAGCGTGCCGCGTCCTTCCTCAGGGATATAAACCGTCTCGATTTCCGGCCCCGGCACGCCCGGCTTCTCGCCCGGCAGCCGCAGCAGCCATTTGCGCGTGCCGTCGACCGATTTCTGTTCGGTGACGATTTCAAGCCGCGCGAGATCGAAAGCCTCGTTGAGCCGCCCGCGCAATTCCTTCGACAGCGTCGTCATGCCCTCGAAACTTGTCAGCCCGCGATGATAGATGCCGTTCCAGATCTGCCCGGCGCGCATCCGGCACTGATTTTCGGGAATGCCGAAATCCTTCAGCGCCGCGGCGAGCTGCGGCCGTGTCAGCCCGACAAGCCGCGGCCGCGCGTTCGCCTTCCGGGCGGGCGCGGGCGTCCGATTTTGATGTGCAATGTCGAGGCTCGTCATGGCCGCTTCATATCACAGACGGCACAACGGGGGCCAATGGCCCCCGTTTCCGGCAGAAATCCGGTGTTTTCCGGTCTATTTGCAGGTCTCGTCGATCTTCCGCAGCGCGGCCGAAGAGCCTCTCAGCGAATAGGTGTCGGTGGTCAGCGTGTCGCGCGCGGAGGTGCCCCTGATCTCCATCGAGCTTCCGGCCCGCAGCGCCTGCACCATCTTGCCCTCCTCGGAGGGGTTTTCGAGCCAGGCCCAATACTGGTGTTCGCCGCCTTCCTTCGTGCCGTTGAACATCTGGAACTTGTCCGTCCCGATGGTGGCGAAGGGGCGGCTCGTGGTCTTGAAGGGATAGCCGGCGCGCATGCTGATTTCGTTGCGCGCGTTGCGGCCCGGGCGATGCGTCACCATGAAATAGACGTCGCCGCGATTGGCGCCTGCCGGGAGCATCCGCGTGGGGGCGCTCATTGCATAGCACATGCGGTCGCTGCCGGAGCCGTAGCTATAGGCCGACCAGTCGTCGTATTTGCCCAGCAGCTTCGGGGCTTCCTGTGCGGCGGCAATGCCCGATGTGACGGCCGTCAGCAGGACGGCGCCAAGGGCGAGGGCGGCGGCGCGGGCGAAGGTCGTGGAAAGGCGCGGGCGTCTTGGCATGATCTCTTCAACTCGTTGCTTGCGCTTGTTATCCGGGATCGGGCGGCGATGCGCCTGACCATAACGGCCCCTTGCCCCGATTTCCAGATATGCCGCCCGAAATTGGGGCGAATTCCGGCGGGCGGGACAGGGCGGGCCGGCCGGAAAAATCTCCGATTCATGTGGCGGAAGCATGGCGGCGGCGGGTCTTGCGCGGTTCGGCCGGCGCGGTCTCAATCTGGCGAAAGCCGCCCCGCTCGTGCTAAGTGAGAGGCATCGCTATTTCCGGAAATCAACTATTCAAAGCAAAATCAGGGGGAGACGATCATGAAAGCCGTTCTGTGCAAGGAATACGGCCCGCCCGAAAGCCTCGTCATCGAGGAGGTGCCGACGCCCGAACCCGGCAAGGGCCAGGTGCTGCTCGAGGTCCATGCGGCGGCCGTCAATTTCCCCGACGTGCTGATCATCGAAAACAAATACCAGTTCAAGCCGCCGCTGCCCTTCTCGCCGGGTGGTGAGGTTGCCGGCAAGGTCGTCAAGGTCGGCGAGGGCGTCACCCGGGTGAAGGTCGGCGACCGCGTCATCGGCTCCTGCGGCTGGGGCGGCTTTGCCGAGGAAATCGCGCTCGACGAAGCGCGGGTCACGCCGATCCCCGACGAAATGGATTTTGTCACCGCGTCGGCCTTCCTGATGACCTACGGCACCTCGCATCACGCGCTGAAAGACCGCGCGGCGATAAAACCGGGCGAATCGCTGCTGGTGCTGGGGGCCGCGGGCGGCGTCGGCCTTGCCGCCGTCGAACTTGGCAAGGCGATGGGCGCGCGCGTCATCGCGGCCGCCTCGTCGGAAGACAAGCTCCAAGTCTGCCGCGACCACGGCGCCGACGAAACGCTTCTCTATCCGACAGGCGCGCTCGACCGCGACGCGCAGAAGGCGCTGACTGACAAGATCAAGGAACTGACCGGCGGGCAGGGTGCGGACGTCGTCTACGACCCGGTCGGCGGCGACTATTCGGAACCGGCGCTCCGCGCCACCAACTGGGAAGGGCGTTTCCTCGTCATCGGTTTTGCCGCCGGCCCGATCCCGAAGATCCCGCTCAACCTTGCCTTGCTGAAAGGCTGCCAGATCGTCGGCGTCTTCTGGGGTGCCTTCACGGGCCGCGAGCCGAAGCGGCATCAGGAAAACCTGAAAGAGCTGATGACCTGGTTCAAGCAGGGCAAGCTGAAGCCGCATGTCTCGAAGACCTACAAGTTCGAGGAGGCGGCGCAAGCGCTCAACGACATGGCGGCGCGCAAGGTCAAGGGCAAGATCGTCCTTGTGCCCTCGCGTTGAGCATCGCGAATGCGTTCTGACGCCGTGAACCATGTTCCCTTGCCACCCTCCCCTTGGGGGAGGGTCAAAAGGTTCGAGCGAAGCGAAGAACCTTTTGGGGCGGGGGGCGTGGAACCGCCGTACCCCCGCCCCGAAATTCGTTTCGCTGACGCTCCACGAATTTCGACCCTCCCCCAAGGGGAGGGTGGCGGAATCGGAAATGTTTTCGGCGGCATCATGTGCATCTCCGCGGGACCGCACGCATGAGGCGCATGCTGGTCACGCTCGGCGTTTTCGCCAGCATCGGCGTCATCGCGCTGTTCGCGTTTCTGATCTATGTACTGCTCGCCTCCGGCGATCCGAAATACTGGGAAGCCGAAATCGCGGCCTTCGAACGGCGCGACGTCTCCAATCCGCCGCCGCCCGGCGCGGTGCTTTTTGTTGGCGGACGCGATGTCCGGCTCTGGCCGGGTCTTGCCGAGGACATGGCGCCCGTGCCCGTCATCCAGCGCGGCTTCGGCGGCGCGCAGATTTCGCATGTCACGCATTACATCCACCGTATCGTCCTTCCCTACCACCCGCGCGCCGTCGTCGTAATGGCGGGCGATGCCGATCTTGCCGACGTCTATGGGCGGCGGCCGGAAGACGTGCTCGACGATTTTCGTACGCTGGCGCTGTCGCTGCGCGCCGAAGGGCTTGCCGCTCCGATCTATTTCGTGTCGATCCGTCCGCAACCGGCGCGCAAGGAGCGCTGGTACGGCGCGCAACGCGCCAATGCGCTTGTCGCCGATTTCGTCGCCGGTCAGCGCGACATGTATTTCATCGACGCCGCCGCCGCCATGCTCGATCCCGCAGGCAATATCCGCGACGATCTTCATCGCTGGGACAGGCTGACGCTCAACG
>JAHBYM010000240.1 GCA_019635975.1 Parvibaculum sp. | reverse complement strand
GGCGCGGTTAATGGAATCTAACGGCCGCTTGCGTCCGGCGCGCCGCCGGTGTTTCCTTCTGGCACCCATATCGCGAACAAGCGCAAAACGCCCGGAAATCCGGGCAGGAGAGAGCCGATGACATTGACCGTTTACGGGGCGAGCCTTTCGCCCTTCGTCCGCAAGGTACGCGTGTTCCTGGCCGAAAAGGGGCAGGACTACACGCTGGAACAGGTCAATATTTTCCCGCCGCCGGACTGGTTTCTCGAAATCTCGCCGCTGAAACGCATTCCGGTGCTGCGCGACGACAGCATCGGCGCGGATGCGACTTTGCCCGACAGCTCGGCAATCTGCGGCTATCTCGAACGCAAGTTTCCGTCGCCCGCGCTTTATCCGGCCGATGCCTTCGCATATGGCAAGGCGCTCTGGTACGAGGAATATACCGACAGCGATCTCGCCGGCGCGGTCGGTATGGGCGTCTTCCGCCCGATGGTCGTCAACCGCCTGATGGGCAAGGAACCCGACAAGGCGACCGCCGAAAAAACTTTCACCGAAAAGCTGCAGGGAAACTTCGCCTGGCTTGAAAAGGAGATCGGCGCGAAAACGTTCCTGGCGGGCGATGCCTTTTCCATCGCCGACATTTCGGTCGGCACCCAGTTCGTCAACCTCGCCCATGGCGGCTACCGGCCGGATGCCGGCGCGTTCCCCAACCTGACGCGCTACCTGACGGCGATCCATGCGCGGCCGGGATTTGCCGCCTGCATCGCCGAGGAAACGGCGCTTCTGAAGAAATTCGGCCTCTGAGAACCAGCGGCGGGCAGCGGGTCGTCTTCAAATTTGCCGCCAAACGCGGTATCTCTAGACCATAAAAACAAATGACGGCGCACCGCGCCTGCAGGGAGAACGACAATGGCCGACAATGCCGCCAAATGGCCCGCCATGACCATCGAGGAAGCACATGCCTTCCTGACCGCGCCGGGCTCGCCCTTCGAAATGGAAACGGTCGACATTCGCGGCAACAAGATCCGCACCTACAAGAACACGCCGCCTTCATTGCGCGCAATTTTCGATCTCGGCCGCGCCTGGGGCGAACGCGAATTCATCGTCTATGAAGACGAGCGCCTGACCTACGAAAACCACTACCGCGCCGCGACCGCTTTCGGCCGTGTACTGAGCGAAAAATACGGCGTGAAGAAGGGCGATCGCGTGGCCCTCATCATGCGCAACTTCCCCGAATGGTCGATCGTCTTCTGGGCGGTCGCCGCGATCGGCGGCGTCATCGTGCCGCTGAACGCCTGGGGCACGGGCCCCGAACTCGAATATGGCGTTTCGGATTCGGGCTCGAAGGTCCTGATCGTCGACCACGAACGTCTCGACCGCATCCGGCCGCATCTGAAGGCGCTCGGGCTCGACGGTCTCGTCGCCGTTCGCACGCCGGCCGACGAACTGGGCGTGGCCGAGGCCTTCGAGACGCTGGTCGCGAAACCGCAGGACTACGCAAAGCTGCCGGACGGCACGTTGCCCGATCCCGGTGTCCACCCCGACGACGACGCGACGATCTTCTATACCTCCGGCACCACCGGCAAGCCGAAAGGCGCGCTCGGCACGCAGCGCAACATCTGCACCAATCTGATGAATGCGTTGCTCGGCGGTGCCCGCGCCTTCATGCGCCGCGGCGAAATTCCGCCGGCGCCCGATCCGGCCGCACCGCCGCGCATCACGCTGCTGTCGGTGCCGCTCTTCCATGTGACCGGTTGCCACTCGATCCTGGTGTCGACCTATGCGGGCGGCGGCAAGCTCATCATCATCCACAAATGGAATCCCGAAAAGGCGCTCGAGCTGATCGAACGCGAGCGCGTGACCGCGTTCGGCGGCGTGCCGGCAATGGTCTGGCAGGTGCTTGAGTCGCCGGACTTCCAGACGCGCGACACGTCGAGCGTCGAGTCGATCGGCTATGGCGGCGCGCCGTCCGCGCCCGACCTCGTGGCGCGCATCAAGCGGCAGTTTCCGAAAGTGCAGCCGTCGAACGGCTACGGCCTTACCGAAACCTCGGCCATCACGACCCAGAATCTTTCGGAAGACTATATTGCAAAGCCCGACAGCGCCGGCCCCGCCGTGCCGGTCTGCGACATCAAGGTTGTCGATGAGAAAGGCAATGAATTGCCGCGCGGGCAGGTCGGCGAGCTCTGGATCAGGGGCCCGAACATCGTGAAGGGCTATTGGAACAAGCCCGAGGCGACCGCCGCCGCGATCACCGAAGGCGGCTGGTTCCACTCGGGCGATCTCGTGCGCATCGACGATGAGGGCTTTGCCTACATTCTCGACCGCGCGAAGGACATGCTGATCCGCGGCGGCGAAAACATCTATTGCGTCGAGGTCGAGGACGCGCTCTACGCGCACCCGGCCGTGATGGATGCCGCCGTCGTCGCCATCCCGCACAAGGTGCTGGGAGAAGAAGTCGGCGCCGTCGTTCAGGTCGCGCCCGGCAAGCAGGTGAGCGAGGAAGAGCTTCGCGCCCATGTCGGCAAGCTGCTCGCCGCCTTCAAGGTGCCGATCAAGATCGAACTTCGGCACGAACCGCTGCCGCGCAATCCGAACGGCAAGATTCTGAAAACGGTCCTGCGCGAAGACATGAAAAAATACGAAGGTTATCGCGCGGCGTGAGCCGCGCGCGGGGAGGACGACAATGAACATATCGCTTGAAGGCCGCGTCGCGCTGGTGACGGGTGGCAGCCGCGGCATTGGCCGCGCTATTGCGGTGGCGCTGGCGGAGGCGGGTGCTGACGTCGCGGTCAACTATCGCCGCGACGAGGAGGCCGCAGCCGAAACGGTCGAGGCGATCAAGCGGCTGGGACGCAAGGCGAAAGCCTATTCGGCCTCGGTCGAGAATTTCGAGGAAGACCAGAAAATGGTCGCCGACGTACTGAAGGATTTCGGTTCCATCGGCATCCTCGTCAACAATGCCGGCATCGCCTCGCGCGGTCAGACGGTCGCCGACACCGATCCGCTGGAGCTTGAGCGCGTGCTGCGCGTTCATGCGATGGCGCCGCATTTCGTTTCGAAACTCGTCATCCCGCACATGCGGAAGGAAAAGCGCGGCGACGTTATCATTATCTCTTCGGTGGCGACGCTCAGCCATTCGGCGCAAGGCGGTCCCTACAATATGGGCAAAGCGGCGGCCGAGGCATTGGCGCTGACGCTGGCCAAGGAAGAACGGAAGTTTGGTATACGGACGAATATCGTCGCGCCCGGCCTCACCGACACCGACATGGGCTCGCGTCTTGCGGCCGCCCGCGCCGGCAAGAAAGGCATGGACATCCACGAACTCGACGCCAACATGCCTTTCGGCCATGTCTGCAGCCCCGAAGAGGTGGC
>JAHBYM010000024.1 GCA_019635975.1 Parvibaculum sp. | reverse complement strand
CTTCATCGTCGTCGCCAATCTCGAAGCCGAAGACGGCGGCAAGGCCATCGTCAACGGCAACGAACGCGTGCTCCGCGCCCGTTTCGCCGACGCGCGCTTCCTGTGGGATCAGGACAGGAAACAGACGCTCACAAGCCGCTTGCCGAAATTGCAGGAGGTCGTCTTCCACGCAAAGCTCGGCACGGTCCACGACAAGGCCATGCGCATCGGCAAGCTCGCGCGCGAACTGGCGGCATTCGTGCCCGGCGCCGACGCCGACAAGGCGCAGATCGCCGGCGAACTCGCCAAGGCCGACCTCACCACAGGCATGGTCGGCGAATTCCCGGAATTGCAGGGCCTGATGGGCGCCTATTACGCGCGTAACGACGGGTTGGGCGACGACGTCGCGCAGGCGATTGCCGAACATTATGCACCGCTTGGACCGACCGATGCTGTGCCCTCCACGCCGCTCGGGAAGGTTGTGGCGCTGGCTGACAAGATCGACACATTGGTTGGTTTTTGGGCTATCGATGAAAAGCCGACGGGCTCGAAGGATCCGTATGCGCTTAGGCGGGCGGCGCTGGGCGTTATCCGCATTGTGCTGGAGGGGCAGCTAAGGCTGAGCCTGGAAGATTCCTACGCGGACGCGTGGGAACATCTGGTTGGGGATTTTTGGCGAAATGCACTGCCCGCCGATGAGTACGAGAGGGTGATTGCACAATATGATGGCGATTGGGGCGCTGCAATTCTTCGGATCGAAGAAAGCACCGAGAAAATGGTGTTTGAAGACTTCCACAAGAGAGCCTTGCGAAAGGACGTCTGGTTTCGATGGGACGCCACGCTGTACGACGACCTGCATGATTTTGTTGGTGATAGACTGAAGATTCATCTGCGTGACAAATCCGTCCGCCACGATCTTCTTGATGCGGTGTTTGAAATGCGCGCGCCAGACGATCTCGTGCTGATCGTCAAGCGCGTCGAAGCGCTGTCCGAATTCCTCAACACCGAAGACGGCAAGAACCTGCTGGCCGGCTACAAGCGCGCGACCAACATTCTGCGCATCGAGGAAAAGAAGGACGGCGAGGGCGCTTTCGACGCCGCGCCTGACGCATCGCTCTTCGCGCAGGACGAGGAAAAGTCGCTCGCCGCCGCCATCGCCGCCGCGACGAAAGACGCCAAGGCCGCCGTCGCGCGCGAGGATTTCGCCGCCGCCATGTCGGCGCTGGCGAAACTGCGTGCGCCGGTTGATGCCTTTTTCGACAAGGTCACAGTGAATGCCGACGACGCGGGCGTTCGCGCCAACCGGTTGAAGCTGCTGGCGCAAATCCGCAGCGCGCTGCACGAGGTCGCGGATTTTTCCAAGGTCGAGGGGTAAGGCGGTTTAACCCTTCGGCGTCATGACCCGCCCACCTTGATTTCAAAGGATGGCGGGTCATCCACGTCTTTCTTGCTGCGGTGTGTGGAAAAGACGTGGATGGCCCGAACAAGTCGGGCCATGACGGTAAAGTGGGTGAGGTTCACCCAAACCAAAGGCGAGTGCGATGGCTGAGAAGAAGTGGGTCTATTCCTTCGGCGACGGCAAGGCGGAAGGCGCGGCGCGTTTGCGCGACCTCCTGGGCGGCAAGGGCGCCAATCTCGCCGAGATGTCGAATATCGGCCTGCCGGTACCGCCGGGCTTCACCATCACCACCGAAGTCTGCACCGCCTTTTATGAAAACGACCGCGCCTTTCCGGACGGTTTGAAAGCGCAGGTCGAAACCGCGCTCGCCGAAGTCGGCCGCGCGATCGGCGCGACATTCGGCGATGCGAAGAACCCGCTGCTGGTTTCGGTGCGTTCCGGCGCGCGCGCCTCGATGCCCGGCATGATGGATACGGTGCTGAACCTCGGCCTCAACGACGCCACCGCAGCGGGCCTCGCCGCGCGTTCGGGCGACGAACGCTTCGCCTATGACAGCTATCGCCGCTTCATCGCGATGTATTCCGATGTGGTGCTGGGCGTCGAGCATCACAATTTCGAGGAGATCCTCGAATACTTCAAGGAAGAGCAGGAGCTGAAACTCGACACCGAGCTTTCCGCCGACGACTGGAAGAACATCGTCACGCTCTTCAAGGCGCGCGTCGAGGAAGAGCTCGGCCGCCCCTTCCCGCAGGATGTCGACGAGCAGCTCTGGGGCGCGATCTCGGCCGTCTTCGGTTCGTGGCGCAACCGCCGCGCCGAAACCTATCGACGCCTCCACAACATTCCCGAAAGCTGGGGCACCGCGGTCAACATTCAGGCGATGGTCTTCGGCAATATGGGCGAGACTTCGGCCACCGGCGTCGCCTTCACGCGCAATCCCTCGACCGGCGAGAAGGACTACTACGGCGAATTCCTGATCAACGCGCAGGGCGAGGACGTGGTGGCCGGCATCCGCACGCCGCAAAGCCTGACGAAAAAGGCGCGCGAAATCGCCAAGGACAAGAAGCCCTCGATGGAAGAGGCGATGCCCGGCGCATTTGCCGAGCTGGCGGCCGTCTTCGACCGCCTCGAAAAGCACTATGCCGACATGCAGGATGTCGAGTTCACGGTGCAGGACGGCAAGCTCTGGATGCTGCAGACCCGCGCCGGCAAGCGCACGGCGAAAGCGGCGCTGAAAATCGCCGTCGAGATGGTGGGCGAGGGATTGATCGACGAGAAGACGGCGATCTCTCGCGTCGATCCGGCCTCGCTCGATCAGTTGCTGCATCCGACGCTCGATCCGGATGCGCCGCGCGATGTGCTGGCGACGGGCCTGCCGGCATCGCCCGGCGCGGCCTCCGGCGAGGTCGTGTTCAATTCCGAGGAAGCCGCCTCGATGCGCCAGATCGGCAAGTCGGTCATTCTGGTGCGCGTCGAGACAAGCCCCGAAGACATCAACGGCATGCATTCGGCCGCGGCCATCCTGACGACGCGCGGCGGCATGACGAGCCATGCGGCGGTCGTCGCGCGCGGCATGGGCCGGCCGTGTGTGTCGGGCGCCGGCACCATCCGCATCGACTACAAGACCGAGACGTTCACGGCCTCCGGCGTCACCGTGAAAAAAGGTGACGTCATCACGGTCGACGGTTCGACGGGTCAGGTGTTGAAGGGTGAAATCCCGACCCTGCAACCCGAACTCTCCGGCGATTTCGCGACGCTGATGGGCTGGGCCGACAAGCATCGCCGCATGGAAGTGCGCACCAACGCCGAAACGCCGCACGACGCCGAGACGGCACGCAAGTTCGGCGCCGAAGGCATCGGCCTCTGCCGCACCGAACACATGTTCTTCGACGAGGACCGCATCGTCGCCGTGCGCCAGATGATCCTCGCCGACGACGCGAAGGGCCGCCGCGCCCCGCTCGACAGGATTTTGCCGATGCAGCGCGACGACTTCCGGCAATTGTTCGAGATCATGCACGGCCTGCCGGTGACGATCCGTCTGCTCGATCCGCCGCTGCATGAATTCCTGCCGAAGGGCGAGGCGGAAATCGCGCAGGTCGCCGCCGACACCGGCATGCCGGCCGACAAGCTGGTGCGCCGCCTGGCCGAACTTGCCGAAAGCAATCCGATGCTCGGACATCGCGGCTGCCGCCTCGGCATTTCGTTCCCCGAGATCTACGAGATGCAGGCGCGCGCCATTTTCGAGGGCGCGCTCGAGGCCGCGAAAAAAACCGGTGCGCCGGTCATCCCCGAAATCATGGTGCCGCTGGTCGCCATGAAGACCGAACTCGATTTCCTGAAGGCGCGCATCGACGCGGTGGCGGCCGAAATCGGCAAGGAGCAGGGCGTCGGCCTGACCTATCAGGTCGGAACCATGATCGAGCTGCCGCGCGCGGCGCTGATGGCGGGAGAAATCGCCGAAAGCGCCGCATTCTTTTCTTTCGGCACCAACGATCTGACGCAGACGACCTATGGCATCAGCCGCGACGACGCCGCACAGTTCATGAACGACTATCTGGGCAAGAAAATCCTGATGCAGGACCCCTTCGTTTCGCTGGACCGCGACGGCGTGGGCGAACTTGTCCGCATCGCCGCCGAGCGTGGGCAGGGCACCCGGCCCGGTATCAAACTCGGTATCTGCGGCGAGCATGGCGGCGACCCGGCATCGATCGCCTTTTGCGAGGAAGTCGGTCTCACCTATGTCTCCTGCTCGCCCTATCGGGTGCCGATTGCCCGCCTCGCCGCCGCCCAGGCGGCGCTGCATGTGGGCGCCGCCGCGGGAACGGCAGGCAGCACAGCCTGACAAATCCGTAAGCGGACAATCCCGTTTCGGGATTTGATCGTGTACAGACGATTAATGTTTGTGTCGAAATTGCGACAGTTTCATTAACGTTTGAGTCGCGCGCAATGTGCGCCATTAAGGTGAATATCGCAGCGTTTAAACCATCCGCCGGCGCGGATGTACAATTTGTCACAGGCAAAAACTCTTTTGAAGCCAATGACATAGTGGTTTGCGCTAACGGTGTGACAACTATGACATTGTGAGCCCCGAATCGCCGTGTTACCTCCCGGCAGCTGATGAGTGCGTAAATTTTTGCCCAGGTGTCGATGCGGCATCGGGCTCTGGCACGTAGAGCGGTGCTGTCCGTGGATCTTGCAAGGTTCCCGAAAAGGAACCGGGCCGAAGCCTCCGAAGAGAGGCGCTGTCCCAGATCCGAATGAACAACAAAGCGACGGATTAGAGAACGATGCGCAGGTTATTTGATTGGCTCGATCTGGGCCACGTCTTCTCCGGGGCTGCCTGTGCGGCTTTCGGCGTTGTTGCCTTGGGCGCGGTCTCCGCGACCGTGCTGGGCGCGATGACGACGGAGACGCCCGTGGTCGAAGCCCGTGCCGACACCGCGCCGATGATGGCTTTCGCGCCTGTTCACGGCCGCGACCTTGCCGGCGCCTTCTCCGACGACACGCTCTTTCTCGATGCCGATCTTCAGCAGGCGGCTGTGATCCTGCCGGCCCATGGGCGTCCGATGGATGTCGCCTCGCCTCTGTTGCAGGTCAAGGCGCGCGTCCTTGAAGAGGAGCGCCGCTGCCTCGCCGTCGGCATTTATTTCGAGGCGCGGGGCGAGAGCGCCCGCGGCCAGCTTGCCGTCGCCCGCGTGATCCTCAACCGCGTCGGCTCGAAAAATTATCCCGACACGATTTGCGGCGTGGTCTATCAGGGCTCGACCCGCAACACGGGTTGCCAGTTCTCCTTCACCTGCGACCGCACGCTCAGCAAGGTGCCGAACGAACGCCGCGCATGGGCGAAGGCGATGCGCACGGCCGAATATGTGACGATGGGCCGCCTCGACGACGCGGAAGTGGGTCCGGCGATGTTCTACCACGCCGATTATGTGCAGCCCTATTGGGCGGCGAGCATGGTCGAGGTGGCGAAGATCGGCCGTCACATCTTCTACAGCAAGCCGCGCCGCGAGAACCGCTCCTGATCCTCAGCCTTTCGCGGCCGCTTCCATTTCCTTGAGCAAGGGCGCCAGCGGCCCCGAATTGGCGATCTGGTCGCGCACCATTTCGGGTGCATTGCCGGCCATCTTGTCGAGCTCCACAAGCTCCGGCGGCACATACCAGTGCAGCTTGTCAGAGCCGTAAGCCTCCCACACGACCTTGGCGACCTCGACCGGCGGAATGGCGCGGAACATGCCTTCCTTCGGCGCATTGGCAACCGTGCCTTCCGGCAGGATCGGCGTGTCGATCAGACCGGGGAGCACATCCGCCGCGCGCACACCGATCAGCCGGAATTCGATGGAAAGCGCTTCGGTGAGCCCCTTCACCGCATGTTTCGTCGCCGAATAAACCGCGATGCCCGGCATGCCGTAGGTGGCCGACGACGACGAGGTGGTGAAGCAGAGCGAATTCTTCGTCGCCTTGAGGAGCGGCAGCGCCGCATAGATGCCATTCAGCACACCGACGAAATTGACGTTGACGACGGCCATGATGTCCTCGAACGGCATCTGCTCGAAGAGCCCGCCCCGGCCGATGCCCGCATTGTTGAACAGAATGTCCATCTGCCCGCCGGTCGCCTTGCCGAACAGGGCGACGGCCGCGTCGAAAGCCGATTTGTCGGTGACGTCGAGCTTGGCGACGACACAGTTGTCCGGCCCCAGTTCCTCCTCAAGCGCGACGAGCCCGGCGCCGTTGACGTCGTAGCCGCCGACGAACCAGCCCTTGCCGTGAAAGAGCCGCGCCGTTTCGAGCCCCATGCCCGAAGCCGCGCCGGTGATGAAGATGGATTTCCGTCCGTTCGCCTGTCCCATGATCGGTCCCGCTTGTTGTTCTGATTTTGTGGACCGTAGTCCAGTTTCGGCGCGCGGGGAAGGGCGAACGCGCGGCGTCAGGATGCCGTGAGGGAATCGAAGTCGAGGCCGATATCGAGGCAGGGTGCGGAATGGGTGATCCAGCCGCAGGAGATGAGATCGACGCCCGACGCGGCGATGGCGGGCGCCGTCTCGGCGGTGATGCGGCCCGACGCTTCGGCGATCGCGCGCCCGCCGATGCGGCGCACGGCCTCGGCGAGCATCGCAGGCGTCATATTGTCGAGCAGCACCGCGTCGACGCCGATGGCCAGCACCTCGTCAAGCTGATCGAACGTGTCGACCTCGACCTCGATCTTGACCATGTGGCCGCTCGCGGCTTTCGCGCGCGCGATGGCGGCGGCGATGCCGCCCGATATTGCGATGTGGTTGTCCTTGATCAGCACGGCGTCGTCGAGCCCGAAGCGATGATTGATGCCGCCGCCGGCGCGCACCGCGTATTTCTCGAAAACGCGCAAGCCCGGCGTCGTCTTCCGCGTACAGCAGACATGCGCCTTCGTGCCCTCGATGGCCCGCGCGATTTCGCGCGTCGCGGTTGCGATGCCCGACATATGTCCGAGAAAATTCAGCGCCACGCGCTCGCCCGTCAGGATACCGCGTGCCGGGCCCTCGATCGCGGCGATGGCGTCGCCCGGTTCGACATCCGAGCCGTCGCCTTTCAGAACCGCAACTTTCAGCGCCGGCTCGACCAGGCGAAACGCCATGCGCGCGCAATCGAGACCGGCGATGCGGCCGGGCTGGCGTGCATTCAGCAGCACACGCGCTTTCGCTTCCGCCGGCACCGTCGCCATGGTGGTGATGTCGCCGGCGCGGCCGAGATCCTCGGCCAGTGCCGCGCGCACCGCGGGCTCGATCATCAGCACGGGCAGCGGCTCGAGATGATGGCTCATGCGCCGGCCTGCGCGACGATCTCGCCGGTCGCGGTCGATGCTTCGGCGATGGCGGCCTCGGCGATGCGCGCGGCGTCTTTCAGCGTGATGTAGCTGCGGTGCCGCCAGGGCGCGCGGGCGCGCGTGAAATCGCTGCGATAGTGACCGCCCCGGCTCTCCTCGCGCGCGAAAGCCGCGGCGGCAATGAGCTTCGCGGTCGTCGCGATGTTGCCGAAGAGGCTCGCCGGTCCCGCCGCGCGTTCGAGCCGCGCGATCTCGCCAAGCGCGAAGGCAAGCCCCGCCGCATGGCGTTCCACACCGACATGCGCCGTCATGATCTGGCGAAGCTGCGCCACCATCGGCGCATCGAGCGGCGTCGCGGAAGCAAGCATCGGCGGCGCGATGTGAACGCCCGCCCGCGCGCCCGGCACCGCACCTTCAATGTCGGCGGCGATGCGTGCGCCGAAGACGATGGCCTCGAGCAGCGAATTGCTGGCGAGACGATTGGCGCCATGCATGCCGGTGGACGCGACTTCACCGCAGGCCCACAAGCCGGCAATGCTGCTGCGCCCGCGCGCATCCACATGAATGCCGCCCATGTGGTAATGCGCCGCCGGCGCCACCGGAATCGGCTGGCGCACCGGGTCGATGCCGAGCGCGAGGCAGCTCTTGTAGACGGTCGGGAAGGCGTCCGGAAAACGCGATCCCAGCGCCGCGCGGGCATCGAGGAAAGCGCCGCGCCCGGCCTCGATCTCGCGGAAGATCGCGCGCGCCACGATGTCGCGCGGCCCGAGTTCGGCATCTTCATGGATCGCGGTCATGAAGCGGCGGCCCATATTGTCGATCAGGACCGCGCCTTCGCCGCGCAAGGCTTCCGTCACCAGCGGCGCGGGATCGCGCGGTCCGGCAATCGCCGTCGGATGAAACTGTACGAATTCGGGATCGGCGATCAGCGCCCCGGCGCGCGCCGCCATCGCAACACCCTCGCCGCGCGCCTCGAGCGGATTGGTCGTGACGGCGAAAAGCTGGCCGACGCCGCCCGACGCCAACACCAGCGCCCGCGCCTTGATGAGGAGCGGCTGCGGCGCGGTCGCGGCATGGGCCGGCCGCGCGAACACGCCGACGGCTCGGCCATCCTCGACGGCAAGCTCATAGGCCGACAGGCCTTCCATGACCCGGATCGACGGCGTCGCGCGGACCGCCGCCACAAGCGCCTGCATGATCGCCTTGCCCGCCTGGTCGCCCTTCACATGCACGATGCGGCGATGGCTGTGCGCGGCCTCGCGGCCGACCGCGAGCTTGCCCTCGATGTCGCGGTCGAAGGGAACGCCGAGGCGGAGCAGGTCCTCGATCCGGATGGCGGCCTCGCGCGCGATCGACAGCGCGGCGTCTTCGTCGACAATGCCGGCGCCTGCCGCGATCGTGTCGGCGGCATGCGCCTCGGCCGTGTCGCCGGCTTCGATGGCCGCCGCGATGCCGCCCTGCGCCCAGGCCGACGACGCGCCATCGCCGATGGGCGCGCCGGCCAGAACCGTCACCGGGCGGGGCGCGAGTTTCAGCGCCGTGAAGAGGCCCGCAAGCCCCGCCCCGACGATCAGAACGTCGCCGGCATCGACGATATTGCCGTGAGCCATGATGGCGCCCTCGAAAGGATCAGTTGCCGAGATTGATCATCCGCTCGACCGCAAGGCGCGCCCGCGCCGCGACCGCCGGATCGACCGTCACTTCCTCGCGCATATAGACGAGGCTCTCGAGAATGTTCTTCAGCGAGATGCGCTTCATATGCGGGCAGAGATTGCAGGGCCGCACGAATTCGACATTGGGGTTCTCGACCGCCACATTGTCGCTCATCGAACACTCCGTCACCATGACGACGCGCTTGGGCTGGTTGTCCTTCACCCACTTGATCATGCCGGAGGTCGAGCCGGAAAAGTCCGCTTCCTCGACGACGTCGGGCGGGCATTCGGGATGCGCGATGATGACGATGTTGGGGTCGTCACGGCGATACTGGCGCAGTTCCTCCGCCGTGAAGCGCTCATGCACTTCGCAATGACCCTTCCAGGTGAGAATTTTCACCTTGGTCTGCTTGGCGATGTTCTTGGCCAGGAACTCGTCCGGGATGCAAAGCACACGGTCGGTGCCGAAGCTCTCGACGATCTGCAAGGCGTTCGACGACGTGCAGCAGATGTCGCTCTCCGCTTTCACTTCGGCCGACGTATTGACGTAGGTGACGACCGGCACGCCCGGAAACCTCTCGCGCAGCAGCCGCACATCGGCGCCGGTGATCGAGTCGGCCAGCGAGCAGCCGGCCTTCACATCGGGGATCAGCACCGTCTTGTGCGGGTTCAGGAGCTTCGACGTCTCGGCCATGAAATGGACGCCGCACTGCACGATCACATCGGCATCGACCTTCGCCGCTTCCTTGGCAAGCTGCAGGCTGTCGCCGGCAATGTCGGCGACGCCGTGGAAAATTTCCGGTGTCTGGTAGTTATGCGCCAGCACGACCGCGTTGCGCTCTTTCTTGAGGCGGTTGATCGCATGGATATAGGGCGCGAAGAAAGGCCACTCGACAGAGGGGATGACATTTTTGACGCGCGCGTAAAGCGGCGCCATTTCCTTCGCCAGGCCCGGCGTGTATTCGAGCTCGGGCATCTCCAGCGGCTTGAACGCGCGCGCCACGGGCTTTGCCGCCGCGCTCTTTTCAATCTCGCCTGCAAGGGCCATATCGGCCTCCTCTTGCTGTCCATATATGCTCATAGTGAGTATATATTGGGGCTCAAAAACACCGGCTTCCATCCTCACGCCGCAACAGTGCCCGAAAGGAGGCCGGTCTCTCAGTCAGGCTTATGCTACGACTGAGTATTAAGGCCGTCAACAGCGATGATATGGCGCCTCAGGACCCGAATTCAAGGCACGGCGGCCGCGACTAATGCGCGGCGAGACAGGCGGGCGCTTCGTGATAAGGTGCGCGCCGGTTTCCACCGGGCTTGGGCCCGCCCCACCTTGAGTTCGTCCATGTACGCCCTTGCCGAATCCGCGCTGAAACTCCGCCACCACATCAACCGCTTCTTCTATCACCGCCGAAGGCGGATGCTGCCGCCGATCGAGGGTGACAAAGTTGCCGCCTGCGGACAGGACATCTTTGTCGCCGACTTGCTCGGAGGCAAGCGCAATGGAATCTTCGTCGATATCGGCGCCAATGATGGCGTGACCGTGAGCAACAGCTACCGCTTCGAAAAAGAATTCGGCTGGACGGGCATCGCCGTCGAGCCGCTTCCCTCGGTTTTCGAGAAGTTGGAGGCAAGCCGGTCCTGCCATCTCGTAAATGGTTGCGTGACGCCTGAGGGCGGCAAGGCGCAGCTTGTCGAGATGGTTGGCGCGCCCAACATGCTGAGCACGCTCGAGACCCACAATCGCGGCCTGACGGCGCGCCGCCTGCGGCATAGCCGCCAGCGTCACGGATCCGCAACGCGGACCATCGAGGTCGATTGCCACACTTTTGCGTCGCTCATGGACCGGTTTGGCATCCGCAGCATCGATTTCCTGAGCGTCGATACCGAGGGCGGCGAACTCGACATCCTGAAGAGCATCGACTTCGGCCGCTATCCTGTGTCCGTCATTTCGGTCGAGAACAACTATTACACCGACGATATCAGGAACTACCTCGAACAGCAGGGGTTCATCTATCTCGGCACCTTCAAGGTGGACGAAATCTATCTCTTCAGCGGCGCGCTTCTGCGCGCGGCTTTACCCGCTCGATAACGGGCGGCAAAATCAACTGTTCGCCCGGCTGCGCGACGGCGCGAGCTTCAGCCCCGGCGCCGGGCGCTCGTTCAGCACCTCGCGGCGGAAACGGAATTGTTCGGCGGGCCGCCCGCCGGTGCGCGTCGACATCCGGCCTGTCCGCTCCACGAGGCCGGCATTCTCGACCAGACGGCGGAAATTCTGCTTGTGGACATGCAGGCCGAGCAGCGCTTCGACGGTCTTCTGCAATTCATAAAGCGTGAAGCTCGGCGGCATCAGTTCGAAGGCGACCGGACGGTATTTGATCTTGGCGCGCAGCCGGCCCATCGCGGTCGCGAGAATGCGCCGGTGGTCGAACTGCATCGGCCGCCCGAGATTGGGCGCATGCTTGCCGGTGAGCCCGCGTGCGTTGGGCCGCCCGTCCCGCGCCGCTTCGAGCAGCAGCCCGGCGCTGTAGAGAAGCTCATAACGCTCCAGCGCTTTCTCGTCGTCCCATGGCACACCGTCCATGCCGAAGCAAAGCCGCATCCGGTCGCGCCGCTTGCCGCGCGCCAGTTCTTCGGGCGGCGCTTCCGATTGCCGCCCGGCCCATTCGCGCAGCAGCGGCACGATCGCCTGGTCGATGATCGGCGGCTTGCCCGCGCGCCAGTCCTCCCACGGGAAATACTGATACCAGTCGCGCCACGCCGCGCCCTTCAGCGCCTCATCGTGCCCGCGCGTCAGCGCCAGATAGCCGACCGAAACGACATGCTCGCCCGGCGCGTCGCTTTCGAGCGAATGCCGCCCGCGGTCGCCGAAGGTGTAAAGCTGCTCGACATAGCCGAGTTCCAGTTGCGTCTGTTCCTGCACCCAGGCGCGCAGGCCGATTTCGAGCGTCCTGTGCCGCACCGGGTTGAACGGGCCGAAGGGCAGCGCGTCCCAGCCGCTGGCGCCGTCGGTTTCGTCATGCGGCACGACAAGGATTTTCGGCTGGTCGTCCGACACGGTCACAATGGCGGCGTTGAGGCCGATGACGACGGCCTTGTCGGCCCGCATCGCGGCCTCGGCGGCGGACTGGCTGGATATGGTGCCCTGTGCCTTCGCCATCTTTGGGTCCGTCACGCCGCGCCCGGCCGCACGGGCACCGAGAAAATTTCGCCCTCCCAGACGGCCCGTCCCGGCCCGAGCGCCTCCACCGCAGCCGACATCCGGCCCTGCCGCGCCAGCAACTCGTCGGCGATCCGCACCATCAGGCGGTTGGGATGTGCATGCGCTCCGCGCGACCGGATCAGCCGCGCAAGCTCGACTTCCGGATGATCTTCGTTGAGCGCGCAAAGCGCGATGAAGGCCGCCGCCGAGGACCGGCTGATGCCGGCCCAGCAATGAACGAGCAGCGGGCTTTGCTGGTCCCAGCCGCGCACGAAATCGATCAGCGACGACACATGCTCAGCGCCCGGCGGCACGAGGTCGTCCAGCGGTTCGGCAATGTCGTTGACCCCGAGCCGCAGGTGACGCGCTGGCGCGATACCACGCGGCGTGCCGATCATGGTCTCGGGATCGAGCAGGCTGACGAGATGCGACGGCCGCAGCGAAGCAACGGCATCCTCGACGGCACTGAGGGGGCTGACATAGATCATCTTGTACTCGGCGAAGGACAAAACCCGGCTGAATCGATCATAGGCCCTGAATAACACAGATTTGTGCAAAGTCGGGGCATAATCGAGCCGCAACGGGGCTTTACGGCCTCAATTGTCGCCGGTCAGCAGATGAAAGCGGGCGAGGAAGCGCGCCTGTGCTTTCTTCGTCGGCAAGGGTTCAATGGGGATCGGCGCAAGTCCGCGCGGCCGTCCGAAAATTCGCGCCGCCTCATCGTCGGAAAATCCGGCGATCTGGGTCGCCTCGAGAAAGGCCGACGCCTTGTCGGCGCGCTTGATTGTTTCCTCGATATTCTGCGGTAATTCTTTCGGCAATCCGAAGCGCATATGGATGGCCGCCGCAAGCCGGTGCTCGAACGCCTTGTAGTCGATGCCGAGCGCCGTCTTGAACGGGCTGATCATGTCGCCGATCACATATTCGGGTGCATCGTGCAGCAGCGCCGCCAGCCGCCACCGCACCGGCCAGCCGGGCCGGAAACGCGCGCAGATATCGTCCACCAGCACACTATGTTCGGCGACGGAAAAGGCGTGGTCGCCTTGCGTCTGCCCGTTCCAGCGGGCAACGCGCGCCAGCCCATGCGCAATGTCCTCGATTTCGACGTCGAGCGGCGAGGGATCGAGCAGGTCGAGCCGCCGCCCGCTCAACATTCGCTGCCAGGCGCGGGGCGCGGGGCCGGTCTTGTCTGCGCCGCGCGGTGAGCGGGCCTTGGTCATGAAAATCTGCCTTCACGAATGCGGAGGCGAAACTTACGGCGCGTCACCCGCCTTGTCGACAAGGCCAAGGCGCACGGTCGGGCGCATCTGCCGCACCCGTGTATGGCTATGCCGCGGTTGCGCCGCCCCGGACTTTGTCCATGATCAATGTGGGGATATGCTCGCAACGGCCGCGCGGCGAACAAAGCGGCCGGAAAAACTTGGGAAGAATGGCAGTCGATCCGGTTCCGGCGGAACTCCTCTATCGCGCTTGCGACCTTGCGCAATTCGACTTCGCGACCACGGCCGAGTTGGAAGATCACAGCGGTCTTGTCGGCCAGGAGCGGGTGCTGGAGGCGCTGCGCTTCGGCGCGAGCATCCGCCGTCAGGGCTACAACCTGTTTGTGCTCGGCCCCGACGGCGCCGGCAAGCACGAGGCGGTGCTGCGTTTCCTCTCCGGAGTGGCGTTGCGCCAGCGCGCGCCCGCCGATTGGGTCTATGTCAACAATTTCGACACGCCGCACAAGCCGGTGGCGCTGGAGCTTGGCGCCGGCACCGGCCGCACACTGAAGGAAGGCATGGCGCGCCTCGTCGACGATCTGAAGGCGACAATGCCGGCGATCGTCGAGAGCGAGGAATATCAGAACCGGCGTCAGTCGATCGACGAGGAGTATCAGGAGAAGCAGGAGCAGGCCTTCGAGGAACTGCGCACCCATGCGGAAGCCGAAAACATCGCGTTGTTGCGCACGCCGGCCGGCTTCGCGCTGGCGCCGGTGCATGACGGCAATGTGCTGAAGCCGGAGGAGTTCAACAAGCTTCCCGAGGAAGAACGCAAACGCATCGAAGACGTCATCCAGGGCCTGCAAAAGGAACTGGCCGATACGATCGAACATATTCCCGGCTGGCAGAAGGAACATCGTCTGCACATACAGGCGCTGAACCGCGAGGTTGCGGAGCGCGAAGTCGAGCGGGTCATGCGTGACTTGCGCGCCTTTTTCGACGGCGTAACGCCCGTTCGGCGTTGGTTGGACGCAGTGAAGGCGGATCTGATCGAGAATATCGGTCTCTTTGCCGGTGCGGGCGCTGAAGCGCAAGGTCAGGCGCCCCAGCCGATGCAGGTCATCCAGGCGCTGGCGCAAGGGCAGGGCGGCGGCTTTCCGGCGGCAAACCCGTTCCGCCGCTACGAGGTCAACATCGTCGTCGAAAACAGCGAAAGCGCCCGGCAGCAGGGCTCGGCCACGCTGAAGGCGCAGGATCTCGCCGATGCCGGCGGTTACATCGGCGGCGGTGCGCCGATCCTCTACGAAGATCACCCGACCATGGCCAACCTGCTTGGTCGCGTGGAGCACATGCCGCAAATGGGTGCGCTCGTCACCGACTTCATGCTCATCAAGCCGGGATCGCTGCATCGCGCCAATGGCGGCTATCTGCTGATCGACGCCTTGAAGCTGCTGCGCGAACCGCTGGCCTGGGAGGCGCTGAAACGCGCCATCCGCCGCCGCAAGGTCGTCATCGAAAGCGCCGGCGAATATCTGAGCCTCATCAGCACCGTAACGCTGGAACCCGACCCGATCCCGCTCGACATCAAGATCGTGCTGCTCGGTGACCGTTACCTCTATTACATGCTGAGCAATCTCGATCCCGATTTCGAGGAGCTCTTCAAGGTCGCCGCCGATTTCGAGGACGAGATCGACCGCGAACCGGAAAACGAAACACTTTATGCGCGTCTGCTTGCGGGCTTCTGTCGCGAGGAAAATCTGCTGCCGCTCGATCGCGCCGGTGTCGGCCGCGTCATCGAACGTTCGGCGCGCATGGCCGAGGATGCCGAGAAGCTGACCACCATCTTGCGCCCCATTGTCGACCTCTTGCGCGAGGCCGATCACATCGCGCGAAGCGAAGGCGCGATCGCCATCACAGCGGATCACATCGACAGCGCAGTCGACGCCCAGATCGGCCGCGCCGACCGCCTGCGCGAACGCAGCCTCGAAATGATCACGCGCGACATCGTAATGATCGACACCGAAGGCGAGCGCATCGGCCAGGTCAACGGCCTCTCGGTACTTTCGATGGGCAGCGTTTCCTTCGGCCGCCCGAGCCGCATCACGGCGCGCGTGCGCATGGGCCTCGGCGGCGCGCGCGTCATGGACATTGAACGTGAGGTGGCGCTGGGCGGTCCGATCCACACCAAGGGCGTGCTGATCCTGTCGGGCTATCTCTCCGGCCAGTTCCTGCCCGAAATCCCGTTGTCGATGAGCGCCAGTGTCGTTTTCGAACAATCCTATGGCGGCGTCGACGGCGACAGCGCCTCTTCCGCCGAGCTTTACGCATTGATCTCGGCGCTGGCCGAAGCGCCCATCGCGCAAGGTCTTGCCGTCACCGGCTCGGTCAACCAGCTCGGCGAAGTGCAGGCCATCGGCGGCGTCAACGACAAGATCGAGGGTTTTTTCGACATCTGCATGCGTCGCGGCCTGACCGGCGAGCAGGGCGTGCTGATCCCGGCCGCCAACGTCAAGCACCTGATGCTGCGTCAGGACGTGGTCGACGCGGTGGAACGCGGCATGTTTGCGATCTATCCTGTCGAGCATGTCGAGGAAGGCGTCGAACTGCTGATGGGCGCGCCCGCCGGCATTCGCGGATCGGACGGCAGGTTTCCGCCGGGCACGATCTATGCGCGCACCGAGGAACGGCTCGCAGCCTTCGCCGACAATCAGCGCCGCTTCGCCCAGCGCTCCGACGACAACGGCAAGAGGGGGGCATGATGGCCGCCCGCGACAAACGGCAACAGCCAACGGTGCAAACCGAAGACGCCGCCGCGACCCGCATTGTTATCGGGCTCGACACCTCGTTCCTGACGCGCGAGGCCTTGTCGCTGGCCGCGCGTCTGGCGGCGTCCATGGATGCGCGCCTCAAGGGTATTTTCGTCGAGGACGAAAACCTGCTGGCGCTGTCGAGCCTGCCTTTCGCGCGCGAAATTTCGTTCTCCGGCGAAGTGCGCGAACTCGATCCCGAGCGCATGCTGCGCGCCATGCGCGCCCAGGCCGAGAGTGCGCGCCGCGTGCTGGCCCGCGTCGCCGCCGAGGCCCATGTCGACTGGAGTTTCGACGTGAAGCGCGGCCGCCCGCTGACCTCGATCGTGGCCGGCGCGAGCGCCGACGACACGCTGGTCATCCGCTCCACCTCGGCGCCCTCGCAAGAGGTCGGCCGCACCGTGCGCGCCGCGACGCTCGATGCGCATGCCGACGTATTGCTGGTGGCGCGCGGCATCGGCCTGAAAGGCGCATTCACCGCTGCATTGCCGCCCGGTGCCGCCGGCCGCGGCGTCGCGTCGGTCGACGAAGGTTCGAGCATCGGCGAAAGCTGTTCGGCCTTTGCCGAAACACTGGCTGCCCGCATCGGTGCGCCTTTCCGCCGTCTTGGTGCGAAGGGCCGCAGCCCCGCCGACATCGCGGCGGCGGCAAGGACGGCGGGTGTAGGCTTGCTGATTGTCAATGCCGGATGGCTCGGCGACGATGAAGACGCCGCGCGTCTTTCGGCGGCGGCCGGTTGTCCGGTCCTCCTTCTCGGTGCCGAGCGCGAACCGCGTCCGGCACCTTCACCCGCGGAAAAGGGAGACTGATCCATGTCCGTGAAAAAAATTCTGGTGCCGCTTGCCGGCCGCCCGTCGGACAGCGAGGTGCTCGGCACCGCACTTTCCATCGCGGGCGATTTCGGTGCGCAGATCGTGGCGCTTTTCGCGCGGCCCGATCCGACCGAGGCCCTGCCTTATCTCGGCGACGGCGTGTCGGGTCAGGTGATCGAGGATTTGCTGCAGGCCGCCCGCGAAGGCGCCGACGACGCCTCGGCCCGCGTCCTGAAGATGCTGGAAGCGGCGGCGGCCAAGGCGGGCTTTCCGATTGTCGGCAAGGGCGCGGAGCCGCCGCTGCCATCGGTCCGCTTTCTCGACGTCACCGGCCGCCGCGACGAAGTCGTCGCCAGTCACAGCCGCCTCTCCGACCTCATCGTTTTCGGCGAAAGCGCCACCGGCATTGCCGGCGGCACGGCGCTCGAAGCCGCAATGATGAGCGCCGGACGCCCGGTGCTGATCGCGCCGAAAAAATCATGGGCGCCCGTGGGCGGTTCCGCTGCCATCGCCTGGGACGAAAGCGCCGAAGCCGCGCGCGCCGTCACCGCCGCGATCCCCTTTCTCGAAAAGGCGCGCAAGGTCACGATCCTCTGTATCGGCGACAAGGAACTCAATCCCGATCCCGGCTCGACGCTTGCCGATTATCTGGCGCTGCACGGCGTCGTCGCCGATGTGCACCTCGTCGATGCGCGCGGCCGCGCCGCTGGCGAAGTGCTGCTCGAAACCGCCGAGAAGGCGGGTACCGACCTCCTCGTCATGGGCGGCTACAGCCACAGCCGCCTGCTCGAATTCATTATTGGCGGCGTGACGCAACACATCAGGTCCCATGCCACCATTCCTGTGCTGATGGCGCACTGAACAACCGGAACGGAACTTTCAATGACCCTCTATCACGTCCACATGACCCTCGCCCGCAACGAGGAATTTCCCAACGGCTCGCCCGCACATGGCTACGATCTCGTCGTGCCGCTCGACGGCGACATGAAGCTCGACCCGACGGCCTGGAAAGCGCATTCGAAGGAATGCACCGTGCGCCGCTTCTGGCAGGGCGAGGCGGATCAGAAGGGCCTGTTGCGCCATATCGGGCGGGGCTGGGCGATCGACTACGATCTCTCGACGCCCGAGGCCGACGAACCCTTCTTCAAGCTCGATCGTCACGAATTCAAATCGGGTGAATATCTTTCCGTCACCGAACAGGACGGCGAGATGCAAACCTTCCGCATCGTCACGGTGGAGCCGTTGAAGGGCTGACGCCTCACGCCCGCTTCCTGACCAGCACATTGCCGGCCGAATAGCCGGCGCCGAAGCTGCAGATCAGTCCGAGGTCGCCGGGTTTCAGGTCCTCGCTGAACTTGCTGAAAGCGATGATGGAGCCGGCGGAACTCGTGTTGGCGTATTCCTGCAGGATATTGGGCTGCTCGCCGGGTTCCGGATCGCGGCCCAGCACCTTGCGGCCGATGAAATCGTTCATGTTCTTGTTGGCCTGATGCAGCCACATGCGTTTCAGGTCTTTCGGATCGAGCCCGGCATCTGCCATGTGATCGAGAATGAGCTGTGACACCATCGGGACGACTTCCTTGAAGACCTTGCGGCCCTCCTGCACGAACAGTTTGTCTTTCGCGCCGATGCCTTCGGGCGTCGCGCGGTTGAGGAAGCCGAAATTGTTGCGGATGTTGTTGGAGAATTTGGTGAGAAGCCGCGTACCGAGAATTTCCCAGGCGCCTTCAACCGTGCATGTCTCCTCGCGCTCGAGAATGATCGCGGTGCAGACGTCGCCAAAAATGAAATGGCTGTCGCGGTCGCGGAAATTGAGATGTCCCGAACAGATTTCGGGATCGACGATCAGCACGCAATCGACCGAGCCCGAACGCAGCATGTCGTAAGCCGTCTGAATGCCGAAGGTCGCCGACGAGCAGGCAACGTTCATGTCGAAGCCGAAACCCTCGATACCGAGAATCTCCTGCACCTCGACGGCGATGGCGGGGTAGGGACGTTCGAGGTTGGAGCAGGCAACCAGCACGGCGTCGATGTCGGCGGCGGTCTTGCCGGCGCGCTTCATCGCCTTGTTGGCTGCATCGACCGACATTTCGGCCAGGATCGACGGTTCGTCGTTGGAGCGCTGCCTGAGCCGCGGCGCCATGATCTCGGGATCGACGATGCCCGATTTGTCCATCACATAGCGCGCTTCGATGCCCGACGCCTTGACGATGAATTCGACGCTCGATTCCGCAAGCGGCTCCACCTCGCCGCGCGCGATGGCATCGGCATGTTTTTCGTTGTGACGGCGCACATAGGTGTTGAAGCTTTCGACGAGTTCAGCGTTGCTGACGGATTGGGAGGGCGTGAAGACGCCGGTTCCGCTGATGACGACTTTGGTCAATGTCCACCCGATTCTTCCCGGTTCGCCTTGCCGGCGTATATCGCGGGATGTTTCTTGTTGGGGCGTTTCCGCCGTTCGGCGGGAAACGCATGCGGCGTTCCCCCGCCGCCCGGCTAAATTAGAACAGGCCCGCCGGCGTTTCCACTGCCGAGCGGCCGATTGAGCGGATTGGAGTGCGATATGGCCAATGACAGCGGGACGGGGCGCGCGGGCCCGGTGCCATTCGAGGGCGCGGCCTTGCGGGCCCTGACCCTTCCGGACATGGCGGCGCTTGCCGTCGCGCTGCTGGAGGAGGGGGCGGCGGATGCAGGCTCGCCCCTGCGTAAACCGGCGCTGGCGACCTTGTCGGCGGCGGGCGCCCCGGCGGTCAGAACGGTGATTTTGCGCAATTTCGACCGCCAGGCCCGCATGCTGGAGCTTTTCACCGATGCCCGCTCGGCCAAGGTCGCCGAACTGGCGCGCGAGCCCCGCGCCTCGATGATGTTCTACGATCCGCGCCGCGACGTGCAATTGCGGCTGACGGGCGAGGCCGTGCCGCTGACCGGCCCCGCGGCGGAGGCGGCATGGGCGGCGGCGGGCCTGCCGAGCCGCCGCGCCTATCTGGCGGTTGCCGCGCCCGGCACGGCGAGCGACAGCCCCACCTCCGGCCTGCCGCCCGAGGTCGAGGGCATCATCCCCTCGGCCGACAGGCTGGAGGAAGGCCGTGTCAATTTCGCCTTGATCCGTTTCGGCTTCGATGAGGCCGATCTGGTGGTGCTGAGCCGCAGCGGCCATCGCCGCGCGCGCATCCGCTGGCCGGCGGATGTGCAGACCGTCGAGTGGCTGGTTCCCTGACCGGTCGCGAAGCCGGTCAGTTCAGCGAGGCGGCGCGTTCGCTGCCGGTGGACCCGGCGCTGGCGCCGCTGTCGCTTTTGGTCTCGCCGCTTTCGGCGGCCTTGACGCTCGCCGGCCGCGACGGCGCATCCTTGGCGTCTTCCGCCTGAATCTCGCCGCTGATCTGGCCGCCCTGCTCGACGCGAAGTTCGCCATACCGGACCTTGCCGTTGATGCGGCCGGTCGTGTTGATGGTCAGGCACTTGCGCACCGTCAGCGTGCCGTCGAACTTGCCGTTGATTTCCGCCTCGTCGACCGTCGCTTCACCGCGCACTTCGCCGGTTTCGCTGATGGTCAGCGTGCCGCTTTCGATCGTCGCCTGCACATCACCCTCGATGACGAGCGCATCGCAGGACTGGATCTTGCCTTCGAGCTTGAGGCCGCGCCCCACATGAAGGTTGGCGGCGTGGGCGGGCGTTGTGGCGGACGGCTGCCCGCCCGGCGTGTGAAGCGTGCGCACAGCTGGTTTCCTTGCTTGATAGGACGGTGTGATGATGCGGGTTCCCTTGTCGGTGCCGTCGTCGCCGGTCGCCTCGGCACGCGCATTATGGGACGCGGCGTCGCGTTCCTGCGGGCTGGGTGGCGCGGACAAATCCGGATCGGAAACACCCTTGGGGCGCTTGAACATTTTTGAAATTCCCCTCCGCTGGCTGAAACGTCGTTCAACCTAAAATCGCAACGTGGCCCGCATGTGCCGACATTGTGGCGGAAGAATGATTGGGTCGAAACAACTGCTCGTAACGACGCTTAATTATCGGTTTTTATTTTGCGCCAATGCGGAACAGTCGGCGTGTCGCGGACAGCTCACAAGGTGATCGTTGACCATGCCGACCGCTTGCGCGAACGCATAGACGATCGTCGGCCCACAGAATTTGAAGCCGCGCGCCTTCAGCGCCTTCGACATCGCAACGCTCATCGGCGTTTCGGCCGGCACGTCGCCGATGCGTTTCCACTTGTTCTGTTTCGGTGCGCCGCCGGCGATGTCCCACAGAAAGCCGGAGAAGCCACCGTCTTCTTCCATGATGTCGAGCCAGGCCCGCGCATTGCCGATCGTCGCTTCGATCTTGCCGCGATGGCGGATGATGCCGGGGTTCTGGAGAAGTTTCTCCACTCTCGCCGGCTTGTAACGGACGATGCGCTCCGGCTCGAAGCCGTCGAATGCCGCGCGGAAGCTCTCGCGCTTGCGCAAGATCGTGATCCAGGAAAGTCCGGCCTGAAAACCGTCCAGCACCAGCTTCTCGAAAAGCGCCCGGTCGTCATATTCCGGCACGCCCCATTCCTCGTCGTGATAGGCGATGTAGAACGGGTCCTCGCCGGGCCACGGGCAGCGCTTCGCGTCAGAGGCCATTGTCTCCGTCCCCCGGTTGAATTTCGGGCGCGAGCCAGGCCGGAATGTCGGGCGTCAGGCCCGAAGGACCGGCTTCGAGCGTCGCATCCTTGATGAGGTCGAGCCGGAGCAACGCCAGCACACGCGCCGTCTCCGCGTCGCCCGAAAACACTGTGCCCACTTCGCGCGCGATGGCCTTCACCGGCGTTCCCGGCGCCGGCAGGTCGCCTTCGACGTCGCAGGGCACGAGCCGTTTGCGCACGCTGCCGCGCCGCTTGGTGCGCGACGTCACTTCCTGCCCGACATAGCAGCCCTTGTGGAAGTCGATGCCGTTGAGGAGGTCGAGATTGACCTCCAGCGGAAAAGTCCGGTCCGGTTCGAAATCCTCGGCCGCATCGCCGACGCCGAGGCCGATCCGGTGGCGCTGCCAGCCCGCCGCGTCCCCGCCAAGCGCCGCAAGCGCCGTTATGGGCAGAATGGCGCGCGCGCCCATCGCGGCGAGACGCGGGTCGGCAAGCCGCGAACCCTCGGCGGCCACCGCCGTCCCGTCCTCGTTCCAGTAGGCGGCAACGCCATGCGTCGCGCTCAGATCCTCGATCGTCACCTTGGCGCGCAGCTTGTACATGGTCAGCCGCTTGACGAGATCGGCCATCCGCGCGCCGTCGCAATCGAGCAGCAGCGCCTGCTTGTCCGCCGGATCGGCGAAAATGAAGAAATCGAACAGGAACTTGCCCTGCGGCGTCAGCAGCGCGGCATAGACGGCCCTGTCGCCGCTTGCCGCCTCGACATCGTTGGTGATGAGCCCTTGCAGAAAGCTCCGCGCCTCCGGTCCGCCGACCCTCAGCACCCCGCGCCCGCTCAGCGCACAGGCCTTCACCCCGTTCATGGCGTCTTGCCCCGATTCATGGTGCATCAGATGTAGGCCCGCCGCCCGCCGCCCGCAAGCGCCCGGCTTGGCTTCCGTCACCCCGCCACTTATAACCCGCAGGAGACGCGAACGACCGCGCGTGGCGGCAATGCCGCTCCAGGCCTGAGAGGAGCCCGCTGTGAGCCAGACCTACGACCTCGTTTTCCGTGGCGGCACCGTCGTCAATCAGGATGGAACGGGCAAGGCTGACCTGGCGGTCAAGGACGGCCGTATCGCCGCGATCGGCGACCTCTCTCGCGCCGCCGCCGCCGAGACCGTCGACGTGACCGGCCTCCACCTGTTGCCCGGCGTCGTCGACAGCCAGGTGCATCTGCGCGAACCCGGCAACGAGCACAAGGAAGACCTTGAATCGGGTGGCCGCGCCGCGGCGCTGGGCGGCGTCACCGCCGTCTTCGAAATGCCGAACACCAAGCCGCCGACGACGACACCGGACGCGCTGGCCGACAAGGTCGCCCGCGCCCGCCACCGCATGTATTGCGATTTTGCCTTTTATGGCGGCGCGACGACGGAGAATGTCGACATCCTCGCCGACATCGAGCGCGAGCCGGGCTGCTGCGGCATCAAGATTTTCATGGGGTCCTCCACCGGCAACCTGCTGGTCGACAAGGACGAGGACGTGTTGCGTGTGCTGAAGGCGATCCGCCGCCGCGCCGCCATCCATTCGGAGGATGAGGCCCGCCTGCGCGAGCGCCGCGAACTGGCGCTGCTCGGCCATGTCGACACGCATCATGTCTGGCGCGATGCCGAGGCCGCCATTCTCTGCACCACGCGCCTGTTGCGGCTGGCGCGCGAGGCCGGCAAGCGCATCCATGTGCTGCATGTCTCGACCGCCGACGAAATCCCGATCCTCGCCGCGGCCAAGGACATCGCCACCGTCGAGGTGACGCCGCAGCATCTGACGCTGGCCGCGCCCGAATGCTACGAGGCGCTCGGCACGCTGGCGCAGATGAACCCGCCGATCCGCGGCCACGAGCACCGCGACGGATTATGGGCCGGCATCGCGTCCGGCGTCGTCGATGTGCTGGGCTCGGATCACGCACCGCACACGATCGAGGAAAAGGAACAAACCTATCCGAAATCGCCTTCCGGCATGCCCGGCGTGCAAACGCTGGTGCCCGTCATGCTCAATCACGTCAACGAAGGCCGCCTGACGCTGCAACGCTTTGTCGACCTCACCTCGGCCGGCCCGCAGCGCATTTTCGGCATGTCCCGCAAGGGCCGCCTCGCCGTCGGCTACGACGCCGACATCACCGTGGTCGACATGGCCGCCACCCGCGTGATCGAGGACAAATGGATCGCCTCGAAATGCGGCTGGACGCCCTATAACGGCATGAAGGTCAAGGGCTGGCCCATCGGCACCGTCGTGCGCGGCCGCCGCGTCATGTGGGACGATGAGCTGCAGGGCGCGGCCACCGGCGAGCCGATCCTCTTCGTCGAGAACCTGCCGCATCATTGACGCGGCCCGAAGCCTCAGTGGATGGTTGCCACGAAATCCGCCCGAATAAATTCGCTCGGGTGGATCACCCGCCTTGTTCCGACCGTCACCGAATGGATCGGCCCTTCAAGCTCCCGGTTCCAGAAATCGAGAAATTTGGAAAGCACCGGATATTTCGGCGCCATGTCCAGATCCTGCCAGATATAGCTCTGCAGCAGCTTCGGATGGTCGGGCATCCGGTAGAGAATTTCGGCTGTCACCAGCCTGTAGCCATCGAGCAACTTCTTGAATTCGGAAACCTGCCTCACGCGACACCTCCGGGCAACAACGCGAACACATGCGAATCCTGAGCAATAATTCTCGCACTGTCGATATTGACAAATTCGCTACAGGACGATTCGCTCAATAAAATCATAGGCTTGGCACTCACCCGCCGAGGCGAGTGCCAGCCCGCCGCCCTCCGCTTGACCCGGCCCGCGATTTGGGTTCGTTTGTCGCCGCAAGAGGCTGGAATCCGTCAAACCGGCCCGCAATTTCAGGGAAGGACTCCACCAGATGACCGACACGTTCCGCGCCCTCCGCGTGCAGAAGACCGATCAGGGCCCGAAACCCGAATTCGCGGACCTCACCGAAGCCGATCTGATGGAAGGCGACGTCACGGTCGCGGTCGATTATTCGACGGTCAACTACAAGGACGGTCTGGCGCTGACCGGCAAGGCGCCCATCGTGCGTTCCTGGCCGCTGATCCCCGGCATCGATTTTTCGGGCCGGGTCGAGAAGTCGGACCACAAGGACTTCAAGCCCGGCGACCGCGTGGTCCTCAACGGCTTCGGCGTCGGCGAAGGCCACAATGGCGGCTACGCGCAGAAGGCACGCGTCAAGGGCGACTGGCTGGTGAAGCTTCCCGATGCGATCTCCAACGAACAGGCCATGGCCATCGGCACCGCCGGCTACACCGCGATGCTCTGCGTCCTCGCGCTCGAAAAAAACGGCGTCACGCCCGACAAGGGTGACGTGCTGGTGACGGGTGCGGCGGGCGGCGTCGGCTCGGTCGCCGTCGCGCTCCTGTCGAAACTCGGTTACCGCGTCATTGCCTCCACCGGCCGCGCCTCGGAAGCCGATTACCTGAAAGGTCTCGGCGCCGCCGAGATCATCGACCGCAACGAGCTTTCCGCGCCCGGCAAGCCCATCGGCAAGGAACGCTGGGCCGGCGCCGTCGACGCGGTCGGCAGCCACACATTGGCCAATGCGCTGGCCATGACCAAATATGGCGGCGCCGTCGCCGCCTGCGGTCTGGCGCAGGGCATGGACCTGCCGGCCTCCGTCGCGCCTTTCATCCTGCGTGGCGTCACGCTTTGCGGCATCGACAGCGTCATGGCGCCGAAGGCCATCCGCATCGAGGCATACAAGCGTCTTGCGACCGATCTCGACATGAAAAAACTCGAGGCGATGAGCTTCCGCGCGAAACTCGACGATGTGCCGCGCCTTGCCGGGGAAATCATCGCCGGCAAGGTGCGCGGCCGCGCCATCATCGACGTCAACGCCTGAGCGGAGCGCGAAATCCTTGGACATGAACCTGCCGCCCTTCCGCGACCCCGGCTATGTCGAACCGAAAGTCGAGGTCGAGCGCCGTCCCGACGGCTCGATCGTGCTGCGCAACCCGCATCCGCTGCGCGCCGTCCCCGCCAACCTCATCCAGCCGATCCGCAAATGGGCGGCCGAGGCGCCGGACCGCGTCTGGCTCGGCAAGCGCCGCGCCGCAAAGGAAGGCCTCGGCAGTTGGGAACTGCTGACCTATGCCGACGCCAACCGCAAGGTCAGCGCCATCGCGCAGGCGCTGCTCGACCGCGGTTTCAATCAGCAGACGCCGGTGATGATCCTGTCCGGCAATTCGATCGAACACGCGCTGATGACCTATGGCGCGATCCTGGCGGGCGTTCCCGT
Organism: Parvibaculum sp.; assembly: GCA_019635975.1. Taxonomy (GTDB): domain Bacteria; phylum Pseudomonadota; class Alphaproteobacteria; order Parvibaculales; family Parvibaculaceae; genus Parvibaculum. The sequence goes on along the minus strand of JAHBYM010000024.1, from coordinate 2,701 downwards.
CGCGCCGGTCTCGCCCTCCTACAGCACCATGAGTTCCGATTTCGAAAAGCTGCGCTACGTCGTCGATCTCATCGAACCGAAACTGATCTTCATGCAGGAGAGCGCGCCCTTCGCGCGCGGCCTCGCGGCGCTCGACCTCGATGGCGTCGAGCTCGTCACCGTCGATGCCTCGCGCGGCACCTCCTTCTCCGATCTCACCGACACCGTGCCGGGCGAAGCCGTTGAGGAAAGCTATGCGCGGCTCGCGCCCGGCATGGTCGCCAAATATCTCTTCACCTCCGGCTCCACCGGCATGCCGAAGGCGGTCATCACGACGCAGGAGATGATGTGCGTCAATTCGGTGATGCCGAAAAGCGTCACCATCGAAGAGGAAAACGAGGTGCCGCCGGTTTTGCTCAACTGGCTGCCCTGGAACCACTGCTTCGGCGGCAACGCGATCCTCAACAACCTGCTGGTCGCCGGCGGCACGCTCTACATCGATGGCGGCCGTCCCGTTCCCGGCGGCTTTGCCGAAACGGTGGCGAACCTGCGCGAGATCGCGCCCACCGCCTATTCCAACGTGCCCGCCGCCTACACCATGCTGGCCGACGAACTGGAGCGCGACGACGAACTGGCGAAAAACTTCTTCTCGCGCCTGCGTACGCTCGCCTATGGCGGCGCGGCGCTGAGCCAGGATCTCTACGAGCGCATCCAGCGCGTTGCCATCCGCGCGGTCGGCGAACGCATCGCCTTTTCGTCGGGCTACGGCGCCACCGAAACCGCGCCCACCATCACCAACGTCCATTGGCCGACCGAGCGCATGGGGCTGCTCGGCCTGCCGCTGCCCGGCATCGAACTGAAGCTGGCGCCCGTCGGTCTGAAAATGGAAGTGCGCGTGCGCGGCGCCTGCATCACCAAGGGCTACTACAAGAACCCGGAAAAAACCCGCGACGCCTATGACGAGGAAGGCTTCTACCGTCTCGGCGACGGCGCGCGCTTCGTCAACCCGGACAATCCGCTCGAAGGCCTCGTCTTCGACGGCCGCGTGGCGGAGGATTTCAAGCTTTCGACCGGCACATGGGTCAGCGCCGGCAAGCTGCGTGTCGATGCGGTCGCCGCCTCGAACGGCGTGCTGGCCGATGCGCTCATTGCCGGTCTCGACCGCGAATATATCGGCCTGCTCGGCTTTCCCAACATTCCGGCCTGCCGCAACATCGCGGTCGACCAGAGCCTGGCGGCGGAAGACATCGTCCATCATCCGGCGGTGCTCGAACGTCTGGCCGAAGGCATGCGCGCCCACAACAAGGGCAATCCGGGCTCGAGCACGCGCGTCGCCCGCGCGCTGCTGATGGTCGAACCCGCCAGCGTCGATGCCGGCGAACTCACCGACAAGGGCTACATCAACCAGTCGGTGGCGCTCGGCCGCCGCGCCGCGCTTGTCGAGAAGCTCTATGCCGATCCGCCCGGCAACGATGTCGTCGTTGTCTGAGCGAGAAAAACGGAACACGGAATGATCGATCCCGGTCTGGCGGTAAATGGCGTGGCAATCGGCATGGCCGTCGCGGCGCCCATCGGCCCCGTCAATCTGATCGTCATTCGCCGTACGCTGCGCTATGGCGCGCTCAACGGTTTCCTGTCGGGCGGCGGCGCCGCGGCGGGCGATGCGCTCTTTGCCGTCGTTGCTGCTTTCGGTATTACCCAGGCAATCGAATTCGTGCTGCGTGTCGAAACCTTGTTGCAGATCGTCGGTGGCCTGTTCCTGCTCGGCCTCGGCTTGCGCACCTGGTTCTCGAAGCCGCAGACCCATGAAGAGCCCGCCGAGAACATCTCGGTTGCCCTGGCCGCCGCCATGGCGCGCGTTTTCGCCATCACCTTCGTGCTGACGATCACCAATCCGGCCACCATGCTGGGCTTCATCGCCATTTTCGGCGGCGTCGCGGGCCTCGCCTCCGCCGGCGACGATTATGTCCATGCGGCAACCGTCGTCGTCGCGGTCGCCGTCGGCTCGCTCCTCTGGTGGGCCAGCGTATCGAGTTTTGTCAGCCTCTTCCGCGCCCGCATGGACGACCGCCTGCTCGGCCTCGTCAATCGCGTCTCGGGCGGGTTGATCGTCGCCTTCGGCATCGTCGTTCTTGGCCGTGTCGCGGCGATGCATTTGATCTAGAATATCCGGCAACGAGAAAACGAGAGAGGGAGAGCGGCAAATGAACGGTGCGGAAAGCCTGGTGCGGACGCTGGTGGATTCCGGCGTCGAGGTCTGTTTCTCCAACCCCGGCACCTCGGAGATGCATTTCGTCGCCGCGCTCGACAAGGTCGAGGGCATGCGCGCGATCCTCGGTCTCTTCGAGGGCGCCGTCACCGGCATGGCCGACGGTTATGGCCGCATGGCCGAAAAGCCGGCCGCGACGCTCCTGCATCTCGGGCCGGGCCTCGCCAACGGTCTGGCGAACTTGCACAATGCGCGCCGCGCCTCCACGCCCATCGTCAACATCGTCGGCGATCACGCGACCTATCACGCGCAATATGATGCGCCGCTCGCCTCCGATATTTTCGGTTTCGCGCGCCCCGTCTCGGGCTGGGTTCACTCCTCGACCAGTCCGAAAACCGTGGCCGCCGACGGTGCGCGTGCCGTCCACGCCGCGATGCAGCCGCCCGGCCAGATCGCAACCCTGATCCTCCCCGCCGACACCGCCTGGCTCGACGCCGAACACCCGGCGCCGAA
>JAHBYM010000239.1 GCA_019635975.1 Parvibaculum sp. | reverse complement strand
TCCTTCGGCGTCGTGCGCGCCAGCAGCAGGATCTTGTTGGCCGTCTGCGCCGTCGAGGTCCACATCTTCCGCCCATGCACCACATAGGCCTTGCCGTCCCACTCCGCCCTGGTCGAGATCGCCGTCGTGTTGAGCCCGGCATCGGGCTCCGTCACGCCGAAGCAGCAGCGGTCCGTGCCCGCGATCAGCGGCGGCAGGTTCTTCTGCTTCTGCGCGTCGGTGCCGAACACCACCACCGGCATCGGCCCGAAGAGATTGATGTGAATGGCCGAAGCGCCCGACAGGCAGGCCCCCGATTCGGCGATGGTCTGCGCGACGATGGCCGCTTCCGTAACCCCGAGCCCGGCGCCGCCATAAGCCTCCGGCATCGCGATGCCGAGCCAGCCGCCGCCTGCGATGTCGCGCACGAAATCGTCCGGGAAGCCGCCCTCCCTGTCCCGCTTCAGCCAATACGCATCGTCGTAGCGCGCGCAGACCCGCCCCACCGCATCGCGGATCGCCTGCTGTTCCTCGCTGAACCTGAAATCCATGCCCTACCCTTATGCGCTTTTCGTTTTTTGGATCGACGGCGCTATAACCTAGCCGAAGGACGGGGAGCGAGACAGCCCGCACAACAATCGCAGGAACGGAAATGCCGGGACTATATTTCGAGGAATTCAAGGAAGGTCAGGTCTTCAAGCACGCCATCCGGCGCACGGTCACCGAGACCGACAACGTGCTCTTTTCGACCATGACCATGAACCCGGCCGCGCTGCATCTCGACCACCACTATGCCGAGACCGAAACCGAGTTCGGCAAGCCGCTGGTCAACAGCCTTTTCACACTGGGCCTGATGATCGGCATTTCGGTGCACGACACCACGCATGGCACCACCATCGCCAATCTCGGCATGACCGATGTCGTCTTCCCCAAGCCGGTCTTTCAGGGCGACACGCTGCGCATCGAAACGACGGTCATGGCCAAGCGCCGCTCGAAATCGCGCCCCACCGCCGGTATCGTCACCTTCCTGCACAAGGCCTACAACCAGCGCGACGAGGAAGTCGCTTCCTGCACACGGCAGGCCTATATGCACGCCCGTGGTACGGAAGAGGCCTGAGAGATGCGTTCCTTCCTCTTCGTCCCCGCCGACAGCGAGAAAAAACTTGCCAAAGGCGCGGGCTCGGGCGCCGACGCGCTGATCGTCGACCTCGAAGACTCGGTCGCCTTGTCCAACAAGGACGCCGCGCGCAAATCCGCCGTCGCCTATCTGAAAACGGCCGACCGCAGCGGCCCGAAGCTCGTCCTTCGCATCAATGCGCTCGACACGCCCTTCTGGGAGGCGGACCTCGAAGCCGTGGTTCCAGCAAAGCCCGACATGATCGTCGTTCCGAAAACCATCTCCGGCGCCTGCGTGAAAAAAGTCGGCGACCGCATCGACCGTCTCGGCGGCGGCGACATCGGCATCGGCTGCGTCGCCACCGAAACCGCTGCCTCCCTTTTCACGCTCGGCACCTATGCCGGATCGCATTCCCGCCTCGCCTTCCTGACCTGGGGCGCCGAAGACCTCGCGGCCGCCCTCGGCGCGCGCGACAACAAGGACGAACAGGGCAACTACACCGGCCCCTATCGCCTCGCCCGCACGCTGACGCTGCTCGGCGCTGTTGCCGCGGGCGTCGCGCCCATCGACGGCATCTACAAGGATTTTCGCGACGACGCCGGGCTTGAAGCCGAAGCCCGCGCCGCCATCCGCGACGGCTTCACCGGCAAGATGGCGATCCATCCCGCGCAGGTCGCGATCATCAATGCGGTCTTCACGCCGGGCGAGGCCGACCTCGCCCATGCCCGCGCGGTTGTCGAAGCCTTCGAGAAGGCGGGCGATGTCGGCGTCGTCGCGCTCGACGGCGTGATGCTCGACATCCCGCATCTGAAACAGGCAAAGGCGCTGCTTGCCCGCGCCGCCCAGGCGAACTGAGTTTCCGGAGTCCCCATGAAGCCGCCCGTATTCCTCGCCCTGTCGCTCGGCAAGGCCTTTCAGCAAAAGCTTGCCGAGCGCTACGAGGTGATTACCGACCCTGCCCTCAGCAAAAACGCCAAGGCAATCATCACCGTCGGCACGCATGGCGCGGACGGCGCCTATATGGACACAATGCCGGAGCTCGGCATCATCTGCTGCCTCGGCTCGGGCTATGAGGGCATCGACGTCGCCGCCGCGTCGGCACGCGGCATCGCGGTCACCAACACCGTCGGCGCAAACGCCTCGACCGTCGCCGACATGGCGCTCGCCTTGCTGCTCGCCTCGATCCGCCATGTCGTCACCGGCGACAGGCTGGCGCGCGCCGGCGAATGGCGCGGCAAGAACCCGGCGCCGCTTCTCTTCGCGCGCGGCCTCACCGGCCGCAAGGTCGGCGTGCTCGGTCTCGGCGCCATCGGCCGCAAGATCGCCGAGCGCTGCGCTGCCTTCGAAACGGAAGTCGGCTACTTCAACCGCTCGAAAAAGCCGGACGCGCCCTGGCGCTATTTCGAAACGCTGCCCGCGCTCGCCGAATGGGCCGACGTTCTGATGGTCGCCCACCGCGCCGACGAAACGAACCGTCACATCGTCAATGCCGGGGTGATGAAAGCGCTGGGCCCCACCGGCCACATCGTCAACATCTCGCGCGGATCGGCGATCGACGAAGACGCGCTGATCGCCGCCCTGAAAGACGGCACCATCGCCGGCGCCGGGCTCGACGTCTTCGAAGACGAACCGCAAATCCGCCCCGACCTCGCGGCGCTCCCCAACATCGTGATGACGCCCCACATCGGCGGCGGCACATCGGAGGCGCTGAAGGCCATGGGCGATGCCGTGATCGCCAATATCGACGCCTTTTTCGAGGACCGCCCGCTGCCGAACCCGGTGACGGCGGCGTGAACGTCAAACAAGCTTGATCGCAAGCCCGAGCGCGGCGGAAACGCCGAGCACCGGCAGCATCCCGATGTGAAAGCGCAGCATGGCGACAAGCGCGCCAGCGCTCAGCGCCAATGCCCAGGGGTCGAGCGTCGCAAGTTCCGGCACCCAGAGCCGCAGCATCGACACGCGCACTTCCTCCACCGTGCCGAACAGCACATGCAGGCCAAACCAGAGCGCAAGGTTGAGAATGACGCCGACGACCGCCGCCGTGATGGCGGCGAAAGCGGCGTTGAGCAACGCGACCTTGCGCAGCCGCTCGATGTAGGGCGCGCCGAGGAAAATCCACAGGAAGCACGGAGCGAACGTCACCCAGACCGTGATGAGCGCGCCGGCAACACCCGCCATCACCGGGTCGAGCCCGCCCGCCTCACGATAGGCGGCGAGATAGCCGACAAACTGCAGCACCAGAATGAGCGGTCCCGGCGTCGTCTCGGC
>JAHBYM010000238.1 GCA_019635975.1 Parvibaculum sp. | reverse complement strand
ACGCGCTCGAAGGCGGCCGGCACGAAGACCTTGATCGCCGAGATGTCGACGCGGGCGGCCGCGCCTTCCTCCATCCGGTGCGCGCAGTGAATGGTCATCAGGCGCGCGGCCTGGATGTCCATATAGCTGTCGGCGATGAAACCCTGCACGAACTGCTTGGTCTCGAGTTTGCCACCATGCACCTCGCGGCTGACGGCGCGTTTGCACATCAGGTCGAAGGCGCGCCACATCTGGCCGATCGAATTCATGCAATGAAAGACGCGCCCCTCGCCGAGCCGGTCCTGCGCTGCCTGATGGCCGGTGCCGGTGCGGCCCAGCTGGTTCTCGACCGGTACGCGCACATTCTCGTATTTGATTTCGCAATGATCGCCGCCGGTGTGCCCCCAGACCGGCACCGAGCGGATGATGTTCACGCCGGGCGTTTTCATCGGTACGATGATCTGGGTCATCTTGTCCTTCACACCGCCCTTGCCGTCCCTCTCTTCGGTGCGGCACATGACGATGGCGATGTCGGCGCGGCGGCCGTTGGAGGTGAACCATTTATGGCCGTTGATGACCCAGTGATCGCCGTCCCTCACGGCGCGGGTCTGGATGGCGTAAGGGTCGGAGCCCGGCTGATCGGGCTCGGTCATCGAGAAGCAGCTTTCGATGTCGCCGGCAATCAACGGCTCCAGCCACTTCTTTTTCTGCTCGGGCGTTCCGTATTTCAGCAGGATTTTCTGGTTGCCGGAATTGGGCGCGACGACGCCGAAGAGCCGCGCCGAAAAAGGCGACCAGGCCATGATCTCGTTCATGTAGGCGTGCTTCAGAAATCCGATGCCCATGCCGCCATAGTCTTCCGGCAGGTGCGGCGCCCACAGGCCTTCGTCCTTGATCTTCATTTTTATCTTTGTACGGACACCTTCCGCCTCAGCGCCGCCCTTGTAGAGGAGAGGTTCGGCCGGGATAATGTCGCCGGTGACGATCCTGGCCGTGCGAAGCCTGATTTCGTTGATGCCGTCGTCGAGACCTGAAATGGGTTGCACCTGCATCGCGTTCCTCCCCGTATTTTTGAAGGCGTTTTGCAAAGCATAGAGGGGATGGCCGGGCAAGGTCCAACGGGCCGTCGAAAAGACGCTCGAAGCCCGTGACATTTCCATGAATTGTCATAGTTTAGAGCCCGTTTCGACATTCCGGACGTTTCAGTATTTCAACGAGGCAACAGGGCAGATGACGGAGATTGACGGCAAACTGGCAGTGGTGACAGGCGCGGCAAGCGGCATCGGAAGGGGCACGGCGCTGGCGCTCGCCAAGCGCGGCGCGCGGCTTGCGATCACCGATCTCGACCGGGCAGGGCTTGCAGAGACCGCCGCGCGGATCGAGGCGCTGGGGGCCAAGGTCACGACCTATCTGGTGGATGTCGCCGACCGCGACGCCGTCTACGCTTTCGCGCAGGAGATCGAGACGTCGCATGGCGGCGCCGACATCGTCGTCAACAATGCCGGCGTCGCACAGATCGCGCGGGTCGACGAACTCACCTATGACGATTTCGAATGGGTGATGAATATCGACTTCTGGGGGATGGTCTATGGGTCCAAGGCGTTCCTGCCGCAATTGCAGGCGAAGGGCCAAGGACACATCGTCAATGTGTCGAGCATTTTCGGATTGATCGCGGTGCCGACACAAGCGGCATATAATTCCGCGAAGTTCGCCATACGCGGTTTCACCGAGGCGCTGCGGCACGAAATGAAGGGTACGGACATTCAGATTTCCTGCGTGCATCCGGGCGGCATCAAGACCAACATCGTGCGCAATGCGCGTTTCCTGCAAAGCACACAGGCAACCGTGCGCGAGGACGCGGCATCGGGCTTCGACAAGATCGCGCGGACGACACCGGAGCGCGCGGGCGAGACGATCGCCGACGGGATCGCGCGGAACAGGCCGCGCATCCTGATCGGCTTCGACGCCAAACTAGTCGACTGGCTGCAGCGGCTGATGCCGGTTTCCTATGGCAAGATCATGTTCCGGCGCGAGAGCAGCGTGCTGACGGGGCAGCCGGAGAGCAAGCAGCAAGGCGCATGATCGCCGCGAATGCGCGGCGACCGGCGAAGCGGGGGAGGCATCGTTGAGCGAGACGGCAACGGGTGACGGCGCGGGGCGCATGACGGTGCGGCGCATGGGCTTTGCCTATCCGGCCGCGATGAGCGGACACTGGAACCAGCGGCGGCCGGAATTCTCGCAGATCGTCAATGCGGCGTCGCTGGCGATGCCTTATCTCGAACCCTATCTCATCAAGACGATGCGCGAAGCGCGGCCAAGGATCCGCGATGCGGCGTTGCAGGCGGCGCTTGACGACTATGTCGCGCAGGAAGCGATGCATTTCCGACAGCACCGCAAGTTCAACGACGAATTGAAAGCACGCGGATACAAATCGATCGAAACCGTCGAAGCTCAGCTTGCGGAAGACTACCGCAAGCTCGGCGCAATGCGGTCGCTTGAATTCAATCTGGCCTATGCCGAAGGCTTCGAATCGATGGCGCTGGCGATCGGGCAGATGCTGATTGCCGACCGGCGGTTCCTGTTCGGCGACAGCGAGAGCGGCGTCGCGTCGCTTGTCCTGTGGCACTTTGTCGAAGAGATCGAACACAAGAATGTGGCTTACGATGTGTTCGAGCATCTGGCCGGAAACTATTTCCGGCGCATCTACGGGCTGCTTTACGCGACGGCGCATATCATGTGGCGCACGCGCGGCGGCTATCAGGCGCTGCTGAAGGAGGACGGGTTGTGGCGCGACCGGCGTTCGCGCGTCGCGCTGGGATTGCTCCTGCTACGGATTTTCGCGCAACTGACGCCGAAGATGCTGCGCATCATGGTGCCGTTCTACAATCCACGTCAGGTGAAGGACCCCGCATGGGCGCTTTCCTGGGCGCGGCTCTTCAAGACCGACAATGCCGGCGCCGGACGGCTCGACACCGCCCGCCTCGACGCGCCGGAACCCGTGTCCCTTTCTGCCGGAGAAACAAAATGAATCAAGAAACATCGGCATCCGCCGGCGCGAGCGGCATGGCGGCGCGGATGCGCGCATTGCTGTTTTTCAACGGCGTCGGCCTGTTCGTGCTCGCCATCATTATCGGCTGGATATGGTTTTTCGCGCTGCTCGGCCGTGTCGTGTTGTGGCCGCTGCCGATCGACATTCCGGTTTCGATTCCCGACGACGGACGCGCCTGGCGCATGGCGCATATGGAAGGGATCACGCAAGGGCTGATGCTGATGGCGCTGGGTCTTGGTGGACAGTTCATGCGGCTGACGCGCAAGCAGTTCACCTGGTTCTTCTGGTCGGCGCTGGTGACGGCGTGGCTTTTCACGATCCCGCCGATCTTCAACGCGTTGTTCGG
>JAHBYM010000237.1 GCA_019635975.1 Parvibaculum sp. | reverse complement strand
CGAGGAACACAAGCAGCGCAAATAGGACCGTCAGCCCGCCATCGCTTCCTCGAAGAGCCGCGCATAATCGTCGCGGCCGGCGCTGCGGGGATTGGTGAAGGTGCAGACATCCCGGGCCGCATGTTCGGCCAGATAGTCGATCATGTCGCCGGTCACACCCATCGCACCGAGGCTCGCGGGCAGGCCCAGACGGGTATTGAGCGCGGAAATCTCCTCGGAAACGTCGGCGCCCGCCGGCAGGCCCATGGCCGCGGCAATGCGTTCGAGCGCCGGTGCGATCTGTCCGTGATTGTAGCGCAGCACCGCCGGCAGGCAGACGGCGTTCAGTGTGCCGTGATGGAGCCGCAGGCCCGGCAGCGAACCGCAGGCATGGCTCATCGAATGCACGGCGCCGAGCCCCTTTGTGAAGGCCATCGCGCCTTCGGTCGATGCCATCATCATGTTCCAGCGGGCATCCTTGTCGGTGCCGTCGGCCACCGCGCGTTCGAGAAACCCCTGTCCGAGCGCGCGGCCGATGCCGTCAAGACCCACAGCATCGGCGGGCGGATTGACCTGGCGCGAACAGACCGCCTCGATGCAATGGGCGACCGCGTCCATGCCGGTCGCGGCCGTCAGCAGCGGCGGCAGGCCGAGCGTCAGATCGGGATCGCATATCGCCACGCGCGGCACCAGATGCTTGCTCGCCAGGATCAGCTTCTCGCCATTCGACATGATGACGACAGCGCCGGTCGAAACCTCGCTGCCGGTTCCCGCCGTGGTCGGCACAGCGATCAGCGGGGCCACCGCGCCGATTTTCTGGACGCCGCCGCGCCCTGCGGTGAAATCGATCATATTGCCGTCATGTGTGACCGTGAGCGCCACGGCCTTGCCGAGATCCATAGACGAACCGCCGCCCACCGCGACGATGCCGTCGCAATCCGCCTCGCGATAAACCTGCGCGGCGGCCAGAACCGCAGCCTCTGTCGGGTTCTCCGGCGTGTCATGGAATATCGTCAGCGCAAACTCGTTGGAAAGGGCACCGCGCACCTTGTCGACGACGCCCGCCCGCACAAGGCCGATATCGGTGCATATCAGCGGACGCGAAATGCCGTTCGATTTCAACACGCCGCCAAGCTGGCCGAGCGCCCCGTGATCGAAAATGGCCGTGGTGCAGAATGTCAGCGTCGCCATGGCGTATCCTCTTTTCGTTTCAATACCGATGTTCGTTTGTCGGCCAGTCCTGCGCGACGGCGGCGTCCGAATGATCGAAACGCGCCTGGAAGAATCGCCACAGCATTTCGTCCGTCCCCTCGTCCAGAAGCTTCAGCCTCAGCCGCAGCGACTGGCGCGTGAGCTCGCCTTGTCGAAACCGCTCGACCAGATCGAGGAATTGCATCGCCTGCTCGCGCGATAGCTGCATGGATTGAATTGCACTCATCGGCTCAACACCCGCAGCCTGGCCCGTGCTTGTCGTCCGCCGGCGTCAGGCAGAGCAGAAGCCGAACCGTGCCCGTCCCCGCGACACGTGGCGAACGATGCACGACACCGCCCCTGGGATGCTCCTTGCCCGAAAACATGCCGACCGCGAAGCGCGGCAGCCGCTCGATGGCGCCGTCGAATTTGTCCTGCAGCCCCAGCGCCCTCTCGGCTTCGTCCGGCACAATCCATTCCGTGCCCGGACCGCGATAGGTCGTCAGCAGCCGGATCGCCACATGATCGCGGTGAAACAGCCGGCACGCGTCGTTATCCACCGCTTCAAGTCTCACCTCGATTTCGCGGCAGGCGGCGCGCTCCGCGAAGCCGTGCGCCAGCGCAGCAATGTCGTCGCGCAACCCGTTGCCGCAAGCCGCCGGCAGCAGCACCGCGACATCTGCCGGTCTTGCGACGAAGCGGGCTTCAGGCAGCGCTTCCGGCGGCAGTCCGTCGAGCCATTCCGCGATGCCGGGCGGTCCGGCCCGCATGACAATCTCGGGCGCCGCCGCTGCCGGCGACTGGCGATTCACCCGTTGCGATATCACATCCAGGAGACGCATCAGGCGGCCGCTTCGCTGCGCCATTCGGGGAAGGGGTCGGGCAGGCGGTCCCACGACTTGAAATCGAATTTCGGCTTCTCGTCCGAGCCGAGCAGACACTGGTCGAGTTCGGCGCGGATCCAGTCTTCGTCCATGTCGCGGCCGATAAAGACCATCTCCTGCCGGCGGTCGCCCCATACTTCGTGCCAGTTCCTGTCCAGATGGGCGCGCCATTCGGGATTTTCGGGCCAGCGTTCGCGCGGCAGCGCATCCCACCAGAAGCCGATCGCCTCGTTGCGGACAAGGGCGCCCGCCTGGCTCATCTCGCCGACCCAGTGCGGCCGTGTCGCCAGCCAGAAGTGACCCTTGGCGCGGATGACGCCGGGCCAGTTCAAGTTCAGAAACCTGTGAAACTTTTCGGGGTGGAACGGCCGCCTTGCGCGATAGACAAAGCTCCTGATGCCGTATTCCTCGCTCTCCGGCGTGTGCTCGGCGAAACCGAAGAGTTCCTTGTACCAGAGCGGATGTTGCTGCGCCTTTTCGAAGTCGAAAAGCCCGGTATCGAGAATACGGGCGAGCGGCGCTCGCGCGAAACTCGTCTCGACGATCTCCGCGTCGGCATTGAGGGCGCGGATGATACTGTGCGCCAGCTCCAGCTCCTGCGGCGTCGAAACATCGACCTTGTTCAGAACGATCACATTGGCGAACTCAATCTGCTCGACCAGCAGGCTCACCAGCGAGCGGTCGTCGCCCTCGCCGAGGCTTTCGCCGCGATCGCGCAGGAAGTCGGCCGAGGAATAATCCTTCAGCAGATTGGCCGCGTCGACCACCGTCACCATCGTGTCGAGGCGCGCGACATCGCCCAGGCTCTCGCCCGCCTCGTCGCGGAAGTCGAAGGTCGCCGCCACCGGCAGGGGCTCCGAAATACCCGTCGACTCGATCACCAGATAGTCGAAGCGTCCAGCCTCCGAAAGCGCCCGCACCTCTTTCAGGAGGTCGTCGCGCAGCGTGCAGCAGATGCAGCCATTGGTCATTTCGACCAACTGCTCTTCGGAGCGGGTGAAGGCCGCGTCGCCGGCGCGCACGAGATCGGCGTCGATATTGACCTCGCTCATGTCGTTGACGATCACCGCCACGCGGCGCCCCTCGCGATTGTTCAATATGTGATTGAGCAGCGTCGTCTTGCCCGCGCCGAGGAAACCGGACAGTACGGTGACGGGCAGTTTCTGCGGGACCATTGGAGATGCCTCGGAATGTTCGAACCGGGAATTGTTATATTATAACATTGCATTCAATGGCCAGCGCAATCTCGCGGTTTCCGGCGGTTTTCCCGGGTTGAATGCGCGGGGCCGCCGCGCCACGCTGATGCTTGCGGCGCGAATCGCCTGCCGCTTTTGCGAGGGAAC
>JAHBYM010000236.1 GCA_019635975.1 Parvibaculum sp. | reverse complement strand
GCGGCGCGGCTCGGCATCGGCGCGCTGACATTTGCGTTTGTCGATCCGGCGGAAGCCAGGCAATGGGTCGACGACTATTATCGCATCTTCAAGGAAGAGGCGGTGCCGATCGGTCACGCCTGCAATCCGAATATCGCGATGGTGACGGGTTTCTCGCTGCACAAGGATGCCGAGGAAGCCAAGCGCCGCGGCATGGACGGGTTCCGTTTCTTCGGTTACGCGCTCGGCCATCATTACATTTTCGGCGAGCACAAGCCGGGACGCACGAATATCTGGGAAGCCTTCGAGAAGGCGCGGCCGCATTTGCCCGAAGAAGGCGGCAATCGCGGCATCGGCACGCCGGAGCAGATGCGCGAACATCTGCGCGGTTTTGCGGATGCAGGCGTCGATCAGGTGTCGTTCATCCAGCAGGGCGGGCGCAACCGGCACGAGCATATTTGCGAAGCGCTGGAAATGTTCGCGCGCGATGTCATGCCGGAGTTCAAGGAGCACGAGGACGAGCGGCAGAAAAAGAAAGCTGAAGAACTCGCGCCCTATATCGAAAGGGCGATGAAGCGGAAGCAATACATGAAGGCGCTGGCCGACGACGAGATTCCGAATGTCGTCGCGCTGGGCCGTCAGATCACCGATCAGGCGTCGCGGACAAAGGAAGAGGAAGCGGCGCGGAAGCGCTTTTCCGAACAGGGTCAAGTGCCGCTCGCGGATCCGCTGAAGAAGGCGACGAGCGCCGACTGAACCCGTCGCGCGGCGGGACGGCAAAGGGTTTCCGCCATTTTCCGTCTGCGCCGTTTCGTCGCGCGTCACCGGTTGACGTGCGAGGCGTACAAATCGGGTTCATAATGATCGACGTCAACTGTAGAGGGAGATGGCGATGAAATATGTCAGCAAACTTGCCGCAATTGCGTTGGCGGCATCGATGCTGCCGGCGGGCTTTGCGCTGGCGCAGGCGCCGCGCATTACGACGGGCGCCGAGCTTGTGTCGGCCTGCACGATCGCCGCGAGCGCGTCGGCGGAAGCCGACGACCGGATTGCGCGCGCATCCTGCCATCAGTTTCTGGCCGGTCTTGCTGCCGGCGTCTATGCGTCGGTCGAGGCCGGCGCGCCGATGGTCGTGCGCCGCCTCGGGCCGGGCATGGACGAACAGGTCTGCTTCCGTCTGCCGGAACAGCTAGCCTTCGAAACCTTTGCGCGGCAGGTGATCGAATTCGCGCCGGAACACCCGGAGCTTTATGGACGGTCGGCTTTCGAAATGGGCGCACGTACGCTGGCGGCCAATTATCCCTGTCCGGAATAGGCAGTTCGGCTCAGGCGTTGCGCAGATACCAGTCGAAATCGACGTCGGAGATTTCGGCGAAGAAGCGGTCGCATTCGACTTCCTTGACGGTCAGGAAGATGTCGATGAATTTTTCGCCGAGCCGTTGGCGAAGAAATTCGGAGCCGCGCGCGGTTTCGAGCGCCTTCCACCAGTTCATCGGCAGCGTCGCTTCGCGCTTTGAATATCCGTCGCCGGTCACCGGTTCGCTCGGCTCGCATTTCCTGTCGATGCCTTCCTCGATACCCGCGAGTACGGCTGCAAGCGCAATGTAGGGGTTGGCGTCGGCGCCGCAGACGCGGTGTTCGAGATGACGCGTGGCGGCGGGCCCCGATGTGACGCGCAGCGGCACCGAGCGGTTGTCGATGGCCCAGGCGGGTGCGAGCGGCGCATAGGTGTTGCGGCGGAAGCGGCGGAAGGAATTTGCGTTGGGCGCGAAGAGGGCCATGCTTTCCGCCATGGTGGCTTCGAGGCCGCCAATGGCGTGGCGCAGCAGCGGCGTCAGCGACGGATCGTCGCCGGCAAAGAGGTTGGGGTTTTTTTCGTCGGCCAGCGAAATGTGCACATGCAAGCCGCTGCCCGACATGCCGGCATAGGGCTTTGCCATGAAGGTGGCGATGTAGCCGTGACGGTCGGCGATGCCCTTGACGAGGCGCTTGTAGAGAATGGCGTCGTCGGCGGCGCGCATTGCATCGTCGCGATGAGCCAGCACGATTTCGAACTGGCCGGGCGCATATTCCGAAATCAGGGTGCGGGCGGGAAGGCCCATCTTTTTCGCGCCGGCAAAGATGTCGTCGAGAACGGGGGTGAAATCCTCCACGTCCTGCATCAGATAGGCTTGCAGGTGCGACGGTACGAAGCCGTTGGGCGCGACGGGCGGCCGGGGTTTGCCCGATTGCGCGGCGGCGCGGTCGACCAGATAGAATTCGAGTTCGACGGCAACAACAGGCTTCAGGCCCTTGTTTTCGAGCGAGGCGACGGCGCGAGCCAGCGCGTGGCGCGGATCGGCGGGTGTCGGCGATCCGTCGCGCTCGTACGAGGCAAGAATCATTTGCGCGGTCGGCGTGTCGTGCCACGGCGCATGGGTCAACGTTCCGGCGACCGGGAAGCAGGGGCGGTCGCTGTCGCCTTCCTCCCAGACGAGACCCGTTTCCAGCACGTCGGCGCCCAGCATGTCGAGCGACTGGATCGAGCAGGGAAGCGGCCGGCCATCGCGATAGGCTGTCTGCATTTCCTCCGGCCGCAGCACCTTGCCGCGCGCAACGCCTGACGGATCGGTCAGAAAAGCCTGTATCTGTACGATCTCCGGATGAGCCGCGAGAAAATCCGTCGCTTCTTTTTCGTCGGCGCGGGTCATGCCGCGATCTCCTTTTCGCCGCAGAGCAAGCCAAGCGCTTCGTCGAAATTGTGCACCAGCTTGTCGATATCGGCTTGCGTCGTCGAAGGCGCCACGAGGGTCATGTTGTGGAAGGGCGTTACCAGCACATCCCGGTTGAGCAGAAAGAGATGGATGGCACGTTCGACGGAGTGATCAATCGCGGCGGCCGCTTCGGCGCCGTTGCGGAGCGGGCGGGCGCTGAACACGAGTTCTGCGCGGGCGCCGAGTTGCGTCACCGTCCAGGGCAGCTGGCGTTTTGCGACGGCGTCGCGCAGGCCTTCCGCAAGACGCGATGCGAGCGCCGTCATGTGTGCATAGGCATCGCCGGTCATCACTTCGGCGAGGCAGGCGCGCATCGCGGCCAGCGCCAGCATGTTGCCGGAAAGGGTGGTGCCGATGCCGGAATAGCCCGGCGTTTTCGTTTCGAGCACGCGGCGCATGTCTGCTTCGACCGCCGAGGTGAAACCGAAAACGGCGGCGGGGAGTCCGCCGGCGACCGGCTTTCCCAGCACGAAAAAATCGGGTGCGAGATTGTGGGCGCGGGTGAAGCCGCCGAGGCCGGCGGAGATGGTGTGCGTTTCGTCGAGGCAAACAAGCGTGCCGTGCCGCTGCGCCGCGGCGAGCAAGCCTTCGATGAAACCGGGCTCCGGCAACACCATCGCCGTGTTGGTCAAGGCCGGTTCGGTGAGGATCAACGCGATGTCGCCGGCGC
>JAHBYM010000235.1 GCA_019635975.1 Parvibaculum sp. | reverse complement strand
CGTCAGATGCACGCGGCTGCCTTCGACCTCGACCGTCTTGGTGTCGAGATTGACGGTCAGCTTGCCGGTGTTGATGACGGACTGGGAGTGACCCTTCGAGCGGCGGACGACGGCATGAATGCGCGCCACCAGCTCATCCTTGTGGAAGGGTTTGGTCATGTAGTCGTCGGCGCCGAAGCCGAGGCCGCGAACCTTGTTTTCGATGCCGGCGAGGCCGGAAAGGATCAGGATCGGGGTCGCGATCTTGCCGACGCGAAGGGACTTCAGAACCTCGTAACCGCTCATATCCGGCAGGTTGAGGTCGAGAAGGATGATGTCGTAATCGTAAAGCTTGCCCAGATCGACCCCTTCTTCGCCGAGGTCGGTGGTGTACACATTGAAACCATCCGATTTGAGCATCAATTCGATGCTCTGCGCGGTCGCGCTATCGTCTTCTATGAGCAGAACTCGCATTGGTCCCCCACTTCGGCGATGTAGGACAGTCCCGTGTCGCCTGCAGCCCGGTTAATCCAGAATTCGGACCTTAAGGCGATTTGGTTAACAAAGGTTAATCGAAACAGAAAAAATTCAGAAAAATTTAGCGGACCTTTTTAAGGTCCTGAAAGCCACCGATCCTGCGGGAATTCCGCAGCGCCCGGCCGTTCCGTTACGGAGAAAGATTGTCCGGTCAGGGTTTACGCGGCCTTAAAGTCTTCGCGCCATGATCGCTACTGTGAGGCCGGATCGGCGCAAGCCGAGGTCCCGGTTTCGCGTTCTTGGGATATTTCCGCAGGCCCCCAGGGGGCTTGCGTAGCGGGGGCTACAGGCCGGTGCGAGCATTGTTGGCGGAAATCGGCGAGATCGCCGAAGTCAAACATTATGGCCGCGTCTTCAGCGTTCAGGGGCTGGTGGTCGAGGTGGCGGGGCCGCTTCACGCCATGGGCGTCGGCAGCCGTCTCGCCGTGACCAACCGTCTGGGCGAAGACGTGATTTGCGAGGTCGTCGGCTTCCGCGACAGTCGCGCGCTCTGCCTGCCCTTCGGTTCATTGTCCGGTATCGGCGTCGGCTGCAAGGCCGTGCTTTCCTCCGAAGAACCGCATGTCTATCCGTCGAGCGCGTGGCTCGGCCGTGTCGTCAACGCCATGGGCGAACCCATCGACGGCAAGGGTCCGATCGGGCAGGGGCATGAGCCCTACGCGCTGCGCAACACGCCGCCGCCCGCTCACACCCGCCAAAGGGTGAAGGGCAAGGTCGATCTCGGTGTTCGCGCGCTCAATACATTCGCCACCTGCTGCCGCGGTCAACGCATGGGCATTTTCGCCGGTTCCGGTGTCGGCAAGTCGGTGCTGCTGTCGATGCTGGCGCGAAACACGGCATGCGACGTTGCCGTGATCGGCCTGATCGGCGAACGCGGCCGCGAAGTCCAGGAATTCATCGAGGACGATCTCGGGCCCGAAGGCCTTGCGCGCTCGGTGGTGGTGGTTGCAACATCCGACGAGCCGGCACTGATGCGCCGGCAGGCGGCCTATCTGACGCTGGCGCTGGCCGAATATTTCCGCGATCTCGACAAGGATGTTCTGTGCATGATGGACAGCGTGACGCGCTTTGCCATCGCCCAGCGCGAGATCGGCCTGTCGACCGGTGAGCCGCCGACGACCAAGGGCTATACACCGACCGTCTTCGCCGAATTGCCGAAGCTCCTCGAGCGTGCCGGGCCCGGCACGGGGCAGGGCAGCATTACCGGACTTTTCACGGTGCTTGTCGATGGTGATGACCATAACGAACCGGTCGCGGACGCCGTCCGCGCGATCCTCGACGGTCATATCGTGATGGAGCGGGCAATCGCCGAACGCGGGCGCTATCCGGCCATCAATGTTCTCAAATCCGTCTCGCGCACCATGCCGGATTGCAATGCGCCGGACGAAAACGCCCTTATCCGCCAAGCGCGAACGCTGATGGCGACTTACAGCGACATGGAAGAGTTGATCCGTCTTGGCGCCTATCGAGCCGGCTCCGATCCGTTGGTCGACGAAGCCATTCACTATCAACCGGCGCTTGAGGCCTATCTGGCGCAGCGCAAGGACGAAGCAAGCGATCTTGCGACCGGCTATGCGGCGCTGGCGGAGATCCTCGCCCGCAAGCCCGTTTCCGAGGAGACTGAGTGATGCGCAACCGCGAGTCCCTGATCCGGCTGCACAAGTTCCAGGTCGATGAAAAGCGCCGAAAGGTTGCCGAACTTGAGCTGATGCTTGGTGAGTTTCGCCAGCGCGAGCGCGATCTTGAGGCGCAGGTCGAGGCTGAGCAGCGCAAGGCCGGGATTTCCGATGTGGCGCATTTCGCCTATCCGATGTTTGCCAAGTCGGTGCTGCGCCGCCGCGAGAACATTCTGGAATCGATCGAAGGCATCGAGAGGCAGCTCGACACGGCGAAGGAAGAGCTTGCCGATGCGTTCCGCGAACTCAAGAAATACGAACTCCTCGACGGCAATCGGAAGCGCAAGATCCGCAAGGAGGCCATGCGCGCCGAGCAGAGTTCGCTCGACGAAATCGCGTTGACGATCCACCGCCGTCAGTAACCGCTGGCAAGCACTTTCCGAGCAGCCGCTTTTCGATCTAGAATGTCCGCCCGACCATTCCGGAGCTGACATTTTCATGCCTTCCTTCGATATCGTCTCCAAAACCGACTTCGCCGAAATTGACAACGCACTGCAGAACGTGGCGCGCGAAATCGAGCAGCGATACGACTTCAAAGGGTCGCATTGCAAGGTGGAGCGGAAGGAGGGCGAGCTGACCATCCATGCGGATGACGACCTGAAGCTCAAGCAGGTGCATGAGATATTGCAGGGCCATCTTGCGCGGCGGAAAATCGAGGCCGGTGTGCTCGACTACAAGGAGCCCGAACGCGCCGCGGGGCAAAGCGTGCGGCAGAAGGTGGCGATCCGCAACGGGATCGAAAAAGATCTGGCGAAGCGCATTGTGAAGGATATCAAGGGATCGGGGCTCAAGGTGCAGGTCGCGATACAAGGCGATGAGCTGCGCGTCTCGGGCAAAAAGCGAGACGACCTTCAAGCCGCTATCCAGTTTGTGAAGGGACTGCCCATCGAGCAGCCCCTTCAATACGAAAACTTCCGCGATTAGCCGCGGAAGAAAAGCCGCCGGACGAGATAGATCAGGCTGATCGCAATCAAGTAGCCCACGAAGCGTATGGCAACGAGCTTCAACACCTCGACATTCAGATAATCTGGAAGAGGGTCTGCGGCGCCGCCATAGACGTTGCGACCGATGTTGACCAACTCGTGGACGATCGTTGCGCCAAGCGCGAAGACGATGATCTTGTTGTAGCGTGTCATGATGACCGCGGCGATCAGCGCGATGACAAGCCCTTGTATGGAATTGACCGTGTCGAATCCCATACGCGCCCAAGCGAGCGCCTGATTCAGATATTCCGTTAGTTCCATCGAGTCCCCCTAAA
>JAHBYM010000234.1 GCA_019635975.1 Parvibaculum sp. | reverse complement strand
TCAGCTGGCCTTCGACAGTCATGCGCAAGGTTGCGGCGCTTCCGCGCCCCGAAGCGGGCACGACATGCGCCATGAATTGCTCCCATTCAGGCTCGCCGGCATCGACCCACCACGGGCCCTGGCCGTCATGCGTGTAGAAGTCGCTCTGCTCGAAGCCTTGCCGGTAATAGCCGGAATAGCTGTCAGCGGTATCCTCATCCGTACACCCCGTAGCCGCCAGTATCGAGACGACACCGGCCGCGCACAGGACTTTCTTCAACAAGGCTCGCATTGAAATGTCTGTCCCCTGAAGATGCCGTCTGGCGCTCCGTTCCCAACACATTACCAAGAATAGACGCTTCTTGTGCGGGCAATTAACTAGGCCATGTGACCGGGTTGAGAGACTTGTTCCACAAGGTCACTCTTCAGAACCAACGCAGGGGGAAGTACACATGAAAATCAGGCTTATCGCAGCGCTCGTCTTGATGGGCGGCGGCTTGGCATTGGTCGGCTGCGGCGACAGTGGCGGCACGCAAATGGAGACGTTTGCCGGCGAAATGAACCGCATTGCCGATGCCGTCGAGCAGGTGAACAACGAAGAGGACGCGCGCGGCGTCGCGCATCTGATTGCCGATGCGCAGCGAAAGATGGAAGAGGCGAGCAAGGCGCTGGAGGGCATGAGCGAAGCGGAGAGAGGGATAGCCGCTGCCGCGCATGCCAAGGAAATGCAGCAGGCGCAGATGCGTTTGGCGACGGCGATGGGCGCATTGGCGATGCGCGACCAGGCGGCCCTCAGAATCATCAGCGACGAAATGTCGAAGATGCCGCGTATCCAGTAGCCCGCATCGGAGACCGGCATGTTTCATTCGCTTCGATTTCTGGCGTTCCTGGCCTTCGGGTTGCCGGTTCTCCTGCAAGCCGCCCCCCCGGCCCTCGCACAGAGCGGTGACCCGGAGGCCTTGATCCGCCAGATGATGGAACAGGCCGGCGCGGGTGGCGCGATGTCGCCGATGGCCGGTATGGGAGGTTTGCAGGTTCAGAAGGGCACCTGGGTCTATCCGGTCCGTGCCTCGACGCTTCAAATCGGCGCCATCGAAGACCGCAGCTTTGGCACCTCGAAAGGCGTCGATGCGGATTTCATGGCGCGCGCGTCGGTGTTTCTGACCAGGGTGGTTCCCGGTCCCGATCTGTGCAATTCGAACGAACCCGGCATGTCGGATTTCCGTCAGGTCGCGATGCAGGTCTGGACCGGCAACGGTCCGTTCATGGCAGGCGAACAACTGAGCAGACTGGTCGTCAATCAGGAAACCGAGCAAGCCGCGCTCTATCTGCACGGCGATGTACGCGAATGGGCGCCGGGCGAAACCTTCTGCACCGATGGCGGCATGGCCGAGATCAGCAGCGGCAAGGGCATGCTGCGGATGGAATACACCACGGCGGGCCACATCGCACCGCTCCACTTCACGGCCTATCCGCGCGCCTCGGACATCGACCCGTCGGACTTCGAAAATGCCTGCGCCCAGTTCGAAAATGCCGCCGGCGAGATGTACCGCGAAATGAACCGAAGCTGGGGCATGATTGCGCATGGCGACAACAACCCCGTCGACTGGAGCGCATTCGGTCCCCCGCCGGTGCCTGAAGGCTTCAACAATGGCAGCGAGGCGAGCTTCGGCGACGGCACGTTCAACATGCGTCAGGCGGTCGACGCCGTCGGCAACATGAATTCCGGAACCGGCCTCATCAATGCGGTGCTGACACCGATCTTCCAGCACGCGCCGCGAATTGCGGCCGGTGTCGGCGGCGTCGTCTCCTGGGCCGTCGCCGAAGCGGTCAACCGCGCGGCCGGCCAGAGTTTCGACAGCTCCATAGCCACGATGATCGAAATGGTGACCTTTGCCGGGCAGGCGTTTCACGGCGGCGATCCGCAGACGCGCAAGGTCGCCGAGCACGCGCAACAGCGCGTGTCCGATGGCTCAAACACCTTCGAGGGACTGAATGTCGACTACATGATTTCCGTCGTCCTCGACGCCTGCGCCAACATTGAGGAAGTCGAAATCCCTTCGGGCTATGCCGCCGGATACATGAGCTGGCCGGGCGGGTCGGTCAACCTGATCGGGCGCGGGCCTGTGCCCCAGGCGCCGGCCGCGCATGCCAATGCGCCTGTCAACTCGATGCCTATAGCCGATGCACTCGCGATGGCGCGCGCCATGTCGGGCGGCAGAGACGTGCCGGACGCCGAACAGTTGCAGGCAATGATGCCGGAGGGAATTTCGCTCGATGCACTTCCAATTTCAATGACCGGGCAGGCCAGCGCCGGAGACATCGTCGCGCGCGGACTGAGGGAATGGTCGCTCAACTACAATGTCGAACTGGTCGACGAGGGCGAGAAGATCGCCGCGCTCTGGTTCGATCCACGTCGCTGACAGAGAGATTTGCCACGCGCCGCGCATGCCGCGCATTCGGGAAACCCGGGGAGAAACCGATGAAAAGATATGTCATGTCGACCGCCGCCATCGTCTTGTGCCTCGCCGGTTTGAGCGGGCCGGCAGCCGCGATCGACTTCACCGACAGCCTGCTCGGCACGGCGCAGCGTGCGGTCGAAAGCGAGCTGCAGCGCAAGGTCGACCAGGAGTCGCGCCGCGCGGTCCGCTGCGCGATGGGCGATACGACTTGCGTCAGGACGGCGGAAGCGCGCGGCGACACGGTCGAACTGGTCGAAAGCCCGGGCCGCCCGGCCGCCGGCGGGTCGCATCCCGGCGATGTCCCCGGTGCCCAGGATCACCCGGCGGTGTCGCGCTATCCGGGCTCTCTCATCAAATGGCACGACACGCAAGCCTTCAATCCCTACGCGATCGCCACGGGCCCGGTCACCGGCTACCGGCAAATTGACGAATGGACCGAAGCCGAAGGCCGGCTGACGCGCGTCTATTATGAGCTGGAAGGCAACAAGACCCACACGGAAGTCTACGCCAACTACAAGAGGGCGCTGGAGGAAGAAGGTTTCGAGTTTATCGCGCAAGGCCTCTTTCCGCAGTCCAACCGCACCCCGGCGATCGGCAGCCGGACCTGGCTTGAGGTTCAGTACCGGCGCAACGAATTGCCGCCGGTCGGTCTCCGCCTGCTCGCTGGTTCGTCGACAAGCGGCGGCTCGGGCTTCCTCGCCGCCCGCAAGGAGCGCGCGGCGGGCACGATCTATGTCGCCATAGGCTTCGCGCAATATGCGCAGGACATCGTCGCAACGCTGGTCGATGTCGTCGAGGTCGACGAAGTCAAGACAGGTCTCGTCACGGTGAACGCCGAGGCGATGGGCAACGAGATCGACGAGTATGGACGCGTCACGCTGGACGGCCTCTTCTTCGATCACGACAAGGCGACGCTGACGCCGGCCTCGAAGCCGGCTCTCGGCGAAATCGCCAAATTCCTGAAATCCCGCGGCTCGATGAACTTCTATGTCGTGGGGCATACGGACGCGACCGGCGCCTTCGC
>JAHBYM010000233.1 GCA_019635975.1 Parvibaculum sp. | reverse complement strand
TGAACAGGGAAAAGGGCAAAGGAGGGCGCGTTTCCTTAATTTCCGAACCAAGGAAACCGCGATGACAAAGCGCCAGGAGTCCAAGTACAAGATCGACCGCCGGATGGGCGAAAACATCTGGGGTCGTCCGAAGAGCCCGGTCAACCGCCGCGAATACGGCCCCGGCCAGCACGGACAGCGCCGCAAGGGCAAGCTCTCGGACTACGGCGTGCAGCTGCGCGCCAAGCAGAAGCTGAAGGGCTTCTACGGCAATATTTCCGAAAAACAGTTCCGCGGCATCTACAAGGACGCCGACCGCCTGCGCGGCGACACCGGCGAGCTTCTGATCGGCCTCCTGGAGCGCCGTCTCGACGCCGTCGTCTACCGCGCCAAGTTCGTGCCGACCGTGTTCGCCGCGCGCCAGTTCGTTTCGCACGGTCATGTGATGGTCAACGGCAAGCGCGTCAACGTGCCGAGCTACCGGGTGCGCGAGGGCGATGTGGTTTCGGTTCGCGAGAAGTCGCGGCAGCTTGCGCTGGTGCTCGAAGCCGCACAGTCGGCCGAGCGTGATACGCCGGACTATCTCGAAGTCGATCACGACAAGATGACCGCGAAATTCGTGCGCATCCCGGCCTTCGCCGACGTGCCCTATGCCGCGCACATGGAACCGAACCTCGTGGTCGAATTCTACTCGCGCAGCTAGTCGTTTCGCGCGCAAGACAAACGAAAAGGCCGCTCGAAAGAGCGGCCTTTTTTGTTGCCCGGAGAAGAAAGTCTTACGCCGCTTGCGTTTCGACGCCCTTGGCGGCGAGATATTCGCGCAGCTCGCCCTGCTCGAACATTTCGCGGACGATGTCGCAGCCGCCGACGAATTCGCCCTTCACATACAACTGCGGAATGGTCGGCCAGTCGGAGAATTCCTTGATGCCCTGACGGATCTCGTCGTCGGCCAGCACGTCGATGCCCTTGAAGGGGACGCCGAGATAGGTCAGCACCTGCACGACGGCATTGGAGAAGCCGCATTGCGGGAAGACGGGCGTACCCTTCATGAAGAGCACCACGTCTTCGCTTGCCACTTCGGATTTGATGCGGTCGAAGACCGGATTGTCGCTCATCTCGTTCATCCTTTCGCGGCGCGTCTTGCCGGCGCTTGTTTCAATCCTGCGGCGCGCTTGTTTGCAGCGCCAATGCGTGAAGTTCGTTGCCCATGCCGCCTTTCAGCGCGCTATAGACCATCTGGTGCTGCTGCACGCGGGTCTTGCCCCGGAAGGCCGCCGAGACGACGTTTGCCGCATAGTGGTCGCCATCGCCGGCGAGATCGCGAATGTCGACGATCGCGTCGGGTAGCGCCTCCTTGATCAGGCGTTCGATATCCGAGGCGGTCATGGCCATGTCAGCGCGTCTCCCGGTTCGTGGCGGCGGTCACAGCTCGGCGCCTTCGGCCATATAGGCAGGCAACCAGCCCTCATGCGCGGCCCCAAGTTCCACCAATGATATGGGAGTGGCGCCCGCCAGTGTCAATTCGCTGCCGCCGGTGGTGCCGATGCGAAGCGCCGGCACGCCGGCCTTGGCGGCGCGGGCAATGAAGCTTTCGGCGCCGTTTGCGGGCATCGTCACCAGATAACGCGCCTGATCCTCGCCGAAAGCCCAGGCATGGAGCGGCAATCCGCCCTCCGGCGTAACCGAGGCGCCGATGCCGCTCGCGATCGCCATTTCGGCCAGCGCCACCAATATGCCGCCGTCGGAAACATCGTGAACGGCGCTCAGGCCTCCGGCACGGATTTCGGCGCGGATGAAATCGCCGTTGCGGCGCTCCACCGCGAGATCGACCGGCGGCGGCGCGCTGCGGTCGTCCTTCCGTCCGGCGATGTCGCGCAGATAGATGCTCTGGCCGAGATGGCCTGTCGTCCTGCCGACCAGCACAATCGCCTCGCCCTCGGCCTTGAAGGGAATGGTCGCGCGTTGCGCCACGTCGGGCAGCAGGCCGACGCCGCCGATGGCGGGTGTCGGCAGGATGCCCTTGCCGTTGGTTTCGTTGTAGAGCGAGACATTGCCGGAGACGACCGGGAAGTCTAGGGCGCGGCAGGCTTCGCCGATGCCCTGAATGCAACCGACGAACTGGCCCATGATGTCGGGCTTTTCGGGATTGCCGAAATTGAGATTGTCGGTGATGGCGAGAGGCTCTGCGCCGACAGCGGTGAGGTTGCGCCAGCACTCGGCGACCGCCTGCTTGCCGCCTTCCACCGGATCAGCGGCGCAATAACGCGGCGTCACGTCGAGCGTGAAGGCGAGCCCCTTCTTCTGGCGTTCGACGCGGATCACCGCGGCGTCGCCGCCGGGGCCGACCGCTGTGTTGCCTTGAATGAGGTGGTCGTATTGTTCCCAAACCCAGCGGCGCGAACACATGTCTGGCAGGGCGATGATGCGCACCAGCGCTTCGCCGACATCGTTGGGTGCAGCGACATCGGACGGCGCCAGCAATTCGGGTTTTGCGGCCGCGATCCAGGGCCGGTCGTATTCCGGCGCCTGGTCGCCCAGTTCCTTGATCGGCAGGTCGGCCATCACCTCGCCGTGGCGGCTGACGCGGAAGCGCAGATCGTCGGTCGTCTTGCCGATGATCGCGAAATCGAGGCCCCATTTGACGAAGACCGCTTCGGCGTCTTTCTCGCGCGCCGGGTCGAGCACCATCAGCATGCGCTCCTGGCTCTCCGACAGCATCATCTCATAGGCGCTCATGCCTTCCTCGCGGCAGGGCACCTTGTCGAGATCGAGTTCGACACCGAGATCGCCCTTGGCGCCCATTTCGACGGCCGAGCAGGTGAGGCCGGCCGCGCCCATGTCCTGAATGGCGATGACGGCGCCCGTCGCCATCAGTTCGAGGCAGGCTTCGAGCAGCAGCTTTTCGGAAAAGGGGTCGCCGATCTGGACGGTCGGGCGTTTCTCTTCCGTGTCCTCGTCGAATTCGGCCGAGGCCATGGTCGCGCCGTGAATGCCGTCGCGTCCGGTCTTCGAGCCGAGATAGACGATCGGCAGGCCGACACCTTTCGCTTCCGAATAGAAAATCTTGTCGGTGTCGGCGAGGCCGGCCGCGAAGGCATTGACGAGGCAGTTGCCGTTGTAGCTCGGATCGAAATTCACCTCGCCGCCGATGGTCGGTACGCCGAAGGAGTTGCCGTAGCCGCCGATGCCGGCGACGACGCCCGAAACGATGTGGCGCGTGCGCGGATGGTCGGGCTCGCCGAAGCGCAGCGCGTTCAGCGCGGCTACGGGGCGCGCGCCCATCGTGAAGACGTCGCGCAGGATGCCGCCCACGCCCGTCGCCGCGCCTTCATGCGGCTCGATGTAGGAGGGATGATTGTGGCTTTCCATCTTGAAGATGATTGCCTGTCCGTCGCCGATATCGACGACGCCGGCATTTTCGCCCGGACCGCAAATGACGCGCGGGCCGGTGGTCGGCAGGGTGCGCAGCCATTTCTTCGACGATTTA
>JAHBYM010000232.1 GCA_019635975.1 Parvibaculum sp. | reverse complement strand
TCGCCCTCGAAGGCGAGCATGTGGGTGGCGATGCGGTCGAGGAACCAGCGGTCATGCGAGATGACCACGGCGCAGCCGGCAAAGGCGACGAGCGCGTCTTCGAGCGCGCGCAAGGTTTCGACGTCGAGATCGTTGGTCGGTTCGTCGAGGAGAAGAAGGTTCGCGCCCGATTTCAGCATCTTGGCGAGGTGAACGCGGTTGCGCTCGCCGCCCGACAGGAGACCGACTTTCTTCTGCTGGTCGGACCCCTTGAAATTGAACGAGCCGACATAGGCGCGGCTCGGCATGGTGATCTTGCCGAGCTCGATAATGTCGGTGCCGCCGGAGATTTCCTCCCAGACGGTCTTGTTGGCATCGAGCGAGTCGCGGCTCTGGTCGACATAGCCCATGACGACCGTTTCGCCGATCTTCAGCGTTCCCGAATCCGGCTTCTCCTGACCCGTCAGCATACGGAAGAGCGTCGTCTTGCCGGCGCCGTTGGGGCCGATGACGCCGACAATGCCGCCGGGCGGCAGCTTGAACGACAAATCGTCGATCAGAAGCTTGTCGCCGAAGCCCTTGGCGATGTGTTCGGCCTCGTAGACATTGCCGCCGAGACGCGGGCCCGCCGGAATGACGATCTGGGCCCGGCCCTCCTGCTGCTTGCCGGCTTCCGCCAGCAATTCGTCATAGGCCGAAATACGCGCCTTCGACTTCGCCTGCCGCGCCTTGGGGCTCTGCCTGATCCATTCGAGTTCGCGCGCCAGCGTGCGCTGCTTGGCTTCTTCCTGACGGCCTTCCTGTTCGAGCCGCTTTTCCTTCTGTTCGAGCCAGGAAGAATAATTGCCCTCGTAGGGGATGCCCGAACCGCGATCCAGTTCGAGAATCCAGCCCGTCACATTGTCGAGGAAATAGCGGTCATGGGTGACCATGACGACGGTGCCTGTGTATTCCTTCAGATAGTTCTGAAGCCAGGCGATCGATTCCGCGTCGAGATGGTTGGTCGGTTCGTCGAGCAGCAAGAGGTCCGGCGAGGCGAGCAGCAGCCGGCAGAGCGCCACGCGGCGCTTCTCGCCGCCCGAGAGATGGTCGACATCGGCTTCGCCGTCCGGGCAGCGGAGCGCATCCATCGCCATCTCGACCTGGCTGTCGAGATCCCAGAGGTTCTGCGCGTCGATGATGTCCTGCAGCTTGGCCATTTCCTCGGCCGTCTCGTCCGAGTAGTTCATGGCAAGCTCGTTGTAGCGGTCGAGCAGGGCCTTTTTCGAGGCCGCGCCTTCCATCACATTGCCGAACACATTGAGCGCCGGATCGAGCTCGGGCTCCTGCTGCAGATAGCCGACCCTGGCGCCCGCCGCCGCCCAGGCTTCGCCCGTGTGATCCTTGTCGACGCCCGCCATGATGCGCAAGAGCGTCGACTTGCCGGCGCCGTTGAGACCGACCACGCCAATCTTGACGCCCGGCAGGAAGGACAGGCGGATATCCTTCAGGACCTGCTTGCCGCCCGGATAGGTCTTGGACAGGCGGTCCATCACATAGACATACTGGTAGGCGGCCATGAGGGGCTTCGTCCTTCGCGGGAAAGGGAAATCGGCGCCCCTTCTAGCGGATCGCTCCCCGGCGGGCAATCGGCCTAGACGGTTTTCATGTATTCGACGAGCTGGTCGAGCGCCGTGCCCCAGCCGTCCTGGAAGCCCATTTCTTCGTGGCGTTTCGCGGCTTCCGCGTCGGGGTGGACGGCGATGGCGGTGTATTTCGTGCCCCGCCCCTGCGGTTCCATCAGGATGAAGGCGGTGAAGAAGAGGTCGTGAACCCGCGCCACGGCCGGGCGGTAGCCGGGCCCGAGCGCCGAGGTCCAGACGAGCCGGCGCTCCTTCTCGACTTCGAGATAGCAGCCCGAACCGCCCTCCATGTTCTCGCCTTCGGGCGAGCGCATCTGCGTGTAGAACTCGCCGCCGGGACGGAGGTCGATGCGGCATTCGACGGTTTCCCAGGGCCGCGGGCAGAACCACTTCATCAGATGTTCGGGCTCCGTCCAGGCGCGCCAGACAAGCGCGGGCGAAACATCGACGACGCGCTCCAGCACGAGGTCGGTTTTGGGATCGATGACCGGGATACTCATGTCTCGCTCTCCTTCATCTGCAACAGGTAGTCGTCGAGCCGGTCGAGGCGCGCTTCCCAGAGCGCGCGCTGTTCGACCATCCATTTCTCGGCCGCCTTCAAGGGCTTCGGCTGGAGCCGGTAGGTGCGCACACGGCCCACCTTGCGCGAGCGCACGAGGCCGCATTGTTCGAGCGCGGCCAGATGCTGCATGAAGGAGGGCAGCGCCA
The DNA here is from genome assembly GCA_019635975.1 of Parvibaculum sp. GTDB lineage: Bacteria > Pseudomonadota > Alphaproteobacteria > Parvibaculales > Parvibaculaceae > Parvibaculum. Next base: position 1,161 of record JAHBYM010000232.1, on the reverse strand, counting down.
TCTTGTGCGGGCGCGCCAGTTCGCCGACAGAGGCCGGCCCCTGCCCCAGACGCCGCACCACCGCACGGCGCGTCGGGTCGCCAAGGGCGTGGAAAACACGGTCGAGCTGAAGCTGGTGTTGGTTAGGCATGTACCTAAGTATGGAGACGCAGGATAGTCAGGTCAAGACCTGAGTTTTGAGAGAGGAAATTGGGACGATATGGCTCGCCGAGCCGTAGCTCGCGAAGCGGGCGAAGTATGCGCACCGGTTGAATGTGACTCAGCCGAACATTGAGTTCATTGAGTTTTTTCGAGTGCCCCTGACTCGTTTCACCGGCTTAAAGTGATTCAGATGCGGCACTTTTCAAGTTCATTTGACTCAATATGGGTATGTGATTGATTTCGCTCCCCTTTCAGTAAAACGCCGACACCCGAAAATAGCGGCCTCCAATAGCGGTCTCGCCCGACGCCAGCAGGCGGAATCCGAGCTGTGCTGTACCGGGCGTGTCGCATTGCCGTCAGTCGCCAGTTGCGGTGCTGTTCTGCGACAACCTCATGCCGTGGACAATCGCGTAGATCGCCGGGATCACGACGAGGGTGAGGATGGTGGAGGACACCATGCCGCCGATCATCGGCACGGCGATACGCTGCATCACCTCGGCGCCGGCGCCGGTCGCCCAGAGGATCGGCAGAAGGCCCGCCATGATGGTGATGACCGTCATCATTTTCGGCCGCACGCGCCCGACGGCGCCCTCCATGATCGCGCCGTTGAGATCGGCACGGGTAAAGGCGCGACCCTCGGTCGCGGCAAGCGCCTTCGCGTCGCGAAGGGCGTGGTCGAGATAGAGCAGCATCACGACGCCGGTTTCAGCCGCCACGCCCGCCAGCGCGATGAAGCCGACGGCGGCCGCGACACTCATGTTGAAATCGAGCGCCGCCATCAGCCAGAGCCCGCCGACCAGCGCGAAGGGCAGCGACAGCATCACGATGAAGGTTTCGGTGAGGCCTTTGAAGTTGAGATAGAGGAGCAGGAAAATCACCAGCAGCGTCACCGGGATCACGACAGCGAGGCGCTGCTGCGCGCGGGCCAGATATTCGAACTGGCCGCTCCAGGCAACCGTGTAACCGGACGGCAGCGCAACCTCGCGCGCGACCACGCGCTGCGCCTCGCCGACATAGCCA
>JAHBYM010000231.1 GCA_019635975.1 Parvibaculum sp. | reverse complement strand
GGAGCGTCGTGCCGCAGATTGGCGGTTCGGGGCATCTCCACCTTGCCAACGCACTCGAAGCCGCGAGCCTTATAAAGGCTGAGCGCCGTTTCGTTGTCGCCCCAGGCGTGCAAGGTCATGCTTTCGCAATCGCTGCCGCGTGCCAGCTCGGTGGCGAAATCCAGCAAAAGACCGCCGACGCCCTGACCACGCATCGATTCATCGACCGCCAGCGTGTTGATATAGAGGCTTCCGGGCACGTGTTCCTCGAACAGGGGCCGCACAGGGTCGAGGCGATCGTGCGAGAGCACGCTATAGGCCAGTTCCGGCAGGCCGATTTGCTCAGCTGGAAAGGCGACCAGACATCCGACGACGCGATCGTCGGATTCGACCAGATAGGCGTTCTCGAAATGATAGGGGCTTTCTTCGTCGCCGACGCCGAGCGCCAGCGCGTCGCGCGCGGTCAGACCCGGATAGGCGTCGTCGAACAGGAACTCGAACAACCCCTCCCCGGCCATCAGGAGATACCGCACCAGATCGTCGAGATCGGTCGCGGTGCCAATTCTTACATCCATGGTCAAACTTATAACCCCATGCCAGACATAGAAATTTTCATGAACTCCCTGTCAGATGCGCCGTTGGATCGTGTCGCTCATGCCAGAAAGGCACCACGGCGCCATCGTCCAGATGCTGCATATCCTCAAGCGGCAAATCCTCCGGCCCCGCCATGCGCCGCGCATCGCAATCGCCGATCTCTACCAGAACCGAACCGAGCCAAGCCTCGATATCGCGATCCGGACGCCCTGCCTGCACATCATAGGGGAAGCTGTCGCCTGGCACAGCATCGAATGCGGCGATATGTATCGCATCGACGGGCCGCTTTGCCTCGCCGGGCGACGCCAGCCATATGACGACATCGTCGCGCATCGAAACCGGCTGCCGGTCGCCGGCCAGCACCGTCGTTCGCGCCGAATGGCCAGCGGCTCTCAAAGCCGCTGAAATCGCCTTCGCAGCGGTACTTTCGCTGTCCGGCGCCAAAACGGCAATCCGGAGCCGGGTCCGCAGGAAATCGCTGACCGCCGCCCGCAGGGCCTCGGCCATGCCGCGCTCGCCTATCGCGACCACCGGACGTCCAAGATGCGCCGTCATGCGGGACGCGAATTCGGCGTCGTCCGCCAGAAAAATGTCATAGGCGGCGGCGCTGGCCCGCCAGTCGCCGTCGCCGGCACGTATCCAGGCGACGGCGAGCGCCATCGGGCTAAGGTTTTTCGCGTGCGCCAGAGGGAAGCGCGGTACACGCGACAAGATCAGGTCGTAGCCGAAGAGATTGCGGTTCATGAAACGGCCCGTCTTGATGTCCGCAAATTCGGCGAACCCGGCCGCGAGTTCCCGCGCTGCCCGATTTGCCGCCTCGTCTGCCCGTTCCGCCAGAATGGCGAGGGCGGGGCGGCGCCCCCAATCGAACCGCTCATCAGCCCCGAAGAGGCCAAGCCAGGCCAGACGGCGAATGCGATAGCCATAGCGGGCGCGCAACGCGCGGAGACTGTGACGGTGCCAGCGGCGGCGGCGGGCCAATTTCGCGCGCTTGATACGCGTTGCACCCATCAGGTGGAGCGCCGAGACGTCGTTCAGCGCGACCGAGGGAAGACCAAACCGCGCCGCCGCCTTCAGCCCCAGATCGACGTCTTCATAGGCATAGAGATAGTCTTCGCAGAAACCGCCCATCTTCAGGAATTGCGCGCGGTCGCAGGCAAGGACCGCGCCCGTCACGACAGGCATGCGGCAAGGGTGCGCCGCGCGCAGGCCGTCGCGGGGACCGGGCGCTGCGTCGTAAGCGGCGATCCGGCCCTGCCGGAGGTTCCATCTGAAGCGGACGCCGATTTGTGGCCGCAGCGCCTTTGTGCCGGCATCCTTGTGCATCAGCCTGATGCCGACAAGGCCGCCGCTTTCCCGAACGCCGGCAACGATGCGCGGCAAGATATCCTCAGTCAGCTCGATGTCGTTGTTGAGAAACAGCAGGATATCCCCGCGCGCAACCTGCGCGGCGCGATTGCAGGAGAATGAAAAACTGTGGTTCCTGCCGGGCTTCACATGACGGATGTTAAATCGTGCGGCGGCCGCGCGCAGGACCTCGCCGGTCGTATCACCCGAGCCGTGATCGACGACGATGATTTCGAGGTCGGGCCAGGTGTTGAATGCCACCAGCGACGCAAACAACACGCGCAGCATTTCGCCGCCGTTCAAGGTCAGAATGACAATCGAAACGCGGGCAGGATGCGGCGCGGCCGTTTCGATGGCGAAGACGCCGGCGGAGTCGGCGGGAAGGAATGCAGGCCGGCGGGCCGCAAAAAACCGTTCCAGCGCGACGGCCGGGCGAGCCCCGCCATAGGCGAACCGGGTCGCGGACTCGACGGCTTCGACTAGACGGGAAATCAATGGCATGATGGAAAGCAAATCATTGAAAGCTCAAAAGGTTTAGCGTGAAATCGCGGCGCAGAGCATGCGACAAAGACACACCTGAACAAAGGCCATAATTCGGAATCGCCTTGATGACCAACCCTACCGCCTTCAGCAACCGTCAGGGCACGCTGAAACAGCCGGCCTGTTTCGAGGGTGTCGGCCTTCATACCGGGCGCAATACGCGCGTGACCGTGATGCCCGCCCCCGCCGGACAGGGCATTCGCTTCCGGCGCACCGACCGCTGGGGCAAGGGCGCGGAATTGCAGGCGGATTGGCGCAACTGTGTCGATTTTCCCCGCTGTACGATGATGAAGGCGCCGAATGGCGGGAAGTTCCAGACCATCGAGCATCTGATGGCGGCGCTCTTTGCGCTCGAGATCGACAACGCGACCGTGCTGATGGACGGTCAGGAAGTGCCGATCATGGATGGCAGCGCCGCGCCGCTGATCGACGCCATCGCCGCAGCCGGACGCGAGGAGCAGGACGCGCCGCGACAATTCCGGAAAATCGAACGTCCGCTGACCGTTACCGACGATCGCATCTCGCTGAGCGTCGAGCCCGCCGACCGCTTCATCATCGACTACACGCTGGAGCTACCCTATTGGGGCACGCAAAACTGGGCGGGCGAGGTGACGCCGGAAAGTTTCCGCAACGACATCTGCTATGCGCGGACCTATGGTATTCTTTCGGTGATATGGCCGGCGCTTATTCTGGGCAAGCTGCGGCTGATCCCGCTGGTGCGCGGTGCGTCGCTCGGCAATGCGCTGCTGATGTACAAGGACCGGGTGCTGAACAAGGGGGGCTTGAAAAGTCCCGACGAATTCCTGCGCCACCGGATCATCGATCTCGTGGGCGACCTTTCGCTGGGCGGCGGGCCCATCATCGGGAAGGTGACGGCCTTCTGCTCCAACCACAAGCACAACCGGGCGCTGCTGCGCGCGATCGATGCCGAAAAAACGGCGGGATTGAAGGCTTCCTAGAGCCTTTCAGTGTTTCGTGGAAACACTGAAAGGCTCTAAGTTGTTGTTTGG
>JAHBYM010000230.1 GCA_019635975.1 Parvibaculum sp. | reverse complement strand
CGAATAGGCGGGCTCGTTCGCGCCTTCGCGTGAAATCTTTTTCTTCTTCTCTTCTCCGCGCCTCTGCGTCTCCGCGTGAACCCCTTCTTCCTTACCTTCTTCGCGCCTTCGCGTGCCCCCAACCCCCAAAAACGTCATGGCCCGATTTATTCGGGCCATCCACGTCTTCACTTTCTTCGTCGCGCGAACGAGCGCCGCGCGGGCGGGTGGTTCCCTCAGCAAGAGCGATTGCACATGGCGGAAATGGCGATGCAAGACCGCGTCCCCTGCGGCAAGGGCACCAGAGATTGGGGCCTCTGAAATCACAAACGAAGTGCAACACCATCTTGAAGTCTTGCGATGGGGCGCAAATACAAGCAATTCGCTTTCGAAGACTGATGCGAGATCGCCCGCCAACGTGGCGAAGGCCGCTCGATCCGGCAAATCGCTGCAGCGCTGGCTGGGCGATGCGGACATGGCGACAACGGCATTCACGCCGATGCGACTGGTACGGAGGAACGCAAGCTGGACCGCCGGCGCTCGAAAACGGAAATGGGAAATTTGGGGGGTTGATTTGTGTGACGAAATTGAGAACTCTGTAACTCCATTTTCCAACGTTCCGTGTTCAGGCGAACACACTACCCATAGGTCTACGGATGAAATCTCACATGATGAAAGGCAAGCCGCTGGGCCTCAAAGTTCTGGCTGTGGCGTTTGGTACGCTCGCACTCGCCGCCTGCGGCGAAGAGCAGGCGACCTACACCGCCGCCGACGAGACCCGCGCTAAAGAGCTGAGCATGTCGAACTGCGCTCAGGTGGGCGGCGACGATGCAATGTGCGAATGCGTCTTCGACAGGATGAAGACCAACCTCAGTAAGGCAGATTATTCAGCGTGGGTGACGCTCTTGGTGGCGATTGATGGCGCAACTACGGCAGAGGAAGCCGCTGAGAAGGCTGGCATGTCGGTGGCTGAATTGACGAAAATCAGCAACCACACATCGCTGGAAGGCGCCCGCGCCGGAATGCAGTGCGAGCAGGAACTCGCTCAGTAAGCACCGGCGTTTTCTCGCAAGCCCAATGGGGGGAGTCATGAAGAGCCTATGGAGCCGCAATGCGGTGCTCGTGACTCGATAGGAAGGTAGGGGGAGGTAATGCTTCTGTTCATTGTTCTTTTTCTTTTGGCTTTGGTGCTATTGGCGATCCTGTCGTCCATAGGGCGCCGAAAAACGGAGGAGCGCGCGAGCAGGGTGGCCGCCGCCAACTACGAACGCATCAAGCGTGAAGCGCCGAACAGCACCTATGCGAGCATGGGCCCCAACGAGTTTTTGGAGGAGTACAACCGGTTTCTGAGGCGGCGCGGTTATAAAATCATGGGCGTCTTCGTGCTCTCGCTACTCGTATTGACGTTGGTTTGGTCTGCGCTTTATCCGTACAAGTCTGGTATGGAGTGGGGCGATTGGATTGCCATCTCACTTGGCACGTTAGTTGTCGTCACTGCCTATATGGGCTCCACAGGTGGTCGGTTTCCAAAGTGGCCGCGGAAATAGCGCAGGGGCGCGCGCTTGTTGCGCGCGCCGCCGCCCGTACCCGCTTCATATCCACCAAAAGCGTCATGGCCCGATTTATTCGGGCCATCCACGTCTTCCTTCTCCCCTTATTCGTCATTGCGAGGAGCGAAGCGACGAAGCAACCCGGAAGCCGCGCGCACTGAGTTCGCCGATTCTGGATTGCGCTGCCCCGCCGCGCATCTTGTGCGCCGTCCGCGCCGTTCCTATGTGAAAAAGCCGGCAGCTTTCTCAGGCGAGGCGCCCGCGAAGCGGGCGGAGAGCCCGACGCCCCCGCGAACCGCGCGGTACACGGAGCATCCGCGCCTACCACCGCAAGCCCTCGAAAAAGGACTCCCCCATGCCCAAACGCGATCCCGTATTCCCGGCCGGCCGCCACGCCCTCTACGAGGCGCATGGCTATTCGGCGGCGATCCGCTCCGGCGATCTTCTTTTCGTCTCCGGTCAGGTCGGCAGCCGCACCGACGGCACGCCCGAGCCCGATTTCGAGCGCCAGGTCCGGCTCGCTTTCGCCAATCTCGAGGCGACGCTCAAGGCGGCGGGCTGCGATTTCGACGACATTGTCGACGTGACCAGTTTCCACACCGACCCTGAAAACCAGTTCGAGACGCTCATGAAGGTGAAGCAGGAGATTTTCGCCGCGCCGCCTTATCCAACATGGACGGCGGTCGGCGCGACCTGGCTCGCGGGCTTCGACTTCGAGATCAAGGTGATCGCCCGCCTTTCCGGCTAGGCCGGAGAGCAGCGGCCGCCGCGCCTCCGCGCGCAAGCCCGCCTCACATCACGCTCCGGAATGCGCGCCGCAGTTCCGCCGTGCCGTCGCGGTCGTAGCAGCGGCCATGCGCAATGACGATGCGCGCCGGGTCCCAGCCGATCATCGCCTCCACCACATCGCGCAGATGCTCCGCCTGCGGAAGAAATCCCATGGCGATGTCGCGCGGCATCCGCCCGTCGGGATCGCAGGCCCGGCCGAGCCGCAGCAGCGGCCTTGTCCACCACGGCATTTTCGCCGGTTCGAAATTCATGATCAGGTCGGTCAGCACCAGCGTCTGGCTGGCGCGGTGAAAGAACACCGCTTCGCGATGGAAGCCGGACCGGGCGAGCCGCTGGTCGATCTCGCCCGCCCAGGCGCCGGGCGGCGCGTCGCCAAGCTCGTGATCGAGCGCCAGATGCATCCCCCGGCTTGCCGCCCGCTCGGCGGCGCCGGGGCAGCCCCATGTCGTGGCCTGTGGAAAGCGCGCCTGCCACTCGGGCACCCAAGCATAATGAATCCAGTTCGGCGCCACCAGATGCCGCACCGGCCCGAGCGCCGCCACGGCATCGGCAAGACCGTCGACGTTGCCGATCGGCGAATGCAGCCACAGGCCGCCGCCCGCGAGCCGGATCACGGTCATCCGCGTCGGAAACGGAACGCCGTAAAACCGGATCCAGCCGCCATCGGCAATCCAGACATCGGGCGCAACGGCTTTGAGCGCGTAGAGCGGTTCATATCCGGTCGGGCGGTTCATGGGCGTCATGCTAGAGCGTCGTGCGAAAAAGTGGATGCCGGTTTTTCGCAAAACCGGCCGAAAATCAAAAAGCCTGGAGCGGCATGCCGTTCCAGGCGTGGCATGCGTGTGGAGACAAGGCGGCATGCGCATGCGCCGGCGGCGCGCGCCGCGCGACTCGATCTCCCGCCTCCGCCCACCCGCCAAAACCGGGGATAAGTTTTTTCGCGCCCGTCACCTCGCGCCACCCCATCTCGTACCCGCCGAAACCGGGACAAGTTTTCTCATTCATCCGTACACGGAGCAAAGATATCCCCGTTTGTGACAGTTTTTTGACAGTTCGATGACAGTCCGAACGGCATGTCGCGAAAGGGCGGAATTCCGCCATTTTCCGATTGTGACAATCGCGCGCCGCCGCCGCGCGCGCCGCCCGTGCTATTCTGCGCCCAC
>JAHBYM010000023.1 GCA_019635975.1 Parvibaculum sp. | reverse complement strand
CGCCGCGTCCACGGGCCTTTCGTTTCCGACGAGGAAGTCGAGAAGGTCGTGACCTTCCTGAAGAAGCAAGGCGTGCCGGAATATCTCGAAGCGATCACCGCCGAAGACGACGAAGGCGGCGATCCCTTCGCCTTCGAAAACCCGGGTTCCGGCGACGATCTCTACGACAAGGCGGTGGCGATCGTCGCGCGCGACAAGCGCGCCTCGACAAGCTACATCCAGCGCCGCCTGCAGATCGGCTACAATCGCGCCGCGCGCCTGATCGAACTTATGGAAGAACAGGGCGTCGTCAGCCCGCCCAATCATCAGGGAAAGCGCGAGGTTCTGGTCGGCGACCACTGACGAAACGACGGATTCGCGCCGTTTCGCCGTTAAGGTTCCCATAAGAATATGCCGCCAAAACGCCTTAACGGGCGCCACATTTTGCCACAAAGGCCGTCCATGTTTATTGCCATGAGCAATCTCGACCAAAATCACCGCCGCCGTCAGGGCATGCTGTTCGCAGCCGCCGCTGTCGGCATCGGCATGTTGATCGTCGCCTTTGTTAGTGGCGGAACGGCGCGCGCCGAAGCGGCGGCGGACGCCGCCATCTCGACATCGAGCGACGAACAGGCGCTCGACGATGCCAGCGCCTATCTGGCGGCGCTTGAAAACATGCAGGGCGATTTCCTGCAGCTCGGCCCCGACGGTTCGGTCGCCGAGGGCAAGTTCTATCTGCGCCGGCCGGGCCGCCTGCGTTTCGAATATCAGCCCCCGGACAATTTGCTGGTTGTCGCCGACGGCACCTGGGTCGCGGTCAAGGACAGTTCCTCGCCCGCGCAGCGCTACCCCATCGCCTCGACGCCGCTGAGCCTCTTTCTCGCCGCCAATGTCGATCTCGCAAAGACCGCCCGCGTGCTCAATGTCGAAAGCCAGCCCGGCGCGCTGCTGATCACGCTGGCCGACCGCGCGGGCGAGGCCCCCGGCCAGATCACGCTGGTGTTCGACCAGCCCAACATGCAGCTTCGCCAATGGGTCGTCACCGACGCGCAAGGCCTGCAAACGACCGTTGCCCTGCGCAATGTCCAGTCGGGCATCCGCGCCGACAATGCGCTCTTCACCCTGCGCGACGAACAGCGCCCGGCCATCGGCGGGCGGCAGTAAGGCGACGTTCCGTCGATTATCTTCCACACGCGCCGCATCCCCGCAAAAGCCAGTACCTTGACCTTTCAGGGGTCCGGCGTGGTAATTTGACGGGGCATGACCCGAAAATCCCCAAATCCCGCGCGGCGCCGGCCCATTGTCGGTGTGCCTTGCGACGTCAAGATGCTGGGTCCGCACCCTTTTCATGCGGTCGGCGAAAAATACATCGCCGCCGTCGATGGCGGCGCCGATTGTCAGCCCGTGCTGCTGCCGGTACCGCGCGCGCCGCTGGACAGCGCCGCCGACCTCGAGGAAATCTTCGCGCTTTGCGACGGCATCTTCCTCACCGGCTCGCATTCCAACGTCCATCCCGAACTTTACGGCGGCGCCCATCCGCGCGAGGGCGTGCTGCTCGACCGCCAGCGCGACGCGCTGACCCTCGATCTGATCCGCGCCTGTGTCGCGCGCGCCGTGCCGCTCTTCTGCGTCTGTCGCGGCTTTCAGGAACTGAACGTCGCTTTCGGCGGCACGCTGCATCAGCACATTCACGAGGAGCCGGGCGAGCAAGGTTTTGCGCCGCGCCTCGACCACCGCGAGGGGAAAGACGACCCGCTCGAAATTCAATACGGCCCCGCCCATGAGATAACGCTCGTGGCCGGCGGCGTCTTCGAGGGCCTGCTCGGCGCCGCGAAGATCGAGGTCAACTCGCTGCACGGTCAGGGCATCGCGAAGCTCGCGCCCGGCCTCACCGTCGAGGGCCGCGCGCCGGACGGCACGATCGAGGCGGTGCGCGTGACCGGCGCGAAAGGTTTCGCGCTCGGCGTGCAATGGCACCCGGAATGGCGTTACTGGGAAAACCCGGTCTCGCAAAAACTTTTCCGGGCATTCGGAGACGCGGTGCGCGAGGCGGCCGCGAACAACAAGTCCACACAGGAAAGCAAGGTGTCCCATGGCGATGGGCGAGGAGAAGACGGAGACGGTCGGCAGCACGGAAGATCTGGTCAAGTGGCTTAAGGACCGCCGCATCACCGAGGTCGAATGCATGGTCTCCGACATGGCCGGCATCGCGCGCGGCAAGATCATCCCGACACGGAAGTTCGTCGCCGGCCTCACCGAGCGTTCGCTGAAGCTGCCGGAATCGATTTTCGGCCAGACCGTCACCGGCGACTATATCGACAGCGACTTTCTGGGCGACATCGAACCCGACATCATTCTCGATCCCGATCCGGCCACCGTGCGCGTCGTGCCCTGGTACGACGAGCCGACCGCGCAGATCATCTGCGACGCCAATTACCGCGACGGCCGCCCGGTGCCGATCGCGCCGCGCAACGTGTTGAAGCGCGTGCTGGCGCTGTTCGACGAGAAGGGCTGGCAGCCGGTCGTCGCCCCCGAGATCGAATTTTATCTGGCGGCGAAGAACATCGACCCCGACTATCCGCTGGAGCCCCCTGTCGGCGCCAACGGCCGCCAGGAAACCGCGCGGCAATCCTACGGCATCGACGCGGTCAACGAGTTCGATCCGATCTTCGAGGACATGTACGATTTCTGCGAGGCGCAGGATCTCGACATCGACACGCTGATCCATGAATCGGGCGCCGCCCAGGTCGAGATCAATTTCGATCACGGCGACCCGCTCGAAATCGCCGATCAGGCCTTCCTCTTCAAGCGCACCATGCGTCAGGCCGCGTTGCGCCACGGCATCTATGCGACCTTCATGGCCAAGCCCTATGAGGGCGAGCCCGGCAGCGCGATGCATATTCACCAGTCGATTGTCGACAATGAATCCGGCGACAATCTTTTCGCAACCAAGCAGGGCAAGGACACCAAGCTCTTCCTCGCCTATATCGCCGGCCTGCAGAAATTCCTGCCCGACGCGATGGCGCTGATCGCCCCCAACGTCAATTCCTACCGCCGCATCGTCCGCGACCACGCGGCCCCCATCAACACCCATTGGGGCCACGAGAACCGCACGGTGGGCTTGCGCGTGCCCGAAGCCAAGCGCAACGGGCGGCGCATCGAAAACCGCGTGCCCGGCGCCGACGCCAATCCCTATCTCGCCATCGCCACGTCGCTGGCCTGCGGTTACATCGGCATGACGAACGACCTGAAGCCGACCAAGGAAATGACCGGCAACGCTTATGACAGCAAGCGCTACGCCCTGCCGCGCCACCTCCTCGACGCGCTCGACAATCTGCGTACTTCCTCCGAACTGAAGGAAGTGCTCGGCCAGGATTTCGTGCAGGTCTATATGGACGTCAAACTGACCGAACACGAAGCCTATCAGCAGGTAATTTCCGCCTGGGAGCGCGAGCATTTGTTGCTGAACGTGTGAGGTAATCGGGGGGAGAAAAGTCGCTTGAGCTCAATCTTCAGACACTCTGCCGGCTTTGGTCGTCGAATTGAGTACTGGATTATTGGCCGTATGTTGAAGGACGGGTTGGATGTCTACGTTCCGTTGGTAGATGACGACGGAATTGACGCAATTGTCCGGAAGAACGACGGCACTATCATTGAGTTTCAGATCAAGGCGCGTTCAAACACCGTAAAGCTTGGAAGCGCCGGTCTGTTCGCCGCTATTCAACACGAAACTGTGCGGCCCAACTATTACTTCGTCCTCTATTCCGAACGGATGGACAAGACATGGGTAATTTCATCTGCTGAATTCATTCGTCTTACCAAGCCAAACAAAAATGGGAAAAATGCCGGAAAGAGGACTGTTTGGCTCAATGGCACGAAGCTGGACAAGAACATCAATCAGCGCAAAGAGTACCCAAATGAGAAGTTTTCTCCCTTTCTGGTAGATGATTTCTCAAAATTCAGAACCTGACTTCCGGTATGTAAGGCGCTGGTTTTCAGCGAAAAATTTACCTACACTCGCCCCATGACCAGCGATGCCTTTACACATGCCGCAAGGATGCGTCTCGCCAAGCGCGAGCTGCTGATCCTCTGCGCCCGCATCGGCTACAATCCCTAGAGCCGCTCCGCGCGCCGGAGCATGATCCCGAAAAGTGGATGCCGGTTTTCGGACAAGATCATGCTCAGTAAAAAGGCGCGTCCTTCCGCATATCTCTTTCATTCGGAACACGGAGCAATTCCCATGTCGCAATCCGCCGCGATCTCGAACCAGACCAAACGCTGGCAGGAGATGGATGCCGCCCATCATCTCCACCCCTTCACGACGCACAAGGACCTCGCCCAGACCGGCGCCCGCGTCATCACCCGCGCCGAGGGCGTCTATCTCTACGACAGTGAAGGCAAGCGCCTGATCGACGGCATGGCCGGGCTCTGGTGCGTGCAGGTCGGCTATGGCCGCGAGGAGCTGGCGGAAGCCGGCTACAAGGCGCTGAAGGAACTGCCTTACTACAACAGCTTCTTCCAGACGACGAACCCCTACGCCGCCGAGCTGTCGCAGAAACTGTCGGAAGTATGCCCGAAAGGCATCGACCGTTTCTTCTTTGCGAATTCCGGCTCCGAAGGAAACGACAGCGCCATCAAGCTGATCCGCTACTACTGGAACCTGATGGGCAAGCCGAAAAAGAAAACCTTCATCGCCCGCAAGAAGTCCTATCACGGCGTCACGCTGGCCGCCGCCTCGCTGTCGGGCCTGCCGCATCTTCATCCGCAATTCGACCTGCCTCTGCCGGGCTTCGTCCATGTCGAATGCCCGGACTGGTTCGCCGAAGGCGGCGACCGCACGCCGGAAGAGCATGGCGCTTTCGCGGCAAAAAGCCTTGAAGACAAGATCCTCGAACTCGGGGCTGAAAACGTCGCGGCCTTTGTCGCGGAGCCCGTTCAGGGTGCCGGCGGGCTGATTATTCCGCCTGCGAACTATTGGGCCGAGATCCAGCGCATCTGCCGCAAATACGATGTGCTCCTGCATATCGACGAAGTGATCTGCGGCTTCGGCCGCACCGGCAACTGGTTCGGCTCGGATACCTATGGCATCGAGCCCGACATGATCAACATGGCCAAGGGCCTGTCGTCCGGCTACCAGCCGATCGCCGCTGTCGGCGTCGGTTCGCGGGTCGGCGACGTCCTCTTCAATTCCGACGAGGAGATGGCGCATGGCTACACTTATTCAGGCCACCCGGTCGCGGCGGCCGTGGCGCTCGCCAATCTTGAGCTGATGCAGAAAGAAAAGCTGGTCGAGAAGGCGGGCGGCGCCACCGGCGCGCATTTCCAGAAGCGCCTCGCCGAACTCGACGCCCATCCGCTGGTCGGCGGCACGCGCGGCGTCGGCCTCCTCGGCGCCATCGAAATCGTCAAGGACCGGAAGACCCGCGGCAAGTTTCCCGATGTCGGCACGGTCGGCGCGCAGTGCCGCAATCACTGCTTCTCGAACGGCCTCATCATGCGCGCCATCGGCGACACCATGGTCCTGAGCCCGCCGCTGACGATCACCGAGAGCGAAACCGACGAGCTTTTCGCACTCGCCCGCCGCTGCCTCGACCTGACGGCGAAAGACCTCGGCGTCGTCTGACCGCTGCCGCGCGCCTCATGCGGCCGTTTGCCGCATGGGCTGCTGGCGGCCGGGAATCGAACCGAAAAGAGCGGATTCCTGCCGTTTTCGGGTATCTCCGGCGGCATTAATCCACAGTTTACCTGTGTAAACAAAGCGTATTGAAGCCCGGCCGGGCCGCACCTATCTAGATTTCTATAAGGGCCGAGCTTTATGCCGCCCGGGTGACCTGCCCCCCGCTCACCCGCCGCGGCGCTTCAGGCCCCTTTAGCGCCGGTCTTTCCCCTCCCGGCGCCACGCGCGAACAGCGCGGTTGCGCCTCGCCTCCCCCCAGGCGGGGCGCAACTTTTTTGTGCGCACCGCATATGCGGCTAAGCTGCGTCCGCGCGACTCGCGCCGCCATTTCCACAAACCTTGAGAATTCATGCCGCGCCCTTTCGACGAACCCGGCGAACCGCATCTGACCATTTCCGACGCCGAACTGACGCGGCTCGAGGAAGAGATTCCGATTCTCTCCGGTCTGCGCATCTTTGCCGAGGAAGCGGTCAACATGCCGTGGTTCTCGAAGCTCGGCCGTCCGCTCGACGCCGAGACGCGGGCGCTTGCGCGCTCCTGGCTCGACGGTCTCGGCTTTCCAGACGCCGAGGTTGCCCGCCTGCGCGACTGGGCCGAAGCCGCCGACGCCGCCGCGACGCTCGATTTCGATCCCGTGCATTGGGAAGCGGAGGAGGGCCTGCGCGCGAGCCTTTCGTCCGACGCGCTCGAACGCTTGAGCGAAGATGGCCTGACGATCGCGATGACGCATGTCTCGGCATTGCTCGGCGAGCGCATCGGCAGCGCGGTGCGCGACGCGGCCGCCTTCTGGGAGGTCGAGGACGAGGAATTGTTGAACGCCGCCGCCGGCGCTGCCCTTCATGCGGCGCATGGTGCGGCGCTGGCGCTGATCGTCGAGGCCGAGATCGACCATCCCTTCCGCCGCAAGTTCTCGCTTTTCGCGCGCGGTCGTTGGCCCATCGGCATTGCCGGGCTGACGCTCAACATTTTCTGAAACCCCGACGCCACACCGGAACAAGCCCCGTGAACCTCAAAATCGCCACCTGGAACATCAATTCCGTCCGCCTGCGGATCGAGCTCGTCGAACGCCTGCTGAAGCAGGAAAAGCCCGACGTTCTGTGCCTGCAGGAAATCAAATGCGTCAACGACGCCTTTCCCTTGAAGGCGATCAAGAAAGCCGGCTACGAACATGTCGCGATCAACGGCCAGAAGGGCTATCACGGCGTCGCCATAGCGAGCCGCATCCCCTTCAAGAAAACCGAGGCGCGCGAGTTCTGCGGGAAGGGCGATTGCCGCCATCTCGCCGCCGATCTCGACATTCCGGGCGGCTTGCGTGTCCACAACTTCTATGTGCCGGCCGGCGGCGACGAGCCCGATCCCGAAATCAACGAGAAGTTCGCCCACAAGCTCGATTTCGTCCGCGAGATGACGCGGCTCTACGAAGGTCACAAGACGAAATCGAAAAATCGCATGGTGCTGGTCGGCGATCTCAACATCGCGCCGCTCGAACACGATGTCTGGTCGCACAAGCAATTGCTGAAGGTCGTCAGCCACACGCCCGTCGAGGTCGATCTGATGAACGAGCTCTACGCCTCGCATGACTGGGTCGATGTGATGCGCCGCTTCGTGCCCGACACCGAAAAGCTCTATTCCTGGTGGAGCTACCGAGCCAAGGACTGGCTGGCCGCCGATCGCGGCCGCCGCCTTGATCACATCTGGGTGACGCCGGCGCTCGCCGACGCGCCGACCGCAATGAAAGTTCTGAAGGAAGCGCGGGGGTGGGAGCGGGCGTCGGATCATGCGCCGGTAATCGCGACGCTGAGGCTCTAGCTGGGGGGGCCAGCCTCGGGGGTGAAGGCCTCGCCGCGCGCCCGCTCCTGGGGTTCCTACCGTTGCCGATTTTGCGGGGTGAAGTTGGGGCTCCGCCACGCCGGTCTTTTATTAGGGTAGATGCCCCACATTAGGGTATTGACCCTATTCCTGCAAGAGGGCAGCTTCGGGCGGGGATAACCAGGGGACAAGTCTGCCGCTGCGTCCGCGCGCGACAGATCGATGACAGTTTTTTGACAGTTCAGTGACAGATCGATGACAAAGCCCGCCAAAGCCGGTCAAACGCCCGCCAGAACCAAGGACCGGATCCTGGCCACGAGCCTGCGTCTCTTCAACGAAAACGGCTACGACGCGGTCACGACGGCGCGCATTTCGGACGAGGTCGGCATCTCGGAAGGCAACCTCTGGTATCACTTCCGCACCAAGCGCGATCTGGTGCGCGCCCATCAACTGGCGCTCTTTGTACTGATCGATAAACGCCTCGCCATCGCCTCGACACCGGACACGGTGCTCGAATCCTACGCGCTGTTCAATCGCCTGGTCTTCGAGGAAGTCTGGACCTATCAGTTTCTCTATCGCGACCAGGCCGAATATGGACGCACCTCGCCCGAGCTCGAGGATCGCGTTCACCGCATCTATGAAACGACGACGAACATGCTGGTGCGTTTCTTCCGTCACATGATCGAAGCAAAACATCTCGACATGCCGGACGACGAACTGACCGCGCTTGCCGACAATGTGTGGATGGTCATTCGCTACTGGCCGAGCTTCCTGCGCGAGACGCGCCGCGTCGTGAAACTCGACAAGGCCGCGCTCAATGCCGGTATTCGCCATCACTTCGCACTGTTCAACACACATCTGACGCCCGAGGCGCGCACCTTCTTCGCGAAGAAAGCCTACGCCTGAGCGCTGCTTTCCGCTGGTGCGTCTTTTCGTTTCAACGTCACGAAAGTTGCCGTCGAGCTTGCCGTCGCGATGAGCTTGCCGTCTTCCGACGTCAATTCGCCTTCGATGAAGCCGACCGACTTGCCGCGCTTGATGACGCGGCCCACGCCGAGAATGCGGCCCGGCCGCGCCGGCGTCAGCATTGAGACTTTGAGTTCGAGCGTCGGCGAAATCTGGCCCCATTCGAGATCGAGACCGACGGCAAGGCTCATCACATCATCGAGCATCGCCGCCACCATGCCACCCTGGATGCCGCCCCACATGTTGCAGAGTTCGGGCCCGGCGTTGAACGCAACCTTCACGATGCGCGCCTCGCGATCGGCGTCGAGAATTTCGAGCCCGAGATACCGGCTCGCCGGCGCCATCCGCTTGAACACCGCCTGTATGTTCGGCGGCCAGTCGCGCTTTGCTTCCACCTGACGCTCACTCATCCGCACTCCTGCTCTTTTTCATTTTGTTCGTATTTGCGTCAAGCCGGTCACCCAGCGCCGAAAGTTCCTGCCCGAGAACCGCCAGCCGCCCGGCAAGCCGCGCCGCGACCGCGCCGGCCATCTCCGGAAATTCGCCGATCAGCCGCTGGAACATGTCGCGCCCGATCCGCAAGGTTTGCAGCGACGAAACCGCCCGTACCGTCGTCATCCGCCGCGTCTCATCGAACAATGCCGTTTCGCCGATGAGATCGCCCCTGTCAAGCCTGAGCGCCTGCGCCGCACCGCTCTCGTCGCGCGCCAGCATCGCAGCCTCGCCATCGAGAATGAGATAAGCGCAATCGGCCTCGTCGCCCGCATCGAAAAGCGTCGCGCCCGGCGCATATTCACGCCGCTCGCAGGTAAACGCGACGACCTCGAGCCGCACCGGATCGAGGCCCGAAAAAAGCTCAAGGCGCTTCAGCATCGCAATGGCGGGTTCAAGGCTCATGGACCGAGCATAGCGGAGGCACGGGCCTGCACCAAAGTCCCGATTTGCGCTTGCGCGGCTGCGCCGCTAAGAAGTGCGAACCCCGAAATGGAGCATCCGCATGGCCTCGCCGACCTCCCCGATCGCCTGGGACTGGCCCGACCCCTTCATCCATGAAGTCGAGGTCGAGCCGCGCCACATCGATGACTTTCAGCACACGAACAATGTCGTCTATCTGAGCTGGATGGCGAAAGCCGCTTGGGAGCATTCGAAAGCGCTGGGGATCGATTTCCCCTACTACAAGCGCCTCAACCGCGGCATGGTCGTGCGCCGCCATGAGCTCGAATATCTGGCGGCGAGCCATGAAGGCGAGCGCATACTCGTTGCCACCTGGATCACCGGCAATGATGGGCGTTTGCGGCTGCGCCGCCGCTTCCAGATGGTCAACGCCGAAACCGGCGCAACCTTGCTGCGCGGTCTCACGGATTTCGTCTGCATCGACATCGAAAGCGGCCGCGCGACGCGCATGCCGCCGCAATTCATCGTCGCCTATCGCCCCACCGCGCGCGTCGAGGGAGACTAGGCCGAAAGCACCGCCGCCTGGGCCGGGTCGAGATACTCTTCAAGGCGCGCAATGCGTCCACTCTCGACGAGACAGACAACGCAGGCCGGCATCGCAAATTCCGATCCATCGGCAAGCGTTCCCCTGACCACATGCTGCTGCATGAAACCGCCGGGAATGACGACCCGCCTGAGGACATCGTAGCGCCGTCCGGGAAGCTTGCGCGCCATCCAGCGCAGAACCTTGAGATTCTCCTCGACCGTTTGTTCCACCTGACTGAAGTTGTGCCAGATGCGCGCGTCGGGCGCATAGACGCGCGCCACCTCGTCGGTGTCGCCCGTTTCGACGGCGCGGAAAAACCTCTCGGCCACCAGAAGCGCGTCGTCCGCCATCCCGTTCCTTCCCATGCGATCCTTTTCAAGGCACCAGCCGGTAACCGCCCGTTTCGGTAACGAGGATCTCGGCGTTCGACGGATCCTTCTCGATCTTCTGCCGCAACCGGTAGATATGCGTCTCGAGCGTGTGCGTCGTGACGCCCGAATTGTAGCCCCAGACTTCCGCCAGCAACACATCGCGCCCGACAACCTTGGCGCCCGCGCGATAGAGATATTTGAGGATCGCCGTTTCCTTTTCGGTCAAACGCACCTTCTTGTCCTGCGCGTCCACCAGAACCTTTGCGCTCGGCCGGAACGAATAGGGGCCGACCTTGAACACGGCGTCTTCGCTCTGCTCGTGGCTGCGCATATGCGCGCGGATACGCGCCAGCAACACACCGAAGCGAAACGGCTTGGTCACATAATCGTTCGCGCCGGCATCGAGACCGAGTATCGTGTCGGAATCGGTATCGGCGCCTGTCAGCATGATGATCGGCGCCTTGACGCCGGCCTTGCGCATCAACCGGCACGCTTCCCGTCCGTCCATGTCGGGCAGGCCGACATCGAGCAGCACCAGATCGACATGCGCGCAGCGAACGCAGTCGAGCGCGGCCGCCGCCGTCGGCGCCGTCACGCAAGTAAACTCTTCATGGAGATCGAGCTGTTCGACAAGCGCTGTCCGCAGCGCATCGTCGTCGTCGACCACGAGAATTTTCTTGATACCGATCATGTGTCCTTCAGAGGGAATAGCCGAAGCGCTGGATGTGCGGTTCGAGAATGGATATGACGGGCCGCAGATGCTTGTCATATCGCCGCCAGCGGTCGGTCGCACTCGAATAGATCGGCTGCGTCACCTGCGAATAGGATGGCGTACGGATCGTGCCGCGCTTCAACGCGTGTGCCGCCGGATCACTGACGGCCTCGTGCCATGGCAGGCCGAGAAACTGCAACACGGGCTCAACCTCCGCACGCAGATCCGAAACCAGGTTCTCATAACGAACACGGGCAACGTTCAGCGGCAGCAGTGCCTCGTATTTGCTCCAGATTGTCATCACACGGTCGTAGAGATTTGCTGAACCCTCCATCGTCAGGAAGTTGAGCATTGACGCATTTGGTACAAAATCCTGCATGAAGCAGGAGAGAACACAGTCGGCCGGATGGCGCAATGCGAAGACAATGCGGCTCTCCGGAAAGACTCTGTGAATGAGTGCAGCATGAACTATGTCGAGCGGCATTTTGTTGACAACGGTCCGGCCGGCGAGGTCCGCGCCCTCGCCGCGCATCGCATCCCAATACACGCCGCGAACTTCCCTGCGGCGCTCTTCGGTAAGTCCCGCCAGATCGTTGGGATAGTCCGGAAACATTCGTCGTGCGGCAAGAAGCATGGGCCTCTCTTCGATCACCTGCACCTGGGGATGTGCATCGAGAATCTGATCTAGCAGCGTCGTTCCCGAGCGCGGAAACCCAACCAGGAACACCGGAGCGGCAGCATGCGTCGGCTCAACGGATATTTCGGGCAGCTTCGTCCAGCTTGAAACGAACTTCGTATCGAACACCTCAATCAGCCGGTCGACGACATCGGTAAAGCGCCGGCGGTCGACTCGTTGCACCTCGGGCAACCTCGATGTCATTTGATTCTGACACGAAAAATATTCATATGCAGCGTCGACGTCGCCCAGTTGGTCGCATATCTGCGCGAGCTCCGAATAGACGAGACGGGCCTCGTGATCGGCCATCGTCGACGGTTGCGCCTGTTCAAGTTCGGATCGAAGTTCGAGGAGCAACGTTCGCTCATTTTTCGCGCTGCGCCGCCTTGCTCGCGACAAAATCTGAAGCGCGGCGGCGCTTTTGGGGTCCTCCGCCAACGCCTTGCTGGCCCACGCAAGGGCATTGCCGAAATCCGAGAGCCTTTCATAGGCCGTAGCCTTGAAGATCATGAGAGCGACGGGCGTTGTCTCTAGCCGCTCCAGCGCCAGGTCGCAGTACTCCAACGCGACCTGAAATCGACCGAGGTCATTGGCAGCCTCGGCATACCGGAGATAAGGCGAAGCTTCGTGAGGCCGCAACTCGATCAATCGCTTGAAGCTGGACAATGCGCTCAGTGCGTGACTGTTGTCCCGATACAACAGACCGCGGTTGAGAAAGATTTCGGGATTGTCGGGATCGAGCAGCTCTGCCCGGCCATAGGCGAGAAGCGCCTCGTCGAGTTTTCCCTGTTCGCGTTGCGCATTTCCGAGATTCACCCAGACATTGACATGTCGTGGCATCAGCGCGGCGGCGGCCGCGATCAGCTTCTCTGCGTTGGCGGCGTCGCCCTTTCTAAGCGCGACAAGACCCAGAAGATGCAGGGCATCAGGATTTTGCGGCTCGAACTTCAGCACTTGCGCCGCGGCCTGGCCGGCATGGTCGTGCCGGCCGGCGGCGAGATGCGCGCCCCCCAGTTGCAGTACCTTGGTAATTTCCGCCGGCGATGGCCGCTCGCCCTGTCCGACCCGCCCGAGGCCCGGCCGGAAACCGCCCCCGCCAGGCGGCAGCCCAACCGTCGGCGCCGGCCCGCCGAAAGCTGTGCGCGGCAGCCCGACCGTGGGCCGGACGCCGGCTTGCGGCGCAAGGACCGGCCCCTTGGCCGGACCGGAAATGGGAGGTTTCTTGGCCATTCTGGTCGCTTCCGATACGCATGCCGCCCGGACAGCCGGGCGCGGGCCGGAGTTTGCCATAGCTCGCCCCCAGCTCCAACGCGCCAGCGCCAAATCTGCCGCGGAGGCAGAATTTGCCGCGCCGGGCGCAGAACCGTGGCTCCGCGCCGCCGCGAAAAGCGCCGGTCGGCGGCATTTTTGTCTTGGCCCGGCCCTTGCGAGAAACGGTGCATGACCGACGCACTCGCCCCATCTCTGCCGCAGACAGCAGGCAAGCACAACATGGCCTCGGCGGCCTTCGCCGAGCTGCGCGCGGCCCGCCGCGAGGGCCGGACGGAAGGCCCCGAACTCAGTTTCAACGACTTGATCGACACGCTGAACCCCCTCCAGCACATTCCCGTGGTCTCCGAGATTTACCGTGGCCTGACCGGCGACCGGATCAGCGCCCATGCCCGCGTCGCCGGCGGCGCGCTCTACGGCGGCCCGATCGGTCTGGTCGCCTCGGTGGCGAGCCTTGCCATCGCGGGCGGTTCGGGCGAACAAGGCATCGGCGACCGGATCTTTGCGACGATTTTCGACGCGGAGACACCCGCCACCGAAACCGCCACCGCCGCGGCGCCGGTCGAGGACACGCTGGCGCTTGCCCGCGCCAATGCGTCCGCCGAGCAGACGGCTTCGATCGTTCCCCGAAATCCCGGCCGCGAGACCGCCACCACGTCGCCCGTCACCGGGGCTGCCGGATTGCCGCAACTGAGCCCGGAGGCTTTCGCCGCGTTGATTGGTTCGTTCGACAATCTTGAAATCGCCGCCTCAAACACAGAGGCTGCAGGGATGGAACCGGGCTTCGTCGTCGCCGCGCCGCGCATGAGCCTCGACATCGAGGGTCCGTCCGACGATGACGGCGACGCCGCTCCGTCCGATCTTTTGGGCGCCATGAACCAGGCGCTCGACAAATACGAAGCCATGAAGCACCCGCGCTGACGCCCTCTGGTAAGGCAAGCCGCCGCCGCCTAGATTAATGCTGCCATGGCCTCTTCAACTGAAATTCACGTAACCGCAAAACCGGGCGAGCCGCATGGCCGGCTGACCATGGACGAGCTCGAATTTGCCTGCGCGCTTGGCCGCGCCGGACTGGTGAGCGACAAACGCGAAGGCGATGGCGGCACGCCTGTCGGCACCTTCCCGCTCAGAGAGCTCAGATACCGCCCGGATCGCCTGCCGACGCCGGCAACGGCCTTGCCGGCACATCCAACGGCGCGTGAGGACGGCTGGTGCGATGCGCCGCGCGACCCGGCATACAACCGGCCGGTCCGTCTGCCCTATCCGGCAGGCGCCGAGACGATGTGGCGCGACGACCATCTCTACGACCTCGTCGTTGTGCTCGGTCACAATGACGACCCGCCGCGCCCCGGCGCCGGCAGCGCGATATTCTTTCATCTCGCCAAAGAGAAAGACGGCATCCTGCAACCGACGGAAGGCTGCGTCGCGCTGCGGCTTCCCGACATGCTGAAAGTCTTGTCGCGCTGCACGCCACAGACTGCAATGCGGATCGAGAGGCTCTAGGCGCGCGCGCCGAACAGCGCGCTGCCGACGCGCACATGAGTTGCGCCAAGCGTGATCGCCTTTTCGAAGTCGCCGCTCATGCCCATCGAGAGCTTCGTCAATCCGTTGCGGCGCGCCAGCTTTTCGAGCAGCGCGAAATGAAGTGCCGGCTCCTCGTCGAGCGGCGGAATGCACATCAACCCTTCGACATCGAGCTTCCATTCGTCGCGGCAGCGCGCAATGAACGCATCCGTATCGGCAGGCGCGATACCGGCCTTTTGCGGTTCACCGCCAGTATTCACCTGAACGAACAGACGGGGCAGCGCCGCGCCCTTGTCGCGCGCCTTGACCAGCGCCACTGCCAACTTTTCGCGGTCGAGTGTATGAAAGACGTCGAAGAGCTTGAGCGCATCTTCGATCTTGTTGGATTGCAGCGGACCGATCAGATGAAGTTCGATATCCGCATATTTCTCCTTCAGCGCCGGCCACTTGGCGGCCGCTTCCTGCACACGGTTCTCGCCGAAGACGCGCTGACCGGCGTCGATCAACGGTACGATGGCCTCCGCGTCGAATGTCTTCGACACCGCAACCAGCGTCACATCCTGCGTGGGCCGGCCGGCCTCGCGCGCCGCGCCGGCGATGCGCTGACGAATGGCGGCGAGACGGGTGGCGGACGCGTTGGCATCTGAGGCGGTCATTGTCATAGTCTCGGCTCTGCCCGGGGCAATCGGCGGATGGGAGCGAAGCTAGTGGCAGGCAGCACTTACGGCAAGGGAAGCGGGAGCGCGCAGGCACGCGCGCTGCACCGCGCGGCATTGCGGCTTTCGGGCGGCCGCGCCGGTATTGTGCTGATCGGCATGACCGACGCCACGCGCTTGCCGGACCCTATGGAGGCGCTCGATGCACTGCCCGCCGGATGCGCACTCATCTGGCGCGCCTATGGCCGTGGCGCGACGGCTGCAAGTCTGCAACAGCTGGCGGCGCGCGCCCGGGCGAAGAACTGCCTGTTGTTGATTGCCGGCGAGCCGATGCTCTCCCGCCGGCTGGGCGCAAACGGTCTGCATCTTCCCGAGCGGATGCTCACCCGTCCCTATGGAAACGGACACGGTGCGATTACGGCGGCCGCGCATTCCGAAACCGCCATCCACGCCGCCGCGCGCGCCGGCGCCGCCGCGGTTCTGATCTCGCCGGTCTTTCCGACGGCGAGCCACCTCGATGCGGTCGCGCTCGGTATTGTCAAACTAGCAAAGCTCGCCCGCCTTGCCCGCACACTCGGCATGGCGCCCTATGCGCTGGGTGGCATCGCCACAGGCGCCGACATACGCCGCCTCGCGGGTACGGGTGCGGCCGGCGTGGCCGGGGTCGGCTTTCTTCACGACTGAGCGTCAGGCGTAGTCTGGCGGAATATAGCCGAAACGTGCCATCTGCTCATGATGGTCGGCAATGATGCGGCGTGTCTGCGCGGGCGTCAGCACCTCGCGCCATTGCTCGGCGCGGCCCTCGCGAAAAAAGGCGGCGGCATGCTCCGGCCGCTCGCGAAACCCGTCGCGCTTCTCCTGCGCTTTCAGCACTTCGAACGACGAATTTCGGACGGCGCGCTGGAGTCTCTCCTGCGAAGGTTGAAGGCCGAGGAACCCGGCGACGATGCCGAAATGCTTTGCCGGATCGGCAAGCAAATCCTCATAGCGCAGCACAAGCAATTGGGGAAACGGCCGGGCCGTCCAGCTTTTCACATGCGCGGACCAGGACGAATAGACTTCCGGCATGAGCTGGTCTGTGAGCGGAGAACTCGCCATCGGCTGCGCCATGATGGAAATCGTCCGGTCGAGCGTGGCGTTGAAATGATGATGGGCGGATATCGCGACATCGAGCGGATTCCGGACGACATAGATTCCACCCGCCGTGACATCCATATTGTGCAGCGGTACGCCGTGCCACTGACCGAGATAATTATGCGTCTTGACGAAAACGGAATCGTGAAACGCCTTGGTCATGTCGGCCTGACCGAGAGGCCGCAATCGCGCGATTTCGGGGTCCGTCAGCGCCGCGACCGGCTTCGTCGCATGCGGCTCGATCCAGGAAAGCCAGGATTCACCGAGGCAGAAATCGGTGAGCTTTTCGAGCGGAACCGGCTCCTGCGCGTCGCGCAGCAAATTGTGCAGAAAGGTTCTGAGCCAGGTATTGCCCGACTTCGGATAGGAGGCAAGCCAGATCAACGCGCCCATACCGGCCCTCAGCCCCGCGCGACGCCCGTGGCGTCCCGTCCTTTCACGTCGGCGGCCGGAACGGCATCCCGATAATCTTCCGGAATATAGCCGAAACGTGCCATCTGTTCGTGATGGTCGGCAATGATGCGGCGGACCTGATCGGGCGTCAGCACCTCGCGCCACTGCTCGGCGCGGCCTTCGCGGAAAAAACTTTCTGCCTTCTTCGAGCGTTCCTTGAAGCCTTTCCTCTCCTCGATCGCCTTCAGCGTCTTGAAGGAGGAATTGCGGATCGCGCGTTCGAGACGTTCGGACGAAGGTTTTAAATCCAGAAAATTCGCCACCCGCTTGAAATATTTCCGGGGCTTCAGCAGCAGATCTTCGTAGCGCAATACGAGAAGCTGCGGGCTCGGATGTTCCGTCCAGCTCTTTACATGCGTCGACCAGGAGCGGTGAACTTCAGGGACATGCGATTCATCGCCGGACGTGACTGTCTGGTCGTCGGCGAGATGGGCGATCGCCTCGTCGATCGTTTCGCCGAAATGATGGCTGACGGAGATCGCGACATCGAGCGGATTGCGCAGTACATAGATGCCGCCCGCCGTGACATCCATCGTATGCAGTGGCACGCCGCACCATTCACCGAAATAATTATGCGTTTTGACGAACACCGAGTCGGGAAAGACCGTCGTAAAGTCGCGATGCACCAGCGGGCGCGACCGGGCGATTTCCTCATCCGTCAACTCGGCGGCGGACCGCCCTCCCGAGCGCCGCAAATACCATTGCGCCCCTGAATCGCCGATGCAGAAATCGGTAATCTCGTTGATGTCGATCGGCTTGGGCTCGTTCCTGAACAGATTGTGCAGAAAGCTCCGCATCCAGGTATTGCCGGACTTCGGATAGGAGGCAAGCCAGATCAGCGCGCCCATTCTATACAGCTCCTTGCCACGTCCAGCGTATCTCTAGCAAGCCTGCCGCTAAAAACAAAGAGAGCGGGTGTTGCCACCCGCTCTCCATGTATCGAAGGTTCGTATCTAGACGCCGAAGCGATTAGAACGAAACCGAGAGGACAAGACCGCCCGACAGGGAGTCATAATCGGCACCACCGATACCGGTATTTTCGACTTTGCTCATCTGCAGGTCGAGACCGATATCGACACCGGAGCCGAGGTTGTAGCCGCCGCCCGTCTGCCAGGTCGTCATTTTGGTGCTCGCGCCCGGAATCGAAAACTCGTCTTCGAGATAGGCGATACCAACCGTCCACGGGCCCGTCGCATAGGAGAGACCGACGGTCCAGACTTCCTCTTCAAGACCAGCGACCGACGGAACCGGGACCGAGGTCACGCCCAGGTCTTCCGACTCGTACCAGGCGCCGCCCAGCGTGAAGCCGGACATGCCGAGATTGAGACCGAAGCCGATTTCCTGAGGATCGGACGCGCCGACATTCAGCGCCGTCTCGCCGGAAACATAGAAGGCCGAAGCACCGACGTCGACACCGCCGAACGAGCCGGCATAGTTGAGCGCGACTTCGACAACGTCGTCGATACGGATACCGGCCGCCGCACCAGCGGTCGGCGCACCGAGACCGTTCGGATTCGGACCATTGTAGCTAACGTCCGGCGTGTAGGACAGGCCGAGCTGGAAGCCGGCGAAGCGCGGGGTGAAGTAGGTCACCTTGTTCGCGTCGGCCGCCATCAGCGAGAACGTCGAGTGACGATGACCGATGGTCGCCGCCGACGGAACATTCAGGATGTTCGGGCTGTCGACACCGTTGCCCGGCACGAACCAGGGCGAGGTGTAGTGCATCTTGAAGGCTGCGCCATCGGTGCCGCCGATTTCGAACCGGCCGAAGCCGCCTTCGAGATAGGCGAAGAGTTCGCGCATGCGCACTTCGTTGTTGTTGCCGGTGACGGTGGTCGTCGCATACGACGTGTTCCAGTCGTCGCCGATCGACATCGTCGCGAGGACACCGGCGACCATGCCGTTGTCGAGCGTGCCTTCGGCGTTGATGTCGATGTTGCGCGCGACAAGCTTGACGGCGGTGTCGTTGACCGGAGCGCCGCCGGCGGTGTTGTCACCGTCGATGACGTAGAAGCCGGCCGTGACCGTGCCGCCGACCGTGACGGTCAGCGGGTCGCTCGCGAGCGCCGGACCGGCGATCAAGCCGGCCGAGACGAGAGCGGTCGTCCCAAGAAGAATCTTTTTCATGTGTTCCTCGCAGTATCAGCTAAGAGCTGTTCCATTCGCACGAGCCATCGGAAAAACCCCCCATGGCCGCGTCCATCGCCGGGCCGACTGAAACTGCCCCCCGAGCGCGTAACCCGATTAATCCGTTGATCGCCCCCTTCGGTCAAGCGAACCGGCCCGCGCCGTGAAGGAATGTCGGCACATGTTGCGCAAAGGGCACAAATCGGCCCCACTTGGTTAACGAAAGGTAACGATTGCGGGGACGCGGAATCGCCTTGCCGGTGATGCGACTCAATAACGATGCGGATTCCGAGCACGGATTGCCGCGTCGGCGAGCGTCGAAATTCGTCGGCTGAATCCGCATTGTGGTTTGCAGCGGCTGTGCCTTGAGGGCAACAGTCGGCACGTCGCAACACAAGCGCCGGACCCGAATGAAACACCCTGACGAGCGAGATTGCGGGACGCCGCTTTATCTCGCTATAAAGGCACACGACAAATGGAAAATGCGCTGGCCGCGCGATGCGGCCGGCATGCGAAATTACTTGCTCTCCGCAAGCCCATGGCGCAAGAACCGGCGGGCGGATGAGAGAGGCGCAACGCGAGAGGCTTGCCGTAAATCGATGACCAATACTGGAATGAAGGGCGCCCGTGGCGCCGCTGCCGCTCTGGCGTTTGCCGCCATTCTCGGCCTGACCGCCTGCGGCCCCTCAACCTCGAATTTCCCGGGACAGCCGATCGGCAGGGGCCCCAACAATCCGACCGGCGAGCAGCAGCGCGAATCGATTTTCGGCGAAGACGGCCTGAGGCTGTTCGGAGGCGGCTCCAGCGATGCGGACCAGGGCTCGGGTATCGGCGTCAACAGCTTCCTGTGGCGCGCTTCGCTCGACACCATCGCCTTCATGCCGCTCGCCTCGGCCGACCCTTTCGGCGGCGTCATCATCACCGACTGGTACCAGGACCCGAAAACGCCCGGCGAACGCTTCAAGGTGACGGTCTATATTCTCGACCGCCGGCTGCGCGCCGACGGCGTGAAAGTGGCCGTTTTCCGCCAGACAAGGGCTGAAAACGGCACCGGCGAATGGGTCGACGCGGCGGTCGCCGGCGCGACGCCGCTACAGATCGAAAACGCCATTCTGGTGCGCGCGCGCCAGCTTCGCATCAGCACCATCGAGGCCGCCGAGAGCCGCTAGCGGTCCGGGCGAAAACGGACCAGCCGACGATCATGTCCACACGCTACAACGCCCGCGCCGCCGAGCCGAAATGGCAGAAGCTGTGGGAGGACCGGGGTACTTTCCGGACACCCGAGCCGAGCGGCCGCCCGAAATATTATGTTCTTGAAATGTTCCCCTATCCGTCGGGGCGCATTCACATGGGCCATGTCCGCAACTACACGATGGGCGACGTCATCGCGCGCTACAAACGGGCGCGCGGCTTCGACGTGCTGCATCCGATGGGCTGGGACGCCTTTGGGCTGGCCGCCGAAAACGCGGCGATGGAAAAGAACGTCCATCCGAAAAGCTGGACCTACGACAACATCGCGGCGATGCGTACGCAATTGAAGGCGATCGGCCTGTCCTTCGACTGGGATCGCGAACTCGCAACCTGCGACCCTGAATATTGCGGCCATGAACAGGCGATCTTTCTCGACTTTCTCGAAGCCGGCTTCGTCAGCCGCCGCAAGAGCATGGTCAACTGGGATCCGGTCGACAACACCGTGCTTGCCAACGAACAAGTGATCGACGGCTGCGGCTGGCGCTCGGGCGCACCGGTCGAACGGCGCGAACTGACGCAATGGTTCTTCAACATCACCGATTTCGCCGACGACCTGCTCGACGGTCTCGACACGCTCGAACACTGGCCCGAAAAAGTGCGGACGATGCAGCGGAACTGGATCGGCCGCTCGGAAGGCGCGAAAGTTTTCTTCGCGCTGGATGGCGTTGCGGAAGCGCCGGACTACAAACTTGAAATCTTCACTACAAGGCCGGACACGCTGTTCGGCGCGAGCTTCTGCGCGCTGTCGCCGCATCATCCGCTGACGCAGAAACTGGCGGCGGACAATGCCGACCTGCAGGCCTTCATCCGCAAATGCGACCAGATCGGCACCAGCGAGGAAGCGATCGAGACGGCCGAGAAGCTCGGCTTCGATACCGGCCTCAAGGCGCGCCATCCCTTCATCGAGGGAAAGACGCTGCCGGTCTATGTCGCGAACTTCGTGCTGATGGAATACGGCACCGGCGCGATCTTCGCCTGCCCGGCGCATGACCAGCGCGACCTCGACTTCGCGCGCAAATATGATTTGCCGGTGATCCCGGTCGTCGCGCCGAAAGACCTCACCGAAACCGCGCGCGCCGCCTTCGTCGAAGAGCTTGCGGCGCATAGCACGGATGCCTTTACCGGCGACGGCGTGGCGGTCAATTCGGATTTCCTGAACGGGCTCGATGTAATGGCGGCCAAGCGCGCGGCGATCGAAAAGCTCGAAGCGATGAGCCTCGGCCAGGGCACGATCAATTACCGCCTGCGCGACTGGGGCATTTCGCGCCAGCGCTATTGGGGTTGCCCGATCCCGGTCATCCATTGCGAGGCTTGCGGCATCGTGCCGGTGCCGCGGGACCAGTTGCCGGTAGTGCTGCCTGACGATGTGACTTTCGACAAGCCCGGCAATCCGCTCGACCGCCATCCGACATGGAAACATGTCGATTGCCCGAAATGCGGCAAGCCTGCGCGCCGGGAAACCGATACCTTCGACACCTTCGTGGATTCGTCCTGGTATTTCGCCCGCTTCTGCGCGCCGAAGGCCGGAACGCCGACCGTCCGTGCAGCAACCGATCGCTGGTTGCCGGTCGATCAGTATATTGGCGGCGTCGAACACGCGATCCTGCATCTGCTCTATTCGCGCTTCTTCACCCGCGCCATGCACCGTCTCGGACATGTCGGTCTCGACGAACCTTTCGCGCGGCTCTTTACGCAAGGCATGGTCAATCACGAGACCTACCGGGACGCCGCCGGCAAGTGGCTGCCGCCTTCCGAAGTCGCGATCGAAACGGCGGGCGGGAAGCGTGTCGCCAAACGCATTTCCGACGGTACGCCGGTGACGATCGGCTCGATCGAGAAAATGTCGAAGTCGAAAAAGAATACCGTCGATCCCGACGACATCATCAGCCAGTACGGCGCCGACACCTCGCGCTGGTTCATGCTGTCGGACAGCCCGCCCGAACGCGACGTGCAGTGGACGGATGCAGGCGCCGAAGGCGCCTGGCGCTTCACGCAGCGCTTCTGGCGGCTGGCGGCCGGCGCCGACGACATCGCGCCCGCCGGCGCGAGCCGGCCCGAAAGCTTCGACGACGCGGCGCTGGCGCTGAGGCGCGCCGCGCACAAGGCGCTCGACGCGCTGACCGACGACATCGAGCATCTGCGTTTCAACCGCGCGGTCGCCCGCATCTACGAACTGGCCAATGCGATTTCGGGTTTTGTTCCCGCAAACGACGCCGGAAAATGGGCGAAACGCGAGGCGCTGGAGTTCATGGTGCTGGCCGCCGCCCCGATGATGCCGCATCTGGCCGAGGAATGCTGGGCAGCCCTTGGCCATGAGATACCGGCGGTCGACACCGAATGGCCAGTTGCCGACAAGGCCCTCATCGTGGAAGACTCCGTGACGATTGCCGTTCAGGTCAACGGCAAGCGCCGCGACGAACTGACGGTCGCCCGCGACGCGGACAACGAGACGGTCGAGCGCGCGGCGCTTGCGCTCGAAAAGGTGGGGAAGGCAATCGATGGGAAAGCGGTTCGCAAGGTCATCGTCGTGCCGGGCAAGATTGTTAATGTCGTGGTCTGACATGCGCCTCGGCGCCATGCTGCTGGCGCTGCTGGTGCTGCCGGCCTGCGGCTTCACGCCGATGTATGCGACACATAACGGCGCGAGTGTCGCCGCCGATCTTTCGATGCTCGACGTCAAGGCGCCCGAAAACGCGCTCGGCCGTGCCCTGAAATACAATCTGCTCGACATTCTCTCGCCGTCGGGCAATCCGCCGGCCAACGCCCCCTACCGCGTCGAACTGGCGCCGACGCTTTACGAGGAGGATGTCGCCATTGAGCGCGACGCCGACGTGACGCGCAAGAACACGGTGCTGGTCGTGCCCTTCCGTCTGATCGACGTCGAAACCGGCAAACCGGTGATGCGCTCGGTAGCGCGTTCACGCACGTCCTACAACCGCGTCGATTCGGAATTCGCAAACATCACGGCATCGCGCGATGCGCAAGCCCGCGTTGCGCGCGATGTCGCCGGCGAGATCAAATTGCAGCTTGGCATTCATTTCAGCGGCAATCCGCACGTGGCCGGCGCCGCGCTGTGACGGAACGGCGAAGAACGTCTTGAAAGTAAAACCGCAGGACGCCGACCGTTTCGCGGCCAAGCCGCCCGCCAATGTCGTTGCGGTGCTGGTCTACGGGCCCGACAGCGGCCTTGTGCGCCAACGCATCGAGAAGCTGACGCTGAGCGTCG
The DNA here is from genome assembly GCA_019635975.1 of Parvibaculum sp. Lineage (GTDB taxonomy): Bacteria > Pseudomonadota > Alphaproteobacteria > Parvibaculales > Parvibaculaceae > Parvibaculum. The sequence continues at coordinate 5,164 of JAHBYM010000023.1, read as the reverse complement.
TCGACGATCTCGCCGATCCGTTTCGCCTCGCCGATATTTCCGACAGCGAATTGAAAAGCGATCCGGCGCGGCTTGCCGACGAGACAGCCGCGATCTCGATGCTGGGCGGGCGGCGCGTCGTGCGGCTGCGCGGCCTCGGCGACGGCGCATCGAAAATTCTTGCGGCGTTTCTCGAAAATCCGCTGGGCGACGCGCTGATCGTTGCCGAAGGCGGCGAGCTCGGACCGCGCTCGTCGCTGCGTCTGCTCTTCGAGGAAGCCGAAAACGCCGCCGCGCTGCCCTGCTATGCCGACGACGCCTCGACGCTGGGCGAGGTGATCCGCACGCGGCTCGGCGCGGCCGGATTGAAGGCCGAACCGGCGGCGCTGGAATATCTGATGGCGCATCTCGGGTCCGACCGCGGCGTGACGCAGAACGAACTTGAAAAACTGGTGCTCTATATGGGCGCGAGCGCGAAGGGCGAAACGCGCGAGGTGACGCTCAGCGACGCGCGCGACTGCATCGGCGACAATGCGGGCTCGAGCCTTGACGAAGTGATCGACGCGGCGCTGGGCGGCGAACTTGAAAATCTCGACACGGCGCTGGCGCGCGCCCGCGCCGCCGACACCAACGCGGTGCTGATCCTGAACATGCTGTCGCGCCATTTGATGCAGCTGCATCTGGCGGCCGCCCATCTCGAGAACGGCAGCGACCTTGGCGGCGCGATCCGAAGCTTCCGTCCGCCGCTGCACTTCAAGCGCAAGGACGCGGTGACGCGGCAGATGAAAAGCTGGAATCGCCGAAAGCTCGACCGTGCGCTTGCCCTGGCGCTCGAAGCCGAGACGCAATGCAAGACCACCGGGAGCCCTGCCGAAGCGATCTGTGGACAGACGTTATTCAGGATTGCGCAAGCTGCGCGTCCCGCGCGGCGCTGAATGTGACAGCGGAAAAGAGAGCAAAGACCCCTCGCTGTCATCGAACTGTCAAAAAACTGTCACAAACGGACTTGTCCCCGGCTTGCCTGTTTTGGCGATGGCGGAAATCCGCCATTTGCGAAAGCGCGAAAAGCGTGTCGCGCGCGCAACAAAACCGATGTCACAGACGTGACGGAACGGCAACGGCGCGAAAGACACAAGGGCGGCCGATCGGTCACAGCGGGGACAGGGAGGTTGGATGAAAATGATCGGAAGACCAACCGAACATTCTGTGTCACCCCGGCTTTCGCCGGGGTGACACGATTGTTTTGGTCGAGTTCAGAAGGACAGACGCGGAGGAACCGTCAACTCCTCCGTACCCGGATCAATTCATTTTCTGCGCTGTGCGCCCCGCCAGCCGCCGGCAGATCTCGTCGAGCTGTTCGAGCGTCTTGTAGGCGATCTTGACCTCGCCGCCCTTGTCGCCGGAAAACGAGATTTCGACCTTGAGGCCGAGCTGGTCGGAGATGTTTTTTTCGAGCGCCAGCGTGTCGGCGTCCTTGTCGGCTTTCGGCAAGGCCTTCGGCCGCGTCGCGGAAGGCACGTTGACGGCCTTGCGCGTCAGCGCCTCCGCCTCGCGCACCGATAGCCCGCGGGTGACGATGTCGCGCGCGATTTCCTCGGCGCGCGCATGGCCGACCAGCGGCCGCGCGTGGCCGGCGGTGAGCTTGCCCTCCTCGATCAGCGCCAGGACGGGCTTCGGCAAAGCGAGCAGGCGCAGCGTGTTGGCGACATGGCTGCGGCTCTTGCCGATGAGCTGCGAGAGCTTCTCCTGCGTGTAGTCGAACTGCTGCATCAGCCGGTCGTAGCCGGCGGCTTCCTCGACCGCGTTGAGATCGGCGCGCTGGACGTTTTCGATGATGGCGATTTCAAGCGATTCGGCATCCGACAATTCCTTGACGATCACCGGCACCTTGTGGAGCTGCGCGGCCTGCGCGGCGCGCCAGCGGCGCTCGCCTGCGACGATCTCGAAGGCATTGGCATCGCCCGCCACCGGCCGCACGACGATCGGTTGCAGGATGCCTTTCTCGCGGATCGAGGCGGCGAGGTCGTTGAGGTCCTCGGGCCTGAAGGTGTGACGCGGCTGGAAGGGATTGGCGCGCAGGAATTCGATCGGCACCTCGCGAATGCCTTTCGGCGCCTGCGCCTCCTGATCGCCCAGCGCAAAGGCCGTGTCGTCGCCGATCAGCGCCGCCAGTCCGCGTCCGAGCCGGCTCGGGGTTTCCTCTGCCATGTTCATTAATCCTTTTCCCTCTTGCCCGCGCCGTCCGCCGGCCGCGATTGTCTCTTTGCCGGTAGGGCCGGTACGACCGCCCTTCCAAAACCGGAACGCCGCGGAAAGATTCGGCTTCCGGACGCTCACTTTGCCGGCCTTGGCCGGCATCGCTACCGGGTAGGGCCATATTCCAAATCGTTACAAGTGGTTAGAAGAATTTGTTAAGAGTCTTCAGACCACGGATTAAGTTAATTTCGGTCACGCTCATGCTGCGTTGCGGCGCAGCGCCCGCTCGCGCTGAATCATCTCGGCGGCGAGCTTCATATAGGCCTTGCTGCCGGCGCAGCGATGATCGTAGACCAGCGCCGGCTTGCCATAGGATGGCGCTTCGGAGATACGGACATTGCGCGGAATGACGGTGCGATAGACCTTGTCGCCGAGATGCGAACGCACATCCGACGCCACCTGGTCGGAGAGCTTGTTGCGCTGGTCGAACATGGTCAGCACGATGCCCTGGATTTCAAGGCGCGGATTGAGGCTGGTCTTGACGCGCTCGACGGTGCGCAAAAGCTGGCTCAAACCCTCCAGCGCAAAGAACTCGCATTGCAGCGGCACCAGGATCGCGTCGGCCGCCGTCATTGCATTGATCGTCAGCAGATTGAGCGAAGGCGGGCAGTCGATCAGCAGATAGGAGTAAGGCCGCGCGGTCATCGCCGCCTCGGCTTCGCTGACTTCGCGCTTCTTGCCATTGCGCGGCATCCGCGCCAGCGCGTCGCGCAAGCGGTGCGAACGGCGCGGCACGGAGGCAAGCTCCAGCTCGGCGCCGAGCAAATCCATCGTGGACGGAACAATATCGAGACCCGGCACTTTTGTCGGTACCACCGCGTCCTCGATCAGCGCCGCGCCGATCAAGACATCATAGGCCGACACCTTGCGTTCGGCGCGGCCGATGCCGAGACCGGTCGAGGCATTGCCTTGCGGGTCGAGATCGACAATCAGCACCCGCTCGCCGACAGCAGCCAGCGCCGTGCCGAGATTGATGGCGGTGGTTGTCTTGCCGACGCCGCCTTTCTGGTTGGCGACGACGAGAATGCGCGGACGATCCGTGGACGGAGCAAGTAGGCCCGCGGCACTACCGCCGGAAACCGGCGTCGCGCTGCCCTGGTTAATGTCGATCTGCTCCATGAAGGCCTCTGAGCTTGAGCACGCATCCCGAGGAGTCGGAACGGCTGGGGGACAACTCAGCCTCGAATATCCACTCTTTGCGCGCTTCCGTCAATTCGCCTTCAATGCCCTGCCCCTTCAGGAAAAGCCCCATTGTGGCCGGACCGAAAAGCGGCGCCGCCCAGCCGAGAAGCCGGGGAAGCGGCGCCAGGGCCCGCGCCGAGACGACATCCGGCTTCAAGCCGCTTTCGGCGGCAAAACCCTCGATTCTGAGATTATGGACCTCGACCGGCGCCCCGGTCTCCCGCGCCACCTCGCGCAGAAAGACGCATTTGCGCTGGTCGCTCTCGACCAGATGCATCGCGAAGCCGGGCCTGCCTTTTAGTATAATCGCAATCACCAGCCCCGGAAAGCCGCCGCCGCTGCCGAGATCGGCCCAGACGCGGGCGCTTTCGGGGGCCAGAGCGGCGAGCTGCGCGGAATCGAGCATATGCCGCCGCCAGAGCTCCGAAAGCGTGGCCGAAGAGACCAGATTGATGGATTTCTGCCACTTCCGGAGCAGGGACTCGTATAGCGAGAGCCGGGCGATTGTTTCACGTGAAACATGCGTGGCGGCCAAAAAGGATTCCGCATCAACGACTTGGGAGGCATTCCCTACTATATGTTGGGACATACCGGGTCGCACCCCTCAAGCACTGCGCTTTTGTTTCACGTGAATCATCAACGTTGTCAGCGCCGCGGGCGTCACCCCATCGACCCTCGCGGCCTGTCCGAGCGTCGCCGGGCGGGCCAGGGCGAGCTTCTGCCGGACTTCGATCGAAAGCCCCTTGATGGCGGCATAATCGATCTCAGTCGGCAGCCTGAGTCCTTCATCCTTGCGGAAAGCCTTGATATCGGCCTCTTGCCGGCCGAGATAGCCTGAATACTGCGCCTCGATCTCAAGCTGCTCTGCAATTTCAGGTGAAAAGCCGCCGATCTCCGGCCAGATGCCCGCCAGAACGCCCATGTCGATATCCGGATGCGCCAGCAGGTCCATCGCGCTGCGGACAACGCCGTCCCGGTTGATCTTGAGGCCGCGCTTGACCAGCTCGCTGGGACTGAGGCTCAACCCGGCGCAGAGCGCACGGCCTGCATCGAGCGCCGCCTGCTTGGCCGCATGGGCCTCGGCCCGCGCCGAACCCACGACCCCGGCCACGATCCCCTGCCCGGTCAGCCGCCGGTCGGCATTGTCGGCCCTGAGCGTCAGCCGGTACTCGGCCCGCGAGGTGAACATGCGATAAGGCTCGCTGACGCCCCGGGTGATCAGGTCGTCGATCATCACGCCGATATAGGCCTCGGCGCGGTCGAGCACGATGCCCGCCCCGCCGCCCGCCGCCAGCGCCGCATTGAGCCCGGCCATCAACCCTTGCGCCGCCGCCTCCTCATAGCCGGTGGTGCCGTTGATCTGCCCGGCGAGATAGAGCCCCGGCAGCCGCTTCGTCTCCAGCGTCGCCCTGAGTTCGCGGGGATCGATATAGTCGTACTCGATCGCATAGCCGGCGCGGCGCATGACGACATGCTCAAGCCCCGGAATGGTCTTCAGGAAGGCAAGCTGCACCTCTTCCGGCAGCGCCGTCGAAATGCCGTTCGGATAGATCGTGTCGTCATCGAGCCCTTCCGGCTCAAGAAATATCTGGTGGCTGTCGCGCTCGCGAAAGCGCACCACCTTGTCCTCGATGGAGGGGCAGTAGCGCGGCCCGACGCCCTCGATCTGGCCGGAATAGACCGGCGAGAATTTGAGGTTGTCCTCGATGATCCGGTGCCCGGCCTCGGTCGTGCGGGTGATGTGGCA
>JAHBYM010000229.1 GCA_019635975.1 Parvibaculum sp. | reverse complement strand
AGCGCGCGGCTTACTGCAGAGAAAGCTCGACCCGAAAGACGGCCGGCGACGAATCGTCGCGCTAACCTCGCGCGGCCGGGATTTGCTCAAGCCTGCAAACGCGGCGGCTCTCAACGTCTCCGAGCGCCTTCTTGCCGCTCTCGACCAGAGGGAGCGAAAAGAGATTGTACGGCTTCTCACCAAACTCGTGACGGCGTTGGCCGATGAAGCTCCGACGATCGCCGAGCCCGTGGCGGCCACCTCTCGGACTGGGACTGGTACGCGCGCATCGACCGGCGCGCTAAGGGCGCGGAGGCCGCGAAAATTTGCGGGTTTAACCCGAGACTGAAACGGATATCCAAATGCTCCAGTCATTTACATTCGATAGCGCCATCCCACGGGTGGTTTTTGGCGTCGTCGGCCTCGACGTGCTGGCGGCCGAGACTGCTTCGCTCGGCGTGTGCGCCCCACTTCTGGTGACGACACGCCGAGGTGCCGCGAAATGGACCTCGTTTCCGGATTCTTCGCCCTTCGCCATCGCCGGCCTGTACGATGGGGCGGAGGTCCACACTCCTGTCAATGTGACTGAAGATGCACTTCGTTATGCACGATCCGTTAGAGCGGATGGTTTCGTCTCATTCGGAGGCGGCTCATCGATCGGTCTCGGCAAGGCATTGAGCCTACGCACGGGCCTGCCACATCTTGCGATCCCCACCACCTATTCGGGCTCGGAGATGACCTCCATCCTCGGCGAAACCAGCCAGGGCAAGAAACAGACGCACCGCAACCGGGCCATTCTACCAGCGACCGTCCTGTATGATGTATCGAATACCCGAGATTTGCCCACTCCAGTCTCGGTAATGTCGGGCTTGAACGCGATCGCCCATGCAGTCGAGGCGATGTATGCCCAGAATGGAAGCCCGCTGATTTCCGACATCGCCGAACGCGCGATCAGTGCAATGGCGAGAGCCATCCCGAACATCGTTGAAACACCGTCCGATCTCGTTGCCCGCCAGGACGCGCTCTATGGAGCCTGGCTCGCCGGCATATGCCTCAATGCGGCAGGAATGGGGCTTCACCACAAGCTTTGTCACGAATTGGGCGGCGCCTTCGATTTACCTCATGCCGAACTTCACGCGATTCTTCTTCCTCACACGCTTGCGTACAACCAGATCGCAATGGCAGAAGCGTACGGGCGCCTTCAAGCCGCGCTCGGTGATCCCTCGCCGCAGCACCGCTTGTTCGAATTTGCTAGAGTGGACGGAATTCCCCGCTCCCTGGCCACCCTCAAAATGCCGCGAGAGGGCATCGATTCGACAGTCGCACGGGTATTATCGAATCCATATTGGAATCCGCGTCCGCTGGAGGCAGCTCCTCTCCGCGACCTTATCGAACGCGCCTGGAATGGCGCGGTTCCCGACTCGCCAATGTAGAGACAACCGAACTTTTGCAAGAAGCATCGCCGCCAGTGGCGCCATGCGGCGATATCGATCCAACCTCGGCGATCAAGCCGAAAGGCGCAATCATCCGGCTCGTCGCGCGATACCCTACAATCGCTATCGTCCGAAATGCGATTTAACCGCAAAAGCCGCAATCATGGCAACGAGTTGCACCTCGCAACGCCTGTAATGGCAATCGCTGACTGGATGGTTGCGTCGTCGAGCTGTATCGCCAAGCTCGTCCAAATATCAGGCAGGGCGAATATAGGACCCAGCCGCTACCGCGAAGCCGCCTGCCTCGCCGCCGCAGTTGCGCGATTCGTTGAATCAGAAGTATAGGATTTGTATGGGTTAGAAATCTCGCGCCGGTAAGGATTGTCTGGTTATGATCTGAGATCGTTGAATGTGATTGCAAGCGCATCAGGCGCTCGACCCGGTGCTGACCGCAATCGATACACAAGCAAGCTCATCGCAGACCAGCAGGCCCGTACCATCGCCGATGTGTTGAATAACGACGCATCCGCGCGCGTTGGATGGTCGCTGGCTGCGGGATCCGGCTATCTCGAATTTTCGATGCGCAGATTTCTCGTGAATAGTTCGGATTTGACTTTCAATGGACTTGCGGGTGTGACGCCGATCGCCGGTTTTCCCCCTGAAAGCCTCGAACGAATCGAAGCCCTCAAAGGTCCAAGCGCCATGCTTAATGGCGCCAGCCTTCATGGAAGCCTGGGAGGGGCGATCAACGCCGTGCCCAAGCGCGCGCTCGACACGCCGGTGACACAACTGACGGCGACATACGACTCGAGAAGCCAGCTCGGCACCCATATCGATTTCGGACGGCGGTTTGGTGACGCGAAAGAGTTCGGCATGCGGTTCAACGGCGTCTATCGAAACGGAGGCACTCCGCTCGACAGACAGTGCGCTCTCGCTCTGGACTATTGCGGCGAGCGATTCCGAATGTCAGTGGACCTCGGCTATCATGATCAAACGCGAGATCAGCCTCTAAACAAGATGAGCGTACGGCCCGGATTCTCCATCCCTGCGCCACCCGCTCCGGGGTCCAATTTCCAGCAGCCTTGGGGATACATGGGAATTACGGACCGCTATGGCATCGTCCGAGCCGAATACGGCCTTGCGCCAAGCTGGACAGTTTTCGCTGCCATTGGGCGAAGAACCTCCCAGAGCGAAACGCTCGACTCGATTAGCTCTCTTATCAACGCGAGGGGCGATATCGCGCAGACCTTTGCTTAAGGGAAGCTAGTAGAAGAGGATAGAAGCTGGATCTGGATCGATAATTTCAAAGATTCGCGTGTCGCCCGCAGTTTCATTAGCCATAAGTATGACGCAGCGCTCAAATCTGAGATCGCGCTCCTCGTTGGCGAGAATGCGTGATGGCCAAGAAAACCACACGCCGCGATCGCGTTGTCGCCGCCGGTCAGTTGTTGTTCGGCGAGACGCGTTGGCAAAGCCCGCTGGCGCGTCTTTCCGGCTTGTCGCCGGCGCTGATGCAAAAGATCGCCGACGGCACCCGCGAGGTGACGGATGACGTCTACAGCAAGGTTGCGCAGGCCCTGCTCGGGGAGATCGAGCGCATGAATAAGGCGACCAACCGCGTCGGTGAAATCGCCGGCGCGATGCTGGCAGATCTGGATGGCGAGAAATGACCAAAATTCTTGACATGATGGCCCGCGAACACGCTGCAGCAGAGTCTGCGCGGCGGCTATTCTCCGCGTCCAGATAGGTCCGCGCAGCCGCGTCGAGGCCAAGGCGTTGGCGCAGCAACTCGCCACGCTGTGCCAAACGATCTGTGCCGCAGCTGCCGATATCAGGAACGCAATGCCCATGAGCTCGCCGCCGCCCAGTGAAACCGCTCTCGTCCGGCACGTCATCGATGCCTGTCAAAATGCCATCAAGCAGGCGGTGACCCAGCCGTCGCGCGTCAACGGTCTGTTATTCGGCCTGCAATATTGACCCCCTGAGCCGGGGGATCGGCGTCCAAAATTGACCCCCTACAGATTGGCTGTTGCGCTGCCTGCTTTGTCATGAAGCAGGTGGTCGGGGATGCTGATCGTGGAG
>JAHBYM010000228.1 GCA_019635975.1 Parvibaculum sp. | reverse complement strand
CCTTTTTCGAAGTCGGTATGGATGACGCCGGCGGCGGCCGGCGCGCGCGTGCCGCGCGTAATCGTCCATGCGCGCGTTTCTTTCGGGCCCACCGTGAAGTAGGTGATGAGGTCGAGAAGTGCATAGCCGGAGCGGATCAGACGCGCGAGCCCCGGTTCCGCAAGGCCCAGCGTTTCGAGATATTCGGCGCGGTCCCCGGCCGGCAGTTGTGCGATTTCTTCCTCGATGCGCGCCGAGATGACGACCGATTGCGCGCCTTCGGCTTTCGCACGCGTTTCGACCGCCTTCGAATGTTCGTTGCCGGTCGCGGCCGATGCCTCTTCGACGTTGCAGACATAGAGCACCGGCTTCGAGGTCAGGAGGTTCAGGCCCTGCCAGGCCTTCATGTCCTCGGCGGAGATTTTCCCTTGCGCGGTCGCGATGCGCGCCGGCTTGCCCTCGCGCAGAAGTTCAAGCGCCACTTGCATCAGATCGAAAAGCTGCCTGGCTTCCTTGTCGCCTGCCTTCGCCTTTTTTTCCGCCGCCGCCGCGCGCTTCTCGAGGCTGTCGAGATCGGCGAGCATCAGTTCCGTCTCGACGATTTCGGCATCGGCCAGCGGGTCGATGCGGTTCTCGACATGGGTGATGTCGTCGTCGACGAAACAGCGCAGCACATAGGCGATCGCATCCACCTCGCGGATCGTCGCCAGGAACTGGTTGCCGAGCCCTTCACCTTTCGACGCGCCCTTCACCAGACCTGCAATGTCGACGAAAGTCAGCCGCGTCGGGATGATTTCCTTGCTTTTCGCGATACGCGCCAGTTCGTCGAGCCGCACATCGGGAACCGCCACTTCGCCGACATTCGGTTCGATGGTGCAGAAGGGATAGTTCGCGGCCTGCGCGGCGGCGGTCTGCGTCAGCGCGTTGAAAAGCGTCGACTTGCCGACATTCGGCAGTCCGACAATGCCGCATTGAAAACCCATGGCTCACGCATCTCCGTCGTTTGTATCTTTTGCTTTTTTCTTTTCCGGTGCGGGGTTCAGCGCCAGATGCACCTTGTTGGCGAAGGTCGCGTCCTTGGCCGTTGCCAGCAACGGCGCTGCGTCGGCAATGGCGTCGATCAGCGGTTCCACCCAGTCCTTCATTTCGGTCTTCGAGAAGTCGCCCAGCACCGCACCCAGCACGCGGGTCTTCTCGCCCGGATGACCGATACCGATCCGTACACGGCGGAAATCGGGGCCAATATGCGCGGCGATGGAGCGGATGCCGTTGTGGCCCGCCGCACCGCCGCCGGTCTTGATGCGCAGTTTCGCCGGTGCAAGGTCGAGTTCGTCATGGAAGACGACCACGTCGGCGGGTTCGAGTTTGTAGAAGCGCATCGCCTCGCCGACGGCGCGGCCGCTTTCGTTCATGTAGGTGGTCGGCTTCAGCACGATGGCCTTCTCACCTTCGAGCGTGCCTTCCGAGACGAGTCCCTGAAAGCGCGCGCGCGGCGCGGCAAAGGAATGGCGGCGAACGACAGCGTCCGCCGCCATGAATCCGATATTGTGGCGGTTGCGGGCGTATTTCTCGCCCGGATTTCCGAGACCGACGAGCAGGATCATCGCCGGCTCCTTTCAGGCCACGCGGATCAGTCTTCCTTCTTGTCGGAAGCCTTCTCCTCGTCGCTCTTTTCCTCGCCCTCGGCCTTGGTTTCCTCGCCGGCGCTCGCTTCGGCCGAGACGACGGCGGCCGGTGCCGCGATGGTCGCGATGGTGAAGTCGCGGTCGGTGATCGTCGGCTTCACATTCGACGCCAGCTTGACGGCCGAAATGTGAATCGAGTCGCCCATCTCGTAGCCCGTCAGGTCGATGTCGAGCTGTTCGGGGATCGCGTCGGCCGGGCAGACCAGTTCCACTTCGTGACGCACGATGTTCAGTACACCGCCGGCTTTCAGGCCGGGCGAAGCTTCGTGGTTGTGGAAGTGTACAGGCACGTCGACGGTGACGGTCGCATTCTTGCCGAGGCGCAGAAAATCGACATGAATGATGAAGTCGCGCACCGGTTCGAACTGCACGTCGCGCGGGATCACACGTTCCTTCTTGCCGCCGATTTCGACGTCGAGCACATGGCTCATGAAGGTGCCGGTCTGGTAGAGCGCCGTCACATCCTTGTAGCTGACGGCGATCAGTTCGGGCGACTTCTTGTCGCCATAGATGACGGCGGGAACGCGGCCTTCGCGACGGAGCGAGCGGACAGCCCCCTTGCTGCCTTTCTCGCGCGTCTCGGCAGCGAGAATCTGGGTCTCGGCCATGACAAAATCTCCAATAAAAACAGGGCCTTAAGGGCCCATGCGATGACCCGCAAGTCTCCTCCAGGGGTGTGGAAGTGCGGGATTGCGGGCCTTATAGCCGCCAATCGGGCAAAACTCAACCGGGGGCGGGGCGGGGCCCCGGGGGCCTGGCCGTCAGTCGAACAGGCTCGAAACCGAGCGTTCCTCGGCGGTCCGGCGCATGGCCTCGCCGATCAGCGGGGCGATCGTCACGACGCGGATGTTGTGGCTGACGCGGACGGCTTCCGTCGCCTGGATCGAATCCGTGATGACCAGTTCCTTCAATTGCGAAGCCGAGACGCGGGCAACAGCGCCGCCGGAGAGAACGCCATGGGTGACATAGGCGGAGACTTCGGTGGCACCGGCCTTGAGCAGTGCGTCGGCGGCGTTGCAGAGGGTGCCGGCGCTATCGACGATGTCGTCGACCAGAATGCAGGAGCGGCCTTTGACATCGCCGATAATGTTCATCACTTCGGATTCGCCGGCGCGTTCGCGCCGCTTGTCGACGATGGCAAGGTCGGCGCCGATGCGTTTGGCGATGGCGCGGGCGCGCACCACGCCGCCGACATCCGGCGAGACGATCATCACATTGCCATTGGCCGCATAGTGCTGCTCGATGTCGCGCGTCAGCACGGGGGCTGCGAAAAGATTGTCGGTCGGAATGTCGAAGAAACCCTGGATCTGTCCGGCGTGAAGATCGAGCGTCAGCACGCGGTCTGCGCCGGCCGTCGTCACCAGATTGGCGACGAGCTTCGCCGAGATGGGCGTACGCGCGCCGGGTTTGCGGTCCTGCCGCGCATAGCCGAAATAAGGGATCACCGCCGTAATGCGCCGCGCGGAGGCGCGCCTGAGCGCATCCATGATGATCAGCGTTTCCATCAGGTGGTCGTTGGCGGGATAGGATGTCGACTGGATCACGAAGACGTCTTCGCCGCGGACGTTCTCCTGGATTTCGACGAAGATTTCCATGTCCGCGAAGCGGCGGACGACGGATTTTGTCAGTGGCAGGTTGAGGTAGGCGGCGATGGCTTCGGCAAGCGCCCGGTTTGAATTGCCTGCGACCAGTTTCATGCCGTGATCCCCGCGCTTCGCCCCTGAACTTCAAATCGCCGCAACGGTCCTGCCCGAAACATGACAGGCCGGTGACGGCGCGAGCGCGTTGTAACAAGGGGGCCCGACCCTGTAAACACGCAAACTTCCGGCCCGAAACTGCCTGTTTTCAGGGCATTCGCGCGCAATCAGGACTGGCCGCGCGGCGGCGCCAACAGCGCCATCACCCCCTCGGCGGCGGCCTC
>JAHBYM010000227.1 GCA_019635975.1 Parvibaculum sp. | reverse complement strand
CCGGGGTTCGGATCGCGCCGCCTTTGGGCGGACGCGGGAGCCGGCCTGAAGTCTCGCCCCGAATGGTAAAAGAGGGATGAGGGCCGCCCGAAAACGCGCGGAAAGTGCCACAGGGTCCCCCCTCATGCAAGCCGCCCGCGCGGCGGACCGAACCCGTGTTGACGCCGCCGCTTCAAGCCTCCTAAATCCCTGTTGCGGTTTCCTGTCCGCCCCGGCCCCGTCCCAAGCCAAGCGAGAGCGTCCGCCATGAAAAAGCCCCCGACCAGCAATTTCAATCCGCACCAGCCCGGCGGCAAGGGCGCCGACCGCGCCGCTCAGGCGCTTGAGGCGCGCGCCCGTCAGGCCCGCCTCGCCGAGGCCCTGCGCGAGAACCTGAAGAAGCGCAAGGCGCAGAGCAAGGCCCGCAAGCCGGGCGCCGCCGAGGCGCCGGCGGTGGCCGAAGCGCCGAAACCCGCCGCCCCGAGCCCCGCCGCCGCGCCGGCCGCAAAACCGGAGCCCAAACCCGCGCCGAAGCCCGTGGCCAAAGCGGAGCCGAAGAAGCCCGAACCGAAAAAAGCCGAGGCGAAAAAGCCCGCGCCCAAGGCAGCGGCAAAACCCGCGGCCAAGGGCAAGAGCGCGGCGAAACCGGCCGCCAAATCCGCCGCCAAGGCCAAGCCCGCGGCAAAGAGCAAGCCCGAGCCCAAGGGCAAGCCCGCGCCCAAGGCCAAATCAAAGGCCAAAAAGTCGAAATAAGCCGCGAAATCGTCCGAAAAGCGCCCTGAAGGTGCAGGATAAGCGGCGGGGCGCCCGTTGCGTGACACCCGGGGCCCCTTTCCTCTATAACGCGCCAAACCCGGATCGGACGCTTATCCCATGGACACCATTCACATTCGCGGCGGCCGCCGCCTCAAGGGCGCGATCCCGGTCAGCGGCGCCAAAAACGCCGCCCTGCCGCTGATGACGGCCGCGCTCCTCACCGACGAGCCGCTCCGCCTCACCAACATGCCGCGCCTGACCGACGTGAAGACGCTGGGCAAATTGCTCGCCCATCTCGGTGCGGAACTCTCGGTCGAGCCCGGCGAACATGCCGACACCACGACCATCCGCGCCGCCGACATCAAATCGACCACCGCGCCTTACGAAATCGTCTCGCAGATCCGCGCCAGCTTCTGGGTTCTTGGACCGCTGCTTGCCCGCTGCCATCAGGCGCGCGTCTCGCTGCCCGGCGGCTGCGCCATCGGCGCGCGCCCCGTCGATCTCTATATCAAGGGCCTGCAAAAGATGGGCGCCGAGATCGATTTGGTCGAAGGCTATGTCGTCGCGTCCGCGCCCGGCGGTCTCAAGGGCGCCGTCGTCCGCTCGCCTGTCGTCTCGGTCGGCGCCACGCACACGCTCTTGATGGCCGCGACGCTTGCCGAAGGCGAAACCGTGCTCGAAAACGCCGCCCGCGAACCCGAGATCGGCGATGTCGCGCGCTGCCTCGTCGCGATGGGCGCGAAGATTTCCGGCATCGGCACCTCGACCCTGCGCATCGAAGGCGTCGAGAAACTGCACGGTGCCACCCACAGCGTCATCGCAGACCGCATCGAGGCCGGCACCTATGCGATCGCCGCCGCCATGACCGGCGGCGAGGTGACGCTCGAAGGCGTCGACCCTGAAACCTTCGACGCCGCGCTGTCGGTGCTGCGCGCCGCCGGCGCCGGCGTCGACACCGAACAGGGCGCGGTCCGCATCTTCCGCAATGGCGAGCGCCTTCAGGCGACCGATGTCGTGACGCAGGTCTTCCCCGGCTTCCCGACCGATCTGCAAGCCCAGTTCATGGCGCTGATGACGACGGCCGACGGCGAATCCGAAATCACCGAAACGATTTTCGAAAACCGCTTCATGCATGTGCAGGAGCTGGCGCGCTTCGGCGCCGACATTTCGCTGCATGGCGACAAGGCGCTGGTGCGCGGCGTGTCGAAGCTGAAAGGCGCCCCCGTCATGGCGTCGGACCTGCGCGCCTCCGCCGCGCTGATCATTGCCGGTCTCGCCGCCGAAGGCGAAACCGTCATCAACCGCGTCTACCACCTCGACCGCGGCTTCGAGCGCATCGAGGCGAAGCTCGGCGCCTGCGGCGCCGAAATCTGGCGCGAGAAGGCTTGAGGCGATGAGCGACCTGCGTCTCCAGGCCGAGGATGCCGACGATCTCGCGGTCGTCTCCGCCGCGTTGCAGGATGCGGTGACCAAGGTTGCCGACCTCGCTTTCCTGCCCTCGACGCGCCGCTTCGCGATGGTGGTCAACCGCTTCCGCTGGGAAGACGCGAAGAACCGCCGCGAAGGCGGCGCCCGCGCCCGCGCCGGCCTGCATTTCGAGCATGTGATTTCCGCGCAGGCCCGCAACATCGCGCAGGACCGTCCGGGCGGCGTGCTGAACCTGCTGGCCGTGCGCTTCGAGGAACTGAACCCGCCATCGGGCATCGTCACGCTGGTTTTTTCCGGCGGCGCCGAATTGCGCCTTGAGGTTGATGCGCTGGAGGTCCATCTCTCCGATCTCGGGCTCATCTGGGAAACCCCCAACGTGCCCGAACACAAGCTGGACTGAGTGCATGCCCATCCGCCTCGACACCGCCGACACAAACTTCGCCGCCGCCTTCGCCGCGCTCCTCGCCGGCAAGCGCGAGACGTCGGTCGACGTCGCCGATGCGGTGACGAAAATTCTCGCCGATGTCCGCACGCGCGGCGACGCGGCGCTTGTCGAATATACCCAGCGTTTCGACCGTTTGGGCGACCTCACGCCCGCGACGCTTTCGATCCCGCAATCCGAAATCGACCGCGCCCACGACCTTTGCGATGCGAAAACGCTGAACGCCCTGAAGCTCGCCGCCGCCCGCATCCGCGCCTATCACACCCGCCAGAGGCCTTCGGGCGAGCGCTTCACCGATGCGCAAGGCGTCGAGCTCGGCCACCGCTGGACGCCGGTCGCCGCCGTCGGCCTTTACGTGCCGGGCGGCACCGCCAACTATCCAAGCTCCGTGCTGATGAACGCGATCCCGGCGAAAGTCGCCGGCGTCGCGCGCCTCGTCATGGTCGTGCCGACGCCGGACGGCATCGTCAATCCGTTGGTGCTGGCGGCCGCCAAGATCGCGGGTGTCGATGAGGTCTACCGTGTCGGCGGCGCCCAGGCCGTTGCCGCGCTCGCCTTCGGCACCGCCACCATCGGCCCCGTCGACAAGATCGTCGGCCCCGGCAACGCCTGGGTCGCCGAAGCCAAGCGCCAGGTCTTCGGCACCGTCGGCATCGACATGATCGCCGGTCCCTCCGAAATTCTCGTGCTGGCCGACGGGCAAAACGATCCGGAATGGATCGCCGCCGATCTCCTGTCGCAGGCCGAACACGACGAAAGCGCCCAGTCGATCCTGATCACCGACGATGCGGCCTTCGCCGCCAGTGTCGAACAGGCCGTCGCCCGCCAGTTGCAGGCATTGCCGCGCGAAACCACGGCCACGAAAAGCTGGGCCGATTTCGGCGCCATCATTGTGGTGAAAGACCTCGCCGCCGCCGTGCCGCTCATCGATCGTCTCGCGCCCGAACATCTCGAAATCGCGGTCGACGATCCCGAGCCGCTCGCCGCCGCCGTCTCCAATGCCGGCGCGATCTTT
>JAHBYM010000226.1 GCA_019635975.1 Parvibaculum sp. | reverse complement strand
GGGGCGGCAAGCGCTGCACGCGCATCATCTGGGCTTCGAGCATCCGGTGACGGGGGAGAAGATGAGCTTCGATGCTGAACTGCCGGCGGATATGCGGGCATTGGTGAGCGCGTTGGAGGGGTGAGGGGGAGACGCACAAAACTCGAAAATTGACCTTTGATGCGGTTTGTTTCCGTGTCTCAGTGTATACCTTTGACAGCTAGCAAGGGGGAGACCAATGCTTGAAGACATTGCATTCCAATACATTGGAGTGTCAGACATTGGACTCCGACTTGTTGCTTACGGATTGGCGGTACTGGGGGCAATAGTTGCGGCCGCAACGACCCCGATCAGAGGCGAACTCACCAGAGCGCCGTACTTCGCTTTCTCCGCTCTAATTTTCCTTTTTAGCGTCTTGGTACAGTTTGTTTGGCTGGGCTCTCACTCCGCAATCAACGGCGGATACCTGTGGCTGTTGATGGCCGCAGACGTGTTTTCATCGCTTGTTGCGGGCTACTTCTACGGAGTGATTGCCATGGCCCGCGCCCGAGATGCTTTTGGACATGCCGGGTATGCGGTTCTTGGATTCGTTCCTCTCGCTAACCTTGTCCTGCTCTTGACGCCGTCAAAGAAAGAAACGTCTACGTCCACCATCCAAACGCACGCGGCTCTAAGCGGCGGCATAGGTATCTTGTCCGGGTTTGTCGCAATTTCTCTCGGCAGCATTCTTTCAAGTTCCTTGACCGCAATGATCGATACGCTCGCCGAATCCTCGGACACAGAATCCACAGCTTTGTCGATCAGTATGGAACAAATGATCCAATCACAAAGCCTAGAAATGTCCCTTGAACTAATGGCGGAAGAAGTCGCTGTGCCGCTTCGCGTGGACGAAGTCACCACATTGCTCATGGTAAAAGCAGAAGAACGAACTCTGCGCTACATTTACTCGATTGACGGAACTAGCGGAGTAAATTCTGATGGCTTCGAGGCGAATGTGGTTCAACAGATGTGCGAGTACAAACCCATGCGCGCCATTTTGCGGGCCGGCGGTCAGATTGAGCATATTTATGTCGGAGCTAGCGGCGATAAGCTCGCCGCAGTGACGGTGGCAGAAGAACGTTGCCACAATTAGCGAAACGCACGCCTGAATCTTGCAATGAGGGAATCTGTCGCAGATGTCCTCCGCATCGGCAACGGAGGAGAAGACTGGGTTCGACGCGGGCGAAGAAGAAGGCGGCGTGAGAAAAAACTGGATTGCTCCCTCCTGCGCTCCTTTGGAGCTTCGGCCGACAGGTCGCTTCGCTCGCAATGACGAAGAAAGAAAGACGTGGATGGCCCGGACAAGCCGGGCCATGACGGTTGGGACCAGGTGAGGCCGTGGACCACCAAGACCAAAGTCGCCCTGACGACACTCCCAAATGGTGATGCATCGTTTGCATATGACCCCGAACGGGATCAAAAATCGCATTTAACAACATACACCCAAAAATTGATCCCGTTCGGGAACTTTTTCTTGCTTTCTCAGGTCGACCGCCTAATATGTTCCCGGACGGGAGCACAAAATGGCTACGCGAAAACCCGGAAAACGCACAGATGCCTCGACAATTATCGTGCTGGATGACCTCCAGACCACGCGCATCGCCACATCTACTCCAAGACACATCGATCCCGGGCGGGAAATGACAAAAGCCGAGCAAGCCGAAATCGACAACATCTTCGGGGCACCTCTCAGCCATTTCCCGCTGCTCATAGGCACCACTTTCGACACAACAAAGAAACTTGGCGAGGCGGTCCGAGCAGTACGGACGTCCTCGCGCCTCTCCCAGCAGGAACTGGCCGACATGGCCGGTGTCGGGCGGCGTTTCGTGTCGGAACTCGAGAACGGCAAGGCAACGCTCGAAATCGGCCGTGTGCTGACAGTTTGCCAGGCACTCGGCATCGACATACTGGCGCGCAAGCGATGAGCGCCCTGCTCGACGTGCGGATCGAGGCCGTCGACATTCCGCTCGGGGCTCTGGCGCGGAAGGATGGCGGCTGCCGCTTCGCCTATACGCCCGACTATCTGGCGCGCGCCGACGCCATGCCGATCTCGCTGTCGCTGCCGTTGCGCGAGGAGCCTTACGGCGATATTGCGACGCGCGCCTTTTTCGACAATCTGTTGCAGGAAAACGACCAGCTTCAACAGACGATGGACCGCGAGCGCATCGCCCGCGACGACATTGTCGGCCTGCTGACTTTTGTCGGCGCCGACTGCGCCGGCGCGATCAGTTGCCTGCCGCCGGGGAGCGGGCCTGTAAAAATTCCCGGCAACCTCGCGACCGATTACGACGAACTGCCACGCGAGGAACTTGTCGACATCATGCGCCGCCTCGCCGACAAACTGCCCCTGCCGGACGCCGTGAAAGACCCCTCGCCGGTGGCGGGCGTACAGCGCAAGATCGCATTGACGGAAATTTCCGACGGAAGCTACGGCTTGCCGAAAGCGGGCCTGCGCGTGCCGACAACGCATATATTGAAAGTGCCGGAGCGCGGACGGGAGCGGGAAGCGCTGCAGGAGGCCGCCGCCACAAGGCTGGCGCGCGCGGCGGAGCGTGACGTCGCCACTCCCACCCTCTTCGAGATCGGGGATGAGACGGGACTTCTGAGCCTGCGCTTCGACCGTCGCATCGCGCGGGGCGCCGTGACACGCGTCCATCAAGAGGATTTCTGCCAGGCGCTCGGCCTGCCCGCGTCGATGAAATACGAACGGCGCGGCACGGACGCCGCGCGCTTTTCGGCCGCCGCCGTTTCGGACCTGCTCGGCCGCACCAATGCGCCGGCGAAAGAACGGCGGACTTTCATGTTGTCGGCATTTTTCAACCTTGCCATCGGCAACACCGACAATCACGCCAAGAACCATGCGCTGCTTTACGACGCGGGGTCCGCGCCGCGACTCGCGCCGCTTTACGACCTGCAACCGGTGCGGCTGACCGGCCGCTATACCGACGAACTGGCCTTCCGCATCGGCGGCACCGACCGCTTCGACAGCATGACGGCGGACGACATTGCCGGCTTCATGGGCCGATTCGGACTGCGCAGCGCGGCGGCGCGGCGGCGCTTCATCGAGGGCGAGGTCGGACCGATGCTGGAGGCGCTGGATGCGGCGGCGTCGGAACTGCCGCAGCACGGCCTGAAAGACTTCGACGACCTGATCGGCCGGGAGGTCGCGCGGCTCGCGGACTTGCTCGGGCTCGATCTGACGATCCGGGAGCGGGATTATTTCACGGAACGTGGCGGCGGCTGGCCCACGCTGAGCTGACCCCCCTTTTCCCGAGCCCGCCCCGCCCCCATATAAGCCCTCTTGCCGGGGGCGGCATTCGGTCACGGCAAGTTGTCCCCGGGTACCTGAGCGGTTTGCTATGATATCGGCTTGGCAGAGCCGAGAGACACGACCGAAAGCACGAGACGAAGGGGTTCGACAATGGCCGAGGACGACGCGAACAAGCCCGCCGGCAAGCTGCCCGCCAAAGCGGCGGCAAAGCCGGCCGCCGGCCAAACACCCGGCAAGGCCGTGGCGCGGCTCGCGCCGGCGCCGAACCCGGAAGGCTCGCTGTCGCGCTACCTGCAGGAAATCCGCAAATTCCCGATGCTGGAGCCGCAGCAGGAATACATGCTGGCCAAGCGCTGGCGCGAGCACGAGGACGCCGAGGCCGCGCACCAGCTGGTG
>JAHBYM010000225.1 GCA_019635975.1 Parvibaculum sp. | reverse complement strand
CCGCTGCCGGGCGCCACGAAAAAGCGGCCGCCGACATAGGTGCCGGCGGCGAGGCCGCATACCGCCATGAAGAAGACGAAGGCGACACTGAGAACGATCCGGCTGCGTCTTGTCATTTTCCCCCAACCCGCGACAGCGCACCCCCCCGATGCGGGGTACACGGATGTCGCCGAGGCAGAGAGCTTATCCCCGGTTTGGCGATGCAAACAGCCCCGACTGTCATCGAACTGTCAAAAAACTGTCACAATAGGCGATGGTGGCGCGGCGGAAGAGACTTGTCCCCGCTTTATCCCGCACTTAATCCCGCATCCGGAAACGGCGATCTCAGGTGAGGATCGCTCGCGCGCCGTTTTCGCGGATGA
Organism: Parvibaculum sp.; assembly: GCA_019635975.1. GTDB lineage: Bacteria > Pseudomonadota > Alphaproteobacteria > Parvibaculales > Parvibaculaceae > Parvibaculum. Next base: position 3,422 of record JAHBYM010000225.1, on the reverse strand, counting down.
CGATCTCGACCGGCACTTCGAAACAGGCGCCGATGAGTTCGCGCGTCATCACATCATCGGCGGGGCCGGAAGCGACGACACGGCCCCCGTTGAGCAGGATCGCATCGTCCGCATAGGCGGCGGCAAGGTTGAGGTCGTGCAGTGCGGCGAGCACGCCGACACCGCGATCGGCCAGGGCGCGGGCGGCATCGAGAACCGAACGCTGGTGACGCAGGTCGAGCGCCGAGGTCGGTTCGTCGAGCAGCAGGTAATGCGCCTCGCCGCCCGCGCCGTCGCGATGCCCGAGCTGCGCCAGCGCGCGGGCGAACTGCACTCGCTGCTTCTCGCCGCCCGAAAGCGTCTGATAGGACCGTGTACGGAACGTATCGACACCGGCGAGGCGGCAGGCGGCGGCAACCGCCTGCTCGTCGCCGACCTGGCGGGCGGTGCCGGCGAAGGGCAGGCGGCCGAGCTCCACGACTTCCTCGACGGTGAAGGCGAAATCGAGCGACGTGCTTTGCAGCAGCACCGCGCGCCGCCGCGCCAGCGCCGGAGCGGGCCATGACGCCATCGGCACGCCGTCGAGCATGACATGGCCGTCATCCGGCCGCCGCTCGCCCGAGAGAGCCGAAATGAGCGTCGATTTGCCGGCGCCGTTCGGACCGATCAGCGCGACGATGCGGCCGGGCTCAATGCGGGCATCGACATTGTCGAGCAGGCGCTTGCGCCCGGCGAGAACCGAAATGCCGTCGGCCCGTATCATGCGAATTTTCTCCGCCGCACCAGAAGCCAGAGGAAGAACGGGCTGCCGACGGCGCTGGTGACAAGGCCGATGGGAAGCTCGGCGGGCGAAACGACGATACGCGCGAACATATCCGCGACGAGAAGCAGCGCGGCGCCGGCCAGCATCGAGCCCGGCAGGACGATGCGGTGATCGGGCCCGGCGACCATGCGCACGAGATGCGGCACGACGATGCCGACAAAGCCGATGACGCCGCTGACCGCGACCGCCGAACTGACGGCAAGCGCCGAGGTGACCATGACAACATTCTTGAGCCGCTGCACCGGTACGCCGAGATGCATGGCCTCGCGCTCGCCGAGCAGCATCGCATCGAGTGCGCGTGCCGAGACGACGATGATGCCGAGCGCGGCGGCGATGGGAAGGGCGGCAATCGCGATGCCCTGCCAGCCGCCGGCTGCGAGGCTGCCCATGCTCCAGAAGGTGAAGTCGCGAAGCTGCGTGTCGTTGGCGACATAGACAAGGAAGCCGGTGAGCGCCCAGGTAAGAGCATTGATCGCGATGCCGGCGAGCAGCAGCGTCGCGGTTGCCGACCGTCCGCCCGACTGCGCGAGGCGCTGCATGGCAAAGGTCGCCGCGAGGCCGCCCGCGAATGCCGCAAAGGGAAGAAGCAGCGGCGAGGCGGCAAAGGGAATGACGACCGCGATCGCGCCGCCGAAGACGATGACGACGACGGCGCCGAGCGCCGCGCCGCTCGACACGCCGATCAGGCTCGGATCGGCCAGAGGATTGCGGAAAAGCCCCTGCAGCGCCGCGCCCGAGCCTGCCAGCGCTGCGCCGACGACGATGGCAAGCAGCATGCGCGGCAGCCGGATCATGGTGATGACGGCGGCGCTTTGTGCATCGACCTCGAAGCCGAACAGCGCGCGCAGCACATCGCCGACGCCGATCGGCACGGCGCCCGTTGCCAGCGACAGGAGCGCGGCGAGCGCGAGCAGTACGGCGAGCCCGCCGAGAATGGCGGGACGCTTCAACGCGCGGGACGTGCCCGAAACGCTTGCCGCGATGTCGGTCATTCGGCCTTTGTCCACTCCCGTTCCGGTAGGGGCGTGAATCGATGCGCAGGATGAAGCTTCACCGCGAGATCGTGCAGCGCATGGGCAAGACGCGGCCCGAAGCCCGCGAGGTAAAGCGCATCCATCGTGACGAGCCGCCCGTTGCGGCCGGCCGGCGTCGCCGCGAAGGCCGCCGCCGACAACACGCTGTCGCCGCCGCCGATGGCATCGACCGTCTGGTCCGTCATCAGGATCACGTCGGGCGCGGCGATGGCCGCCGCCTCGGCCGAGAAGGGCTTGTAGCCGCGATACCCGGTGATGGCATTGACGCCACCCGCAAGTTCGATCATCGCATGCGCGGCGGTGCCCGTTCCCGAAACCATCGAGGCGCCGCGCCCGGTCTGAAGGATGAAGAGCACGCGCGGCTTTTCGGAAATACGGGCGATATCGGCTTCGACGGCCGCGATGTCGGACTTGAAGGCGTCGAGAACGCGCGCGGCCTCCGCCTCTCGCCCGAGGGCGCGGCCGACGGTTTCGATATGCGCAGCGACAGTCTCGGCCGTATAGCCCTCGCTCATCGTCACGATCTCGACACCGGCCGCACGCGCCTGATCGAGCGCCGTTGCCGGTCCGGCTTCCGATCCGGCCAGCACCATGTCGGGCCGGAGCGAAAGCAGACCTTCCGCGGAGAGCTGGCGCACATAGCCCACATTCGGGAGTTCGGTGACGGAAGCCGGGTAGAGGCTCGTCGTGTCGACGCCGACAAGAAGCTCGCGCGCGCCGAGCGCCACGACGATCTCGGTGGTCGATCCGCCGGCCGAGACGATGCGTTGCGGCGACGCGGCAAGCGCGGCTGTTGCGACGGCAAGCCCCGCCGCCACAAGGAATGTCAAACGCCGCATCATGCCGCCTCGCGTTCCGTCAAGCCGTTGACAACGGAGCGCCAGCCTTCGTCTTCGGCGACGCCGGGCTTGCGCTTGCCGAACAGCGTGGCGACGAGAAGGCCCGTGGCGTCGAAGAGTTCGAGCGAGGTGACGGTGCCGTCTTCGGTCGGCTTCCAGACGACCCAGGCGCTGTCGAGTGCGGTCTCGTTGATATGCAGGTTGAAGGCTTCGTCGAGCACATTGAACCACGGGCCGGTGGCTTTGAGATTTTCGACCGGGCCGGTGTGAATCTGGATCATGCCGGGATTGCCGACGAAAACCATGATCGGCAGCTTGCGCGCGGACGCGGTTTCGAGCGCGGCGCGCAAGGCGGAAACCGGCACACGGCAGGCGCGGCTGTCGCCCGCAAGGCGCAGCGCCTGAAGCCGCTCGAGTTTGAACTTGTTGAGCAGACCGTAGAACTGATGCGTGTCGGTGAGGGCATCCCAGGCGGAGCGGAAACCCTCGACATTTATTTCGCCGTCGGGAAGGGCGGCGTTGGGGGCCTGCGGCGCCTCAATGGCAAGCGGCGCTGCCGGGGCGGCGAAGCGCGCCACCAGCAGATCGAAGCTTTCGACCGACGAGCTGTCGGTCAGGTAAATCTTGTGGATCGCGGTGCCCTGCGCATCGAAGAATTGCAGGCTGCGGCGAAAACCGGTTTCGAGGCGTTCGGTCAGCGCGAAGCCGAACTTCCAGTGCGAGAAAAAGATGCGCAGGTCGATGTCG
>JAHBYM010000224.1 GCA_019635975.1 Parvibaculum sp. | reverse complement strand
TTGAACTGGTGCGCGAAGGCGCAGGCTGACTCCGTGGCCCTCTCAGGGCTTCGCTAGGTGATCGGCTTACCCGCCTGTTCCATCACCGCGATGAACACCGAATAGGGCAGCACCAATGACAGGGGCGCCTTGGGAATCGTGACGGCGCCGTAGGACCTGTACCAAGCCGCGGCCCGCTCGTCCTTGGCGTCGATGAACAGCAGCGTCCCCCCGACCTCTGTCGAGGCGCGAATGCAGCGGCGTGCCGCAGCAATCAGCAGTTCGCCGCCAAGGCCGTGACCTTGATAGGCTGTGGCGACGGCTAGGCGCCCATGCCGAAATCCTCCGATGGCATGGCGGCCGCCACCGGCTGGGCGTGCCACGTCGGGCACGGCTTCGAAATCGATCTGCGCCGGGCTTAGAGTGTAGAAGCCAAGGATCGTCGTCCCATTGTCGCTGTCGGCGGCGACGTAGGTCTTTGAAGCGCCGCTCTCGCTCGCCTGACGCGCGTAGCGCATCAGGAAATCATTGAGCTCGGGCTGTCCGCAGTCGAACCCCTTGCGATCATGGGCCTTCGCGATCGGCTCCTCGTGCCAATCCGGAAGGGTCATCTACGGGCAGCGAGCGAACGGGCAGCTTTGCGCAGCTTCGCATTGGGCGCCGGGGGATTGTCGAGCAGATTGAGCATGAAGCGGGTCTGTTCTTCATCGAGAGTGACCCGCTCTGCCCGCTCGATGACGGTCTCCGCGGCCTGGAGCGCATTGCGCAACACGAACTCCTTGAGGCTCGTCCGCTCAATGGCAGCGGCCCGCATCAAACGGGCCTTGTCGGCCGGCGGGATTTGCATCGGGAAACGGCTGGTGTTTTCGGCGGCGGCTCTGGGCATGGGTTTCGTCCTTTGTCGCACCCTATATAGCGCCTTGGCGCGGCAAACTCAACGTATGTTCAATGAAAGCACATATGAGGCCGGCTGCGGATACGCTTTTCAGCCGTCCGCGCGTGCCGTCATCCCGGTGAAAGCATCAAGAGAATGGGTGGACAGATTGCCGCCCGAGGTTCAGACATCGCGTTCGCCGAGATCCTTCTCGGCCAGTTCTCTGAATGCGTCGGGCACAGACCGCGCCCGGTCGAGCTGTGCAATCGCATAGCCCACGGCGTCGCGGCCGAAGCGGGCGCGCACCGCGTCAATTGCGCGGTCGGCAGAGAACCGTGCGATGCCTTGGCGTGTGCCGGGGCGGTTCTTCTCGTCGCCCAGGCCGAGCGGAAGGTCCAGTTGAATCGCAGCTTGCTCGCGCAGATGCGAGACCGACACGGCGACCAGGGTGATGACCCTCTCGCATGGATGATCGGCGAGAGCGGATCGCACCAGTTCCTCGGCGATCTCGGCCAGTGTGGTGGTCGTCGCTATGGGCACATCGAGAGTGACTGACCGGGTTATGGAGCGCATGTCGGCAAACCGGACCCGCACGGTGATGGTTCGACCGGCGCGGGCCTTTGCCCGTAGCCGGGACGCGACACGATCGGCGAGGTGGGGGAGCACAGGTTTGTAGACCGCTTCGGTTGCGGGTTTGCGTCCTAGCGCTGATTGGGCGCCGGCTGAGCGGGCGCGATGCTGCGTGCGGATTTCACGCTTGTCGCGGTTCCAAGCGAGAGCCGCGAGCTTTTCGCCGGCTGCTGGGCCGAGCAAGCGTTCGAGCGACCCTCCCGGCGCCTGGGCGAGGTCACCTATGGTGAGAATTGCTTGGGCGTGAAGCTTCGTTTCTGTGACTGGGCCGACTCCCCACATCATACCAACAGGGAGGGGATGCAAGAATTCGAGCTCGTGTGAGGGATCGACAGCGACGAGGCCGTCGGGCTTGGCGACCTGCGAGGCGATCTTGGCCAGATGCTTGGTGCGGGCGACGCCGACGGAGATCGGCAGGCCGAGTTGGTCGCGCACCCGGCGGCGGATCTCCGTGGCAATGTCGATGGGCGAGCCGAACAGATGCGTGCAGCCGGTGACGTCGGCGAAGGCCTCGTCGATCGAGATTCGCTCTACGAGTGGCGTGAAGTCGTTGAGGACGGCAATGGCCGCATCGCCGAGGCGCTGATACTCGCCGAAATTCCCACCAACGAAGATGAGGTGCGGGCAGAGCTCGCGTGCTTTCCTTCCCGCCATACCGCCTTTGACCCCGAAGGCCTTGGCCTCATAGCTGGCGGCAAGCACTACACCGCCGCCGACGGCGATCGGCTTGCCGCGAAGGTCGGGGTTCAGCAATTGTTCGACCGAGGCATAGAACGCATCGAGATCGGCATGAAGGATGTTCGCCTCGGTCGCCATCACCGGAAATCCCGCGTCTTTATCTGTATCGGTTTGACCTTGAGGGTGGGGTCGACGAGGTCGCGCGGCCGGAAGCCTTTCGGCAAACTGCGCGGATCAAGACCCGGTCCGCCGTGATGGGCCTCGTCGCCGCGGCCGTGCGGCAGCGGAAAGGCTACACCGCGATTGCCGACGCTGGCGAGTTGGGCCGACAAATCGGTGACGGTATTGGCGACGAGGTGAACGACCTCGCCCTCACGCTGGATGCGGCCGCGCACGGCCAGCATCGAGGCCGACAGCATGGTGCGGCGGAATTTCTCGAACACCTTGACCCAGACGACGATGTTGGCGGCGCCGGTTTCGTCTTCCATGGTGACGAACATCACGCCCTTCGCCGATCCCGGCCGCTGCCGGACAAGGACGAGGCCGGCCGCCTCGAGCCAGCGGCCGTCCCGGGCTGCCATGGCTTCGGCGCAGGTGACGATGCGCCGCCGGGCGAGGCCGGTGCGCAGAAAGGCGACCGGGTGCTCGCGCAGGGTCAGGCCGACATGGCCGTAATCCTCGACCACTTCGCGGCCGGCCAGCATCGGGCGCAATGCAACGGGTGGTTCGACGCGCTCGACAATGATGCGCCGCTCGCGGTCCGAGGCGGCGGCAAAGAGCGGCAGCGGGTCGTCGTGGCGACCCTTTAGCGACCAGAGCGCTTCACGACGCGCCAGGCCGAGCGACGGACGGAAAGCGTCAGCCTCGGCGAGCTGCACCAGCGAGGCGGCCGGCACGCTGGCACGATGCCAGAGATCGTCCACCGAGGAAAAGGCATCATCGCCGCGGGCGGCGATGATGGCGGCCGCATCGTCATTGGCCAGGCCCTTCACGAGGCGCATGCCGAGGCGAACCGCGAAACGACCATCCTCTCCCATGGGCTCGAGCGTGCAATCCCAGCGGCTGGCATTGATGCAGACGGGCCGGATCTCGACGCCATGGCTGACTGCATCGCGCACGATCTGGGCCGGCAGGTAGAAGCCCATGGGCTGCGAGTTGAGGAGCGCCGCGCAGAACACGTCCGGGTGGTGGCATTTCATCCAGGAGGAGGCGTAGGCGATCAAGGCGAACGAAGCGGCGTGGCTTTCGGGAAACCCGTAGCTGCCGAAGCCTTCGAGTTGCTTGAAAGTGTTGGCCGCGAAGTCGGGCGTGTAGCCGTTGGCGATCATGCCGCCGATCAGCTTGTCCCTGAATTTGCTGACCCCGCCAGTGTGCTTAAAAGTGGCCATGGCGCGTCGGAGCTGGTCCGCCTCGCCGGCGGAAAAGCCGGCACAGACCATGGCGACCTGCATGGCCTGTTCCTGAAACAGGGGCACACCCAAGGTCTTGCCGAGCACGCGCTCGAGTTCGGGCGTCGGGAACTCGACCGGCTCCTTGCCTTCCCGGCGGCGGAGATAGGGATGGACCATGTCGCCCTGGATCGGACCGGGCCGCACGATCGCGACCTCGACGACGAGATCGTAGAAGGTGCG
>JAHBYM010000223.1 GCA_019635975.1 Parvibaculum sp. | reverse complement strand
CCCCCATGTTCAAGGAATTCCGCGATTTCGCCCTCAAGGGCAATGTGCTCGACATGGCCGTCGGCATCATCATCGGCGCGGCCTTCACCACCATCGTCAAGTCGCTGGTCGACGACATCATGATGCCGCCGATCGGCGCGCTGATGGGCGGCGTCGATTTCAGCGACTATTTCATCGCGCTGACGCTGGCCGAAAACGGTCCGGCGACGGTCGACGCGGCCAAGGCAGCGGGCGTGCCGGTCATCGCTTACGGCAAGTTCATCAACGCGCTGCTGCAATTCTCGATCGTCGCCTTCGCGCTCTTCCTCGTCATCAAGCAGATGAATGCGCTGAAAGCCCGCATCGCCAAGGGCGAGGCGCCGCCGCCCGCCGCGCCGCCGCGCCAGGAAGTGCTGCTGGAGGAAATCCGCGACGCATTGCGGGCGAAGAGCTAGTCCTTCCGCCGCAGCACATAGAAGACATAGGAATACTGGCCGGGATTGTTCTCGAAGAGGACGATCTCGGTTTCAACCTCGTCGAGCACGTCGCGCGCCGCCTCGCCATATGTTGCGCGCATCGCCGCGATCCGCGCCCGCATCGGCGTGTAGTAGTCGGTCCACCAGTCTTCGGGCGGCAGCACATAAGTGCCGGCGACTTCATAGCCGGCGCGTTCCGCCGCCGCGCAATTTTCGGCCGCCGTTCCCATGCCCGGATAGGCGGCATCCCAGAAAGCCTTCGCCGCCGCCGAGGGTTCATCCTTCAGCCATGTGCATTCGGTGACGGCCATGTAGCCGCCGGGTTTCAGGAAACGCCGCCAGAGTTTCAATCCGCGCGCGAAACCGAGCAGATAGATCGCGCCTTCCGACCAGACGAGATCGAATTCGCCGTCATGGAACGGCAGCGCTTCCATGTCGCCGCGCTTCACGACGAGACGTTCTTCGCTCACGCCTTCGCGTTCGGCGCGGGCATTCAGCTTTTCGAGAAACGGCTCGTAGAGATCGACCGCCGTGATGTGACCCTTGGTCAGCCGCAGGAGATCGAATGTCGAGGCGCCCTGCCCGCAACCGATGTCGAGAATGCGCGCACCCTCGGTCACTTCCGGCAGCATCGACAGCGCCTTCGCCGTCGAGGCAGCGCTGCCCGGCCCGTTGCGCGGCAGGGCGAGCTGCACATCGAGAAAGACCTTGAAGGGGTCGAGGTCGCTCATCGCTTTTCCTTCCAGTGCGCGTAGTCGGCGCCGGTGTCGATGTCGGGCAAGTATTCCAGCAGGGCGAGGCCCATGCTCCGCTCGCGGATGTTTCGTGTCGTGTCGGCCAGCGCGTGCGCACTCGACCAGCGCACCCCGTCGAATATCTCCGGCACGCGCGGCCGGCGTTTCAACCCCACCAGCCAGTAGCCGCCATCCTCGGCCGGGCCCAGCACAGCGTCGTGCCGTCCGAGCGCCGCGAAGGCATCCGCAATGTGGCGCCGTTCGATGCCGGGAATATCGGCACCGACAATGACGACGGGCCCCGGCGGCAGATCGCGGAAGAGCCGCCCCATGCGGGCGCCGAGATCGCCCGGCCCTTGCGCGATGCGCGGCAGACCGTCCGGCCAGATGCCCGGCTCATGCACCGCGCGGTCGGGCGAAAGCGCCAGCACGGTCCGCCAGCGCGGATCGGGCGCGACGCGGCCGATCAGTGCCGCCGCCGTCCCGCGGAAAAAGCGCACCGCCGCCACCGCGCCGATGTCGCGCGCCAGCCGCGTTTTCACACGGCCGATCTGCGGCGTCTTCGCCATGATCACGAGTTGCGGGTCGAGGGACATTGTCACCCGTAAAGCCGCGCGATCACCCGTGGCGGCACGCGCATGTAGTAAAGCGCGAGGCAGCCGAGATTGCGCAGCGAGCGGGCGATGAAGCCTTCCTTCAGGTAGCGCGCCGGCGAGGTCACCGCCGGCGACCGGAGCATCACGAGCCGCCGCCGGCCGATGCGGCGCACGAGATCGACATCCTCCATCAGCGGCAGGTCGCGATATCCGCCGAGCCGGTCGTAAAGCCTGCGGTTCACCAGCAGCCCCTGGTCGCCATAGGGAAGCTTCAGCAGTGCGCAGCGCAAGGCCACCATGAATTCGAGAAAGCGCGCCCAGCCCGAAAAATCGTCCAGCGCGAATTTGAACGCCGCCGCCATTTCGTGATCGCGGAAGCGGCCCGCCTCGATCTGCTCGAACAGCTTCTCGACCTCGCCGATCCATGAGGCGTCGAGCACCGTGTCGGCATGGAGAAACAACAGCCAGTTGCCGCGCGCCGCCGCCGCGCCGGCCGCGAGTTGCGTGCCGCGCCCGCGCTTCGCCTGCACGAGCTTGGCGCCGGCCGCCTCGACGATTTCGAGCGTCTCGTCCGACGAGCCGCCATCGGCGACGATCACTTCCTGCACCAGCCCGCGCACGGCCGCCGTCACCAGCGGCGACAGCGTCCGCGTCAGGGTCTTCTCGGCATTCAGGGTCGGGATCACCACGCTCAGCATGGCGCGCAACATAGCGGGCGGGTTCTCGTTCGTAAAACGCGGCAACCCCTCGCCCTTCCCTGGGCTGACGTCCGCTCCCTCCCTCTCCCCGCCGGGAAGGGCGAGGGGGAGCCGCACATGCAAACAGAAATGTTCTTGTTATGTTCCTGCAATCTGCTATCTTCTCTCCATGACGTCGAGTCGCGAAACAGCGCCCCCCGGCCGCCCCGCTCACCCCGCCAATTCCCCGATTGGTCCCCGAGCGGCCACGCGGTCCAGCCGCACGGACCATGGCCCCGTTCCCCGCGGGGCCCCCTCGTACCCCCCGAGGGTCCGTGCGACGCCTCTGCCCGAGAACGGCCGCCGCGGCCGGGGCGCGCTTACGAACGAGAGCGGCCGCTTCGAGCCCAGAGGCCGCGAGCCGCTCGACGACGGCTGGGGCGCGCTCGACGCGCCGGCGCCGCTGAAAACCGAAGTCACGTCCGAAAACGCCCGCGCCGTGCTGACGCGCAATTCCTCGCCCGACCTTCCCTTCGACCGCTCGATCAATCCCTATCGCGGCTGCGAGCATGGCTGCATCTACTGCTTCGCGCGGCCGACGCACGCCTATATGGGCCTCTCGCCCGGTCTCGATTTCGAGAGCCGGCTGTTCGCCAAGCCCAATGCCGCCGCCCTGCTCGAAAAGGAACTGGCGCGGCCGGGCTACGAGCCCGCGCCCATCGCGCTCGGCACCAACACCGACCCCTATCAGCCGATCGAGCAGCGCTACCGCATCACGCGGAGCATCCTCGAAGTGCTGTCGGCCTATAACCACCCTGTCACCATCGTCACCAAGTCGGCCCGCGTCACCCGCGACCTCGACATTCTCTCCTCGATGGCGGAACGCAATCTCGCCAAGGTCTATATGTCGATCACGACGCTCGACGCGAAGCTCGCCCGGACGATGGAGCCGCGTGCCTCGACGCCGTCGCGCCGCATGGAGGCGATTTCGATGCTGGCCCAGGCGGGCGTCCCCGCCGGGGTCATGGTCGCGCCGGTCATCCCCGCGCTCACCGACAGCGAAATGGAAAAAATCCTGACCGGTGCTGCCTATGCGGGCGCAAAGGAGGCCGGCTTCATCGTCTTGCGGCTGCCGCTCGAAATCAAAGACCTCTTCCGCGAATGGCTCGCCGAAAACAAGCCCGACGCCGCCGCCCATGTCATGTCGCTGATCCGCCAGATGCGCGGCGGCAAGGATTACGACGCCGAATGGGGCAAGCGCATGCGCGGCGACGGCCCCTACGCCTGGCAGATCGCGCGCCGCTTCGAACTCGCCACCAAAAAACTCGGCCT
>JAHBYM010000222.1 GCA_019635975.1 Parvibaculum sp. | reverse complement strand
GCAGCCCCAGGAGCGGTAGAGATTGCTCTCGGCCAGCGTCGAGAATTGCGGGCCTTCCATGACCATGTAGGTGCCGCCGCGCGTGTGGGCGATGTTGTGGCGCTTGCAGGCCGCCTCGATGTGGTCGCCGAGGCGCGGGCAGACCGGCTGCGCCATCGAGACATGGGCGACGAAACCCTCGCCGAAGAAGCTTTTTTCGCGCGCGAAGCTGCGGTCGATGAACTGGTCGACAATGACGAAATGGCCGGGCGGCAACTCCTCTTTCAGCGAACCGACCGCCGAGACCGAAATGATGTCGGTGACGCCGGCGCGCTTCATGACGTCGATATTGGCGCGGTAATTGATGGTGGTCGGCGAATGCGGATGGCCGCGGCCGTGGCGCGGCAGGAAGACCATTTCGACGGTCCGGCCCTCGCCGACCGGCAGCTCTCCGAAATGCAATTCGTCGGAAGCCTCGCCCCAGGGCGAGGCGATGCGTTCCCAGCGCTCGTTCTTGAGGCCCGGAAACTCATAGACGCCGCTGCCGCCGATTACGCCCAGAACCGTCTTGGTCATATCGTCCTCGTCTCGAAAAACCGGCGAGACCCTAACAAAGAAACACCGGCGTGACATGAAAAAGGGCTCCCGAGGGAGCCCTTTTCCGTCAATTTCGTGTGACGCCTTTTCAGTGCTGGTCGGACCAGACCTTGCGCATCGCAAACCAGAGGAAGCCGCTCAGCAGCACCAGATAGATCATCACCTGGAAGCCGAGGCGGTGGCGCTGCTCGAGCTTGGGCTCGGCGGTCCACATCAGGAAATGGGTCACGTCCTTCGCCATCTGCTCGACGGTGTTGGGGGTGCCGTCTTCGTATTCGACCTGACCGTCGGAGAGCGGCCGCGGCATCGCCAGCACATGGCCGGGGAAGTAGGTGTTGTAGGAGAGGCCCGGCAGCAGCTCGAAGCCTTCCGGCGCGTCGGTGTAGCCAACGAGCAGCGAGTAGAGATAGTTGACGCCGTCCGGCCGCGCCTTGGCGATGACCGAAAGGTCGGGCGCCGCGGCGCCCATCGCGGCGGCGGCGGCCTGATCGTTGGGATAGGGCGAAGGGAAGCGGTCCTTGGGCTCGCCCGGACGCTCGAACATCTCGCCGCGATCGTCCGGCCCGTCGACAACGACGATGTCGGCAGCCAGCGCCTTGACCTGACCCTCGGTGAATTCGGGCCCGCCCGGCTCCATCAGATTGCGGAAGCGGACAAGTTCGGCCGAGTGACAGACGGCGCAGACTTCCTTGTAGACCTTGTAGCCGCGCCTGAGTGCATCGCGGTCGTAGACGCCGAAGACGCCCTCGAACGACCAGTCGAGCTGGATCGGCTTGACGGCATCGCCGGCGGCCCCGGCCGGTGTGGCGAGCAGCGGCAGGCCGATGGCGGCGGCGGCCGCCAGCGCCAGAAGGCCGGTCTTGCGGGAGATATCGATCATCTTGTTTTTCACTTTCGTCTCCCTCAACTCTTGGCCGGTTCCGAGCCGAGCACCGAAGCGGCGATACTTTCGGGCAGCGGTTTCGGCTTCTCGATCAGCCCCAATAACGGGAAGAGAATGAGGAAGTGCGCGAAGTAGTAGATGGTCAGGATGCGCGAGAGATCGGTGACATCGAAACCGCCATCGCCGACGGCGATCAGGATCTTGTCGGGCGACTGGCCGCCGCAATAGCCGAGCCCGATGCAGGCGACGACGAAAATCCAGAAGAACTGCTTGAAGAGCGGCCGGAAGCGCGCCGAACGGACTTTCGACGTGTCGAGCCAGGGCAGCACGAACAGGATCGCAATGGCGCCGAACATCAGCACCACGCCGCCGAGCTTGTCCGGCACCGCGCGCAGGATCGCGTAGAAGGGCAGGAGATACCATTCCGGCACGATGTGGGCCGGCGTCACCAGCGGATCGGCGACGATGTAGTTGTCCGGTTCGCCCAGCGCGTTGGGATTGAAGAAGACGAAATAGGAAAAGAGGATCATGAAGATCGCAAGACCGAAGGCGTCCTTCATCGTCGCATAGGGCGTGAAGGCGACGGTGTCCTTCTTCGGATCCTTGACCTCGATGCCCGCCGGGTTGTTCTGCCCCGTCACATGCAGCGCCCAGATGTGGAGCACGACGACGCCGGCGATCAGGAAGGGGAAGAGGTAGTGCAGCGAGAAGAAGCGGTTGAGCGTCGGATCGCCGACCGCGAAATCGCCCCAGAGCCAGGTGCGAAGCGCCTCGCCGACAAGCGGAATGGCGCCGAAGAGGTTGGTGATGACGGTGGCGCCCCAGAAGCTCATCTGGCCCCAGGGAAGAACGTAACCGAAAAAGGCGGTCGCCATCATCAGCAGGTAGATCAGCACGCCGAGAATCCACAAGACTTCGCGCGGCGCCTTGTAGGAGCCGTAATAGAGACCGCGGAACATGTGGATATAGACAGCGATGAAGAACATCGAGGCGCCGTTCGAATGCACGTAGCGGATCAGCCAGCCGTAATTCACGTCGCGCATGATGTGCTCGACGCTGGCAAAGGCCAGTTCCGTCGTCGGGACATAATGCATGGCGAGCACGATGCCGGTGACGATCTGCACCGCGAGACAGAAGCTCAGCACGGCGCCGAAGGTCCACCAGTAGTTGAGGTTCTTCGGCACCGGATAATCGACGAAGCTGTCATTGACCAGCCGCATGACCGGCAGGCGTTCGTCCATCCAGCGCGAGAAGGCGTTGCCGGGAGTGTAGGTGCTTTGATGGCTCATCTTTTTTATGCCCCTCAGCCGATCAGAATTCTGGAGTCGGACACGAACTCGTACGGCGGCACCTCGAGATTGGTCGGCGCCGGGCCTTTGCGGATGCGGCCGGAGGTGTCGTAGACCGAGCCGTGGCAGGGGCAGAAATAACCGTCATACTCGCCGCGATAGGAAAGCGGGACGCAACCCAGATGCGTACAGACGCCGATGACCACCAGCCACTTCTTTTCAAGTTCGCCCGACGGGCCGGGGCGCAGGCGCGCGCTGTCTGATTCCGGGTCGGGCAGCGCCGCCGCGTCGTCGGCCTCGGCCGCCGCGATCTCCGCATCCGTGCGGTGACGGATGAAGACCGGCTTGCCGCGCCACTTGAACGTGCTTTCCTGGCCTTCGGGAATGCTGGAAATGTCGACTTCGATCGAAGCCAGCGCCAGAACCGAGGCATCGGGGTTCATCTGATCGATCAGCGGCCAGACCGCGAAAGCCGCGCCAACGGCGGCAAATGATCCGGTCGCTACATAGAGAAAATCGCGCCTGGTCGGCTCGACCGCGTGGGTTTGTGCCACGGTTCAGGTCTCCTCGTTGAAGTGCGGCAACGGGGTGGAAGACACCCGTTGCGCGGGACGAAAGACCGACGAATCCCCTGCTTTCGCCCCATGCATTGCGTGGTTTTGTGGCATCCAATCGGGCCATTGTCCAGCCCCGCCGCGCCTGTGGCAGGATGACGCATCGCCGCATGTCGAAATGACGCAAAGAGTGCCCGCCGGCGCCATGCGGCAGCCGCTTCACCGCCACACGGAAAGGCATCCGATGCGCCTTGCGCTCTTTGAACCCGACATCCCGCAAAACGCCGGAACGCTGATCCGGCTCGGGGCCTGCCTCGGCGTCGCCGTCGACATCGTCGAGCCCTGCGGCTTCCACTGGTCGGACCGCGACCTGAAGCGCGCCAGCCTCGATTACGGTGCGCTGGCGGAGGTGACCCGGCATGCATCCTGGGCGCATTTCGCGGCGGCGCGGCCCGCGGATTCGCGCCTTGTTCTGCTGACGACCAAAAGCCATAAT
>JAHBYM010000221.1 GCA_019635975.1 Parvibaculum sp. | reverse complement strand
TTGCGGGAGGCGCTCAGGTTTCTGGAACTGCAGGGCATCATTTTTCTGCGGCCCGGCCCCGGCGGCGGGCCGATCGTTCAGGAGCCCCGACCGAAAGATTTTGCCAGTACTATGGCGTTGCTGCTGCAATTTCTCGGCACCACATTCCGTTCACTGATTGAAGTGAGGCAAGCGGTCGGCCCGACCATGGCGGCGCTTGCGGCGGAGCGTGCGTCCGATGAGGATATCGACAAGCTGAATACGTCATTGGCCACTTTGAAGACGCTGTCTGTATCTTGCGACTCCTATGCGGAGGAGAACAGGCGCTTCCACGACGTGCTTGCATGGGCGTCTGGCAATCCCTTGATCGGATTCTTGATCGGTTCGCTTCACAACATCACGAATGCGTCGGAAGTCGGTATAACTTATACGGAGGGTGAGCGTGACTATCAGATCAAGGCGTACGGACGGCTTCTCAAGGCGATTGAAGATCGCAACCCAGACCTCGCTTTCACCGAAATGTCCCGGTTCATAAGCCGATCGGACAAGTATCTGGAAGCTCGATATCCCGACATCATGTCCAAAATCGTGCGTTGGCAGGATGCGGACGACCTGAGCGTGCCGCGGGTTCCCCGACGGAAACGCTAGGCGAGTGTTCGCGATTGCGATGTCGTTTTTGCAGCACTTGCGCCGCTCCCCGGGCGTCGCTAATTTATGATCATAAATAGCGCGGCCAATGAAGTCGCCCCATGGGAGGTTAGCTATGACTCTGCATAGCCGAGTATGTGATATTCTGGGTATTAAATACCCGATCTTGCTGGCCGGTATGGGCGGCGCGAGCGTTCCGCGGCTTGCGGCGGCGGTATCGAATGCGGGTGGCCTCGGTGTGCTTGGCGCGGCTGCTTGTTCTCCCGATCAGTTGCGCGAATGGATTCGGGAAACGCGATCGCTGACGGACAAGCCATTTGGTGTTGACACCCTGCTGCCAGCCTCCGTGCGTAGGGAAGCCTACAAGGGCAAGGCGGGTCCGTCTCCGATGGATCTGCTGCCTGAGTACCAAAAATTCGCGCAAGATTTTCTGAAGAAGGAAAACATTCCGCCGCTGAAATCCAGGGCGCGGGAATCCGAGGAAGCTCACCGGTCGTCAAAATCGAACGCGCCGCTGTTTTCCAAGGAATTCTTCGAAGCGCAAATGGAAGTCGTTGTTGAGGAGCGGGTTCCTGTCTATGCGGCGGGTCTCGGCAATCCGGGGCCCTGGCTTGATCGGCTCCATGCCAACGGCACCAAGGTGATGGCAGTCGTCGGCGCGGTAAAGCATGCGCTGCAGGTAGTCAATTCCGGCATCGATCTGATCGTTGCGCAAGGCCATGACGGGGGCGGGCACAATTCACCCGTCGGAACGATGGCGCTCATTCCGCAGGTTGTCGATGCGATCGCTGGCCGCATTCCAGTGCTTGGTGCGGGCGGCATTTCCGATGGGCGCGGCATCGCGGCTGCAATGATGCTCGGCGCCGAAGGTGCCTGGATCGGTACGGCGTTTCTCGCCACCGAAGAGGCGGGCATCGAGGACTTCCAGAAGGAAGCGATTGTCGAGTCGGGTGACGGTGACACACTGGTTTCTCGAACCGTCACCGGAAAGCCGGCCCGGATCATTCGCAACAAGTGGTCCGAGGCTTTTGTCGAGGCGGGTCTGGAGCCGTTGCCCATGCCCTTCCAACCCATGGTTGCGATGCCGGTGCTGGCGGCGGCGGCGGCGGTAAAGCGGAAAGATATCGCTCCCGGTTTCGCAGGGCAGGGCATGGGTCTCATTCACAAGGTAAGGCCGGCTGCGGAAGTCATGGCCGATCTCGTGAAAAGCGCCGAAAACTCGTTGAGCAGCGCAAACACCTATCTGTAAGCCTCGGCTGCGCGCCTTGGGGATCATTGAAGGTTCGGAGAAAACGAAATGACAATTGTTGCAAAACTGCCGGAGTTCAACCAGGAAATCGCACAGGGTTTCATAAACGCCAGCAATTCAATGAAAGGGTTGCCCGAGTTTCTGGGGGTCCGCATCACGCATATCGAGCCGGGCAAGCTCACTGCCGAGATGGAAGTCTCCGACCGGCTGTTGACGCCGATCGGAAACATGCATGGTGGGGTGCTGGCTGCGATGTGCGACCATGTTCTCGGCTGCGTTTGCTATCCGCATATGCGGAAAGGACAGTGGGCGGCCACGACGGAATTCAAGCTCAATCTGCTGGCGCCGGTATCGTCGGGCAAGGTGATAGCAGTGGCCGAATTGATCGCGATGACAAAATCGACTGCGGTGGTTCGTATAGATGTGACGAACGAGGGCCGCGCCTGTTGTGCGGCCCAGGGCACCGTTCTCATTCGCGATCCAAAGCCCGCTTAGGCAACGCAGCTCCCCTCCCGGCGCTGCGAGGAAGATTGCTCGGCGACCGAATATGGTTTCGATGAGGTAAATTCCGGAACGACATCCACCGTTTCGTGGCTGGGATATGAAGGGAAGCTGTTTCCATGAGTTCGGTACAATCCAGCCAGACGCAAAAAAATGACGATGCCGAAGTATTCGATGCCCTCATTGTCGGAGCGGGATTCAATGGCATCTATCAGCTTCACCGCTTGCGGCAAGAAGGTTTCAAAGTGCGCCTGTTTGAGGCCGGTGCCGACATGGGGGGCATCTGGTACTGGAACTGCTATCCTGGCGCGCGGGTCGATTCTCATATCCCGATTTATGAATTTTCGATCGAGGAGTTATGGCGCGACTGGAACTGGACCGAGAGGTTTCCGGCTTGGGATGAACTGCGCCGCTACTTCCACTACGTCGACAAAAAACTCGATCTCAGCCGTGACATAAGATTTGGCATGCGCGTCAGCGCGGCAGAATTCGACGAAGCGCGCGATCAATGGGTCATCCGCACGACCGATGGCACCGTCGTGCGCGCCCGGTTCTTTATCCTTTGCACAGGTTTTGCGTCGAAACCCTATATTCCGAACTACAAGGGTCTTGAAAGCTTCGCTGGAGAATCATTTCACACGGGATTGTGGCCCCAGGAAGGCGCCAGTTTCACGGGCAAGCGGGTTGGCGTCGTGGGAACCGGAGCGAGCGGCGTTCAGGTGGTGCAGGAAGCCAGCAAGGATGCGGCGCATCTGACGGTGTTCCAACGCACGCCGATCCTCGCTCTGCCGATGCAGCAGCGCAAGCTCGACGTCGAGACGCAGCAGCGGATGAAGGCTGATTATCCGGAGATATTCCGTATACGGCGGGAGACGTTTGGCGGATTCGACATTCTGAGGGACGAAAGGTCCGCGCTGGAAGTGCCGCCGGAAGAGCGCTGCGCGCTTTATGAAAAGCTCTGGCAAAAAGGTGGCTTCCACTATTGGATTGGTGGATTTTCCGACATCCTGACGAATGAGGAAGCAAATCGTACCATGTACGATTTCTGGCGCGACAAGACCCGCGCCCGGATCAAGAATCCGGCATTGGCAGACAAACTCGCACCGATGGAGCCGCCGCATCCCTTCGGCGTCAAGCGCCCCTCGCTGGAGCAGTGGTACTACGAAGCGTTCAATCAGGACAACGTCAGCTTGGTCGATGTGCGCGAGATGCCGATCGTGGAAATAGTTCCCGAAGGAGTGCTTACGTCGGATGGGTTGGTTGAGCTCGATATGCTTGTCCTGGCGACCGGGTTCGATGCCGTGACCGGCGGGTTGACCCAGATCGATATACACGGGACGGGCGGCATAACGCTCAAGGAAAAATGGACCGAGGGTGCACGTACTTATCTCGGTTTCGCGACGTCGGGATTCCCGAACATGCTTTTTCTTTACGGTCCGCA
>JAHBYM010000220.1 GCA_019635975.1 Parvibaculum sp. | reverse complement strand
CCGGTCAGCACCAGCGCCGCGCCCGCCGCGACCGAAAAGGACAGGCCCTCGAAAACAATCCGGCCGCCTCGCGCGCAGGCAAGGTTCGATGCCGTGAGCCGCAGGTCAGATGTCGTCAAAACTTCCGCCCCGTCCCTTGCCGGCCGCGAAGCGGGCCGCCCCTTTTTGCGTTTCGCCGGACGCCAGCACCTTGCGCCCGTGCTCGAACTCGTTGGCAAAGGCGAGATCGTAGGGAAGATCCCATTGCTCATAGGCCGACATGCGGTCATTGCGCAGGCAGAGCTGCGGAAAACGCGAAATCTCGAGCGCCAGCTGTTCGGCCTCCGCGCGCGCCCGGCCCTTCGGCACGACACGATTGGCAAGCCCCATCTGCAACGCTTCCTCGGCACCAACGCCGCGGCCGGTCAGGATCAGGTCCATCGCGCGGGCGTGGCCGATCAGACGCGGCAGGCGGATCGTCCCGCCATCGATCAGCGGCACACCCCAGCGCCGGCAGAAGACACCCATCACCGCGTCTTCCTCCACCACACGCATGTCGCACCAGAGCGCGAGCTCGAGCCCGCCAGCCACCGCATAGCCGGCAACGGCGCCGATAACCGGCTTGTTGAGAATCATTCGCGACGGGCCCATCGGCCCGTCATCGGCAAGGCGGCTGAAATCGGCGCCGGTCGCGGGCGGCACAACGCGATTGCCGCCCCCCGTCGAGACGGCCTTGAGATCGGCGCCTGCGCAGAAGGTTTGTTCCGCACCGCAGAACACGGCGACAAGCGCCGTCTCGTCCCGCTCGAATTCGAGAAAGGCGGCGGCAAGCCGCTCGGCCGCCGCACGATCGACCGCGTTCTTCGCATGCGGGCGGTTGAGGATCACGGTCGTCACCGGACCGTTTTTCTCGACGATGACCTCTGCCATGCACGTCCTCCCGCTATTCCGTTTCAACGCCGGTTATCATGGCTTAAGCACACGGCCGAGCATGGTCAATCCGGATGAAAGTCATTATAGTCCGCCGCGACAAGCATATAGGTTCCAGGCACAAAAGCGGCGGCGAAATCGGTTTTGACGCGCGCGGTTTCCCCGCGCGGGTGGCGCCAGCACCCCCGCCCTTTTCCCGCCTGAACCGGCGCAGCATCGAGGACCCATACAGATGGCGAAGAAGGCCCCCGCGAAATCCAGCAAGTCCCCCAAGGCGAAAGCAAAGGCGACAAAGAAGGTGCCGGCGAAAAAGCCGGTGAAGAAAACGGCCGCAAAGAAGGCGACCAAGGCAAAGGCTGCGCCCAAAAAGGCAGCGCCGAAGCGGACCAAGGCAACGCCGAAGAAAAAGAAATCGGCCCCCAAAAGCGCCGCCCCGAAAAAGGCCGCGAAAAAAGCCATGAAGACCGCGCGCAAAGCCGTGAAGCGCGCGACACCCGCCACGCGAAAGCTTGCGCAGAAAGCCAAGCGCGCGGCAAAGAAAACCGTCAAGAAGGTAACACCAAAGAAAAAAGCCGCGGCGAAAGCGAAGCCGGCGCGCAAGGCGGTGGCGAAAAAGACGGCGCCGAAAAAGAAATCAGCGGCGAAAGCCAAGCCCGCGAAGAAGGCGGCACCGAAAAAATCCACTCTGAAGAAGAAGGCGTCGGCAAAAGCAAAGCCCGTCGCCAAAGCCGCGCCGAAGAAAAAAACGGTCGCGAAGGCAAAGCCGGCGAAGCGAGCGGCACCGAAAAAATCCGCTGCAAGAAAATCCGCGCCCGGCAACAGCTTCGGCGCCCGCAAGGTGTTGAAGGTGGGCAAGCGCAGCTACACCTATTTCAGCCTTCCCCATGCAGAGAAAAACGGCCTCGATGGCATTTCGCGGCTACCCTTCTCGATGAAAGTGCTGCTCGAAAACCTGCTGCGCTTCGAGGACGGCCGCACCGTAACGGCGGATGACGTCAAGGCCGTGAAGACATGGCTGAAAACGCGCACCTCCGATCGCGAAATAGCCTATCGCCCGGCCCGCGTGCTGATGCAGGACTTCACCGGCGTTCCCGCCGTCGTCGATCTCGCGGCGATGCGCGACGCGGTGAAGAACCTCGGCGGCAATCCGAAGAAGATCAATCCGCTGGTGCCTGTCGATCTCGTCATCGACCATTCGGTGATGGTCGACAAGTTCGGTACGCCGACGGCCTTCAAGGAAAACACCGACATCGAATATCAGCGCAACCGCGAGCGCTACGAGTTCCTGCGCTGGGGCTCCAAGGCCTTCGACAATTTCCGCGTCGTGCCGCCGGGAACCGGCATCTGCCACCAGGTCAATCTCGAATATCTGGCGCAGACCGTCTGGACGAAAAAGGACGGCAAGGAAGAGGTCGCCTATCCCGACACCTGCGTCGGCACCGACAGCCACACCACGATGGTGAACGGCCTTGCGGTTCTCGGCTGGGGCGTTGGCGGCATCGAGGCCGAAGCCGCGATGCTCGGCCAGCCGGTCTCCATGCTGATCCCCGAAGTCATCGGCTTCCGCCTGACCGGCAAGCTGAACGACGGCGTGACCGCAACCGACATGGTGCTGACCGTCACCGAAATGTTGCGCAAGAAGGGCGTGGTCGGAAAGTTCGTCGAATATTACGGACCCGGCCTCGACCACCTCGCGCTCGAAGATCGCGCGACGATCGCCAACATGGCGCCCGAATATGGCGCCACCTGCGGCTTCTTCCCGGTGGACGGCGAAACGCTGAAATATCTCCGCGCCACCGGCCGTTCGGATGAACGCGTCGCGCTGGTCGAGGCTTACGCGAAGGCGCAAGGCATGTTCCGCGAAAAGGGCATGGCCGACCCCGTCTTCACCGACACGCTGGCGCTCGACCTTTCGACGGTCGTGCCGAGCCTTGCCGGCCCGAAGCGACCGCAAGACCGCGTCTCGCTGACCGACGTCAAGACCAACTTCCTCGGCGCGCTCGGCGGCGAGTTCGGCAAGCCCGGCCAGTCGAAGGCCCGCGTGCCGGTCGAGGGCCGCGATTTCGATCTCGGTCACGGCGACGTCGTCATCGCCGCCATCACCTCGTGCACCAACACCTCGAACCCGAGTGTGCTGGTGGCCGCCGGCCTCGTTGCCCGCAACGCGCGCAAGAAAGGCCTCAAGGTGAAGCCGTGGGTGAAGACCTCGCTGGCGCCCGGCTCGCAGGTCGTCACCGACTATCTGACCAGGTCGGGCCTGCAGGACGACCTCAATGCGATGGGTTTCGATCTCGTCGGCTATGGCTGCACGACCTGCATCGGCAACTCCGGTCCGCTGCCCGTCGAGATCAGCCAGGCGATCGCAACGCACGATCTGGTGGCCTCCTCGGTATTGTCGGGCAACCGCAACTTCGAGGGCCGCGTCTCGCCGGATGTGAAGGCGAACTATCTCGCCTCGCCGCCGCTGGTCGTCGCCTATGCGCTGGCCGGCTCGACGCAGATCGACCTGACGACCGAACCGCTGGGCACCGGCTCGGACGGACAGCCGGTCTATCTGAAGGACATCTGGCCTTCGGCGAAAGACGTCGCCGAGACGGTGCGTACCTGCGTGACGCGCGACATGTTCCGCAAGCGCTACGCCAATGTCTTCGACGGCGACGCCGACTGGCAGAGCATCAAGGTGACGGGCGGCCTCACCTATGACTGGGACGGCGCTTCGACCTATGTGCAGAACCCGCCCTACTTCGTCGGCCTGCAACCCGAACCCGTGCCGCTGTCCGATGTGACCGATGCGCGGATCCTCGGCCTCTTTGCCGACTCGATCACCACCGACCACATCTCGCCCGCCGGCAACATCAAGGTGAAGAGCCCGGCCGGCGCTTACCTGAATTCCAAGCAGGTCGGTGCCCAGGACTTCAATTCCTACGGCGCC
>JAHBYM010000022.1 GCA_019635975.1 Parvibaculum sp. | reverse complement strand
TTCTCGTGCGACGAGACGATGATTGCGTCGTCGCCCAGCGCGGCGCGCACCTGAACGATGGCGTCGGTCATCGATTCTGCGAGAAATGTTCTCAACCGCATGCGACGCCGCCTCTCCCGGATTACACCGTGCCGACCGTGCGCAGCCGGACACGCGGGTGGATTTCATTCTGCGACATGACGAAGGTCTGGGGCCTGAAGCGTTCAATGATCGAGCGAACATAGGGCCGGACGCCGGGGCTTGTCAGCAGCACCGGCACTTCGCCGGCGCGGGCTGCATCCTCGAACCGGTCGCGCATCGTTGCGATGAACTCCTGCAGGAGCGAAGGTTGCATTGCGAGTTGCTTTTCCTCGCCCTGGCCGATGAGAGACTCGGCGAAAGCCTGCTCCCAGCGCGGTGAAAGGGTTACGAGCGGCACCGCGTTTTCGGTGTCGGAATGTGCGGCGCAAATCTGGCGTGCAAGACGCGCGCGTACATGCTCGGTGATCATCGTCAGGCTCTGCGTGTGGCCGACGGCTTCGGCGATCCCTTCCATGATGGTCGGGAGGTCGCGTATCGAGATTCGTTCGGTCAACAGCGTCTGGAGCACACGCTGTATGCCTGTGATCGTGATTTGCGACGGGACCAGGTCGTCGACCAGTTTCTTGTGCTCCTTGCCCAATTCGTCGATCAACTTCTGCACTTCCGCATAGGAGAGCAGCTCGGCCATGTTGTCCTTGATGATCTCGGTCAGATGCGTCGTCAGGACCGTCGGCGGGTCGACGACCGTGTAGCCGCGGAAGGATGCTTCCTCGCGCAAGCCTTCGTCGACCCAGGTGGCGGGCAGGCCGAAAGCCGGCTCCGTTGTATGGAGGCCTGGAAGCTGAATCTGGTCTCCGCGCGGGTCCATGACCAGAAGCTGGCCGACATAGACGTCGCCACGGCCGGACTCGACTTCCTTGACGCGGATGACGTAGCTGTTGGCGTCAAGCTGGACGTTGTCGAGAATCCGCACCGATGGCATGACAAAGCCCATGTCGCTCGCGATCTGGCGGCGCAGCGCCTTGATCTGGTCGGTGAGCTTCTGGTGGTCCTTGCCGTTTATCAAGGGCAGCAGCGCATAGCCGATTTCGAGGCGCAGTTCGTCCATGCGCAACGCCGTGCCAATCGGCTCTTCCGTCGCCGGAACCGCGGCGGCCTCGCGCTCCTGTTCGTCGACAATATCGTCGGCTCGCTTCTTTCTCGATCGCATCAAATAGAACGCTAGACCGCCTGCGCCGCTTGCAAGGATGAGGAAGGGGACGGCCGGCAGGCCGGGCAGAAGCGCCATCGTGCCCATCACGAAGGACGACATGCCGAGCGCCTGCGGATAGCCCGAGAGCTGGTCGAACAGCGCTTCGTCGGCCGCACCCTCGACGCCGGCCTTCGACACGAGCAGGCCCGCTGCGGTCGATACGATGAGGGCCGGGATCTGGCTGACAAGTCCATCGCCGATCGTGAGCAAGGTGTAGGTATGCGCGGCGTCGCCGAAGCTCAGGTTGTTTTGCGCGACACCGATGACGATGCCGCCGACGATATTGATGAAAGTGATGAGCAGGCCTGCGACCGCATCGCCGCGTACGAACTTCGAGGCGCCGTCCATGGCGCCGAAGAAGGAGCTTTCCTTCTCGAGATTGGACCGGCGCGTGCGCGCCTCGTTCTCGTCGATCAGACCAGCGGATAGATCGGCGTCGATCGCCATCTGTTTGCCGGGCATCGCGTCGAGGGTGAAGCGGGCGGCGACTTCCGCGATGCGGCCGGAACCCTTGGTGATGACGACAAAGTTCACGATGACCAGGATCGAGAAGACGATGATGCCGATGACGAAATTGCCCTGCATCACGAAATTGCCAAACGCCTCGATGACCTTGCCGGCACTGTCTGTTCCTTCGTGGCCTTCGCCAAGAATAAGACGCGTTGAGGCGAGGTTCAGCGCCAGCCGCAGCATGGTGGCAATCAGCAGAACGGTCGGGAAGGCGCTGAATTCCAGCGGCTTCTGAATGAAAAGCGCCGTCATCAACACCAGCACGGAGAAGGTGATCGAGATGGCGAGCGAAAAGTCGAGCAGGAAGGCCGGCAGTGGCAGGATCAGGACGACGATGATCGCCATGACGCCGAGAGCCAGCGCGAGATCGCCGCGCGTGGCAAGGTTGGCCATGATGGATCGCGGCGTCGCACCGAAGAGCGTCATGCCTCCGGTCGATGCGGTCTTTGCGGCGGCGGAGCTCGTGTCGCTCATTTTCTAACTTTCAGAGGCCGGACGATGCCGGAGAAATCTCAACCGAATTGCGGACGGGCTTCGCCAGGCGTTGGAATGGAAATGCCCTGTTCGCCATATTCCTTCAGCTTGTTGCGAAGCGTCCGGATCGAGATACCGAGAATGTTGGCCGCATGTGTGCGGTTGCCGAGGCAGTGATCGAGTGTCTGCAGGATCAGGTCCTGTTCAACTTCGGAAACCGTCTTGCCGACAAAGGCGCGGGAGACGGAATCGGCGGCTGCCGCTGCCTTCTGCGCGACGCCGCCCAGATTTGCGTCGTCAAGCCGCGTCCCGTCGGGAAGGCGGATCGCCTCGATGTCGATTTCGTCGCCGGCGGCCAGCAGTACGGCGCGATGCATCGTGTTCTCGAGCTCGCGGACGTTGCCGGTCCAGCGGTGATGGGCGAGAAAGCGGCGGGCTTCGGTCGAAATCGGCTTCGACACAAGGCCGTTGGTGCGGGCATAGCGCTTCGCGAAATGCTCCGAGAGGGCCATGATGTCGGCCGGCCGTTCGCGCAACGGCGGCAGCTGAAGATTGACCACATTCAAACGGTAAAACAGGTCTTCGCGGAACCGGCCGGCGCGCGCCTCAGATTGCAGGTCGCGGTTCGATGTTGCGATGATGCGGATATCGACGCGAACCGGCGTCTTGCCGCCGACGCGGTCGATGACGCGCTCCTGAATGGCGCGCAACAGCTTCGCCTGGAGACGAATGTCCATTTCGCTGATTTCGTCGAGAAGCAGGGTACCGCCGTCCGCTTCCTCGAACTTGCCGATGCGTCGCGCGATGGCGCCGGTGAAGGCGCCTTTCTCATGTCCGAAGAGCTCCGACTCGAGGAGGTTTTCGGGGATCGCGGCGCAGTTGACCGAGATGAAAGGCTTGTCGCGGCGCAGCGAGCGGCTGTGGACATAGTGAGCCATCACTTCCTTGCCAGTGCCGGATTCGCCTGTGATGAGGATGCTGGCTTCCGACGCCGCGACCTGATCGGCAAGCTTCACGACGCTGGCCATCTTCGGATCCTGGAAGACCAACGCATGGCTTTCCTCGGCGACGGCGGCGAGCACGGCGGCGATGAGCTCGGCGTCGGGCGGCAGGGGGATGTATTCCTTGGCACCGGCACGAATGGCATTGACTGCTGCGCGGGCGTCGGTTTCGACGCCACAGGCAACGACGGGCACGCAGATATGTTCGCTCTGCAACCGGACGATCAGGTTTGCGATGTCGGCCGCGACATCGACCATCATCAGGTCGGCGCCGCGACCGGACCGCAGCGTGTCGATCGCCTGGTCGACCGTTTCCGTGTGCGTGACTTTGGCGCCTTTGGCCATCGCCATTTTTGTGGCGGTGGAGAGCTGCCCGTTCAGGGTTCCGACGATCAGAAGGCGCATCTGCGGCTCCTCTACTTTCTTTTTCCGGTTTTACTCAAATTTTCGGAGTGTCGGCGTTCAGCTGACGCCGCCCTTGACGATCTCGGTCATGGTCACGCCGAGCCGGTCGTCGACCACGACGACTTCGCCGCGTGCGACCAGGCGGTCGTTGACGTAAATGTCGATCGCCTCGCCGACCTTCCGGTCAAGTTCGACAATAGCGCCGCGACCGAGCTTGAGGAGGTTCGATACCTCGACATGCGTCTTGCCGAGCACGGCGGACACATTGACGGGAACGTCGAACACCGCTTCGAGATCGTGCGCCGAACGAACGCTCTCTTCTTCGTCGGCACTCTGAGTGCTATCCGCAACCGCCGGCAAGTCAGCCGCATTTGCGAGGTCGGGCAGTGCCATCTCTTCTTCCTGGTCGGCCATCGGATCAACTCCTTGGAGAATTCGTTCGGTGTCAGGTTCTATCGCTGTCCGCCAGGCCGAATTCCGGCATGGCAAGATCAGGGTTGGATTGCACGGATAGCGTTTCGATGTAGCGCGCGACGATCTGCGCGATTTCATTCTCGATGTCGTCGTGGGACCTGACGACGCCGCCATCGGCCCACTCGACAACGCAGTCGCCACCGCCCATCTCCGGCTCGCCGAGAAGGATGATGCGGCCCGTCAAACCGCGCTCCATCGCCATACGATCGACGGTTTCCTTGAGACGGTCGACCAGACCAGTCGATACGCGCAGCAGAATGTGTGGTTCGCGGTTGAGGTGCGAGAGGCAGTCGCGCAGCACCGCCTCGATTTCGGCTTCCGGTCTTGTCGCGATTGTTGCCGGTGCGAGCTTTCTGGCGCATGTGACCGCGAGCTGGGTTGCTTCGGCGGTCAAGGATTTCATTCGGGCGTCCAGTGCGGCGATCAGGCCGGCGGCGCCTGCGGCAAGCTCGTTCATCGCGGTATTGAGCTCGCGGTCCGTGCGCGCGGCCGCTTCGGTCTCGCCGGCGGCGAAGCCCGCTGCATAGCCTTCGGTCCGTGCTCGTTCGACGTCGGCTGCGGTCGGATTGCGGTGCGCCCGTGCATCTTCGCCCGTTTGCGACGCGGGGGCGTCGAAATGGGTGTCGAATGTGAATTTCACGGCCTGCTTCATCTGTTTCATCCGGGCGCCTTTCGACGTCCTTTCTGCGATCAATAGATCAGTTCGTTGTCGGCGCCGTCGGAGGCGATCATGATCTCACCGTTGTTGGCGAGGTCCTTGGCGACGTTGACCATGTTGGTCTGCGCCTCATCGACATCCTTGAGGCGGACCGGTCCCATCAGTTCCATGTCCTCGCGCAGAATTTTTGCCGCGCGTTCCGACATGTTGGCGAAGAAGAGGTCGCGGAGCGTATCGGAAGCGCCCTTGAGCGCGATGGCGAGTTTGTTCTTGTCGACGGCGCGCAGCAGCGTCTGCACGGAGCCGGGGTCCAGCCTCCCGAGATCCTCGAAGGTGAACATCAGCGCCTTGATGCGGTCGGCGGATTCGCGTGTGCGCTCCTCAAGTGCCGCAAGGAAGCGACCCTCGGTCTGGCGGTCGAAATTATTGAATATTTCGGCCATCAGTTCGTGGCTGTCGCGGCGGTTCGTGCGCGAAAGGTTCGACATGAATTCGGACCGGAGCGTCTGCTCGACCTTGTCGAGGATATCCTTTTGAACCGATTCCATGCGCAGCATGCGCGTGACGACTTCAAGCGCGAAATCCTCGGGCAGGTTGGCGAGCACGCGGGCGGCGTGTTCGGGTCGGATCTTGGTGAGGACAACGGCGACTGTTTGCGGGTATTCGTTTTTCAGATAGGTCGCGAGCACCGTTTCATTCACATTGCCGAGTTTTTCCCACATCGTGCGGCCGGCGGGCCCGCGAATTTCGTCCATCACCGAGACGACGCGATCTTCGGGGAGGAAGCGCAGCAGGAGCCGCTCGGTCGATTCGTAGGAGCCGACCAGGGCGCCGGTGCCCGATACCTTGGAGGCAAACTCGACGAGCAGCTTTTCGACCGATCCCGCCTGGACCGTTCCGAGCGACGACATGATCTGGGAAAGCTCCCGGATTTCGTCTTCGTCGAACATGTTCCAGAGCGGCGCTGCATCGTCGGCGCCGAGCGCGAGCATGAATATCGCGGCCTTCTGAGGGCCGGAGAGGGACTTGTCGTCCTTGATTTTCGGTGCGGTCGCCAATTTTTTATCCTCAAGCGCTTTCGTGCAGCCAGCTGCGCAGGATCGAGATGGATTCGTCGGGGTGTCCGGTCACCAGTTCGCCGATCTTCCGGACCGAGGACTGTTTGACCTTTCCCGCGACCTGCGCGATGTCGATCATCATGTCTTCACTCAATTCGGGCGCGGGGAGCGCGCCGGCCGAAGCGTTGCCATCTTCGCCGCCGGCCACTGCGAGCGCCGCCGCGCCTGCCGAACCGGGTAGGGCGAGCGCGGCCGACATGCGGGACGGCGCGCTGCCGAGACGTGCCATGAGCGGCCGGAAAACAAACAGCATCGCGATGACTGCGAGAATGGCGATGACCGCCATTTCGACGATGCGCATGACGTCGGCGCCGGTCAGATTCATGAATCCTTCGTCGGCTGGCGCCTCGGTGCCGGCATCGAAGGTCGGCGACGGCGCGAACTGGAGATTGACGATCTCGACCCTGTCACCGCGGTCGGCGTCGAAGCCCATCGCGGATTTGACCAAGGCCTCGATCTTTTGCAACTCGCCTTCGGAACGCGGCGCGTAGGTCGTGTTGCCCTCGGCATCGGCCGTATAGGAGCCGTCGACCAGCACCGCGACCGAGAGACGCGTGACGCGGCCAGGCTCGAGCACTTCCGTCTTTGTGGTTCGGGAGATTTCGTAGTTGACCGTCTCTTCTGTTCGCGTCGCCGATTGCTGCGATGCCGCGGCGTTGTCGGTGCCGGCCTGGTTGGCGTTCGGCAGGTTGTTGCCGACGGTGACGCCGTCATTCCCCACGCCGTCCGCGCTGGTCGATATGTCTTCGACCGTTTGCGTCGAGCGCGCGACCTGGCTTGCCGGATCGAAGGTGTCCGACGTCTGAGTGACGCGGTTGTAGTCCATCTGGGCGGTCACTTCGACGCGGACCTTGTCGGCGCCGACCACGCGCTGGACGATATTTTCGACATGGGTGCGCAAGCGGTTTTCGTAGCTTGAACGCCGCTCCTCGACGGAGGATGCCATCAGCGACTGGCTGTCGTCGCCCATACCGCTCGCGAGCAGGGTGCCGCGTTCGTCGACGATCGAAACACGCGAGGGGGACAGACCGTCAACGGCGGAGGAAACGAGATATTGGATCGCCTTGACCTGCTGCGCTGCCAGCTTGTTGCGCGACACCTTGAGCACGATGGAGGCGGTCGGATCGCGCCGGTCGCGCGAAAACAGTTCGCGCTCGGGCAGAACGAGGTGGACCCGCGCGGCGTCGATGCCTTCGATCGAGCGTATGGTGCGCGCCAGTTCGCCTTCGAGCGCACGCAAGTGGTTGATGTTCTGAAGGAAATTCGTCGTGCCGAGTGCGTCGGCATTGTCGAAAATTTCATACCCGACCGTGCCGCCGGCCGGCAACCCCTTTTCGGCGAGCGACATACGCAGGCGGAGGACCTGGCTTCGCGGCACATAGATCATGCTGCCATCGCCACGCAGTTCGTAGGGAACCTTCATGGCGTCGAGCGTGCCGATCATTTTGGAGGCGTCTTCGACGCCGACATCGGAGAAGAGCAGCGCCTTGGGTTCGCTGCCGTAGCGCGAGCCGATATAGGCGAAGAACCCCAGCAGCACCGCCGCCACGAGACCCAGCGCCACCAGACGCATCAATCCCAGGGATTGAACAAGATTCGAGAAGCTGTTCACCAACCCACCTCATGTGTCAGCGCGCAGAACGCAAATCCGTTTCCTGGATCGACATCCACGCCAGACAACAGGTGAGTCGCAATTTCTTTGCCCTCAGAACCCCGAGCCCTGTTTGCCCAGTCGGGGTTCCCCGTGCCACAGGGCAAAATTTACCGCCTGCAGCCTAAACAGATGCTTAACGCGCCCGGCAATTTTTGCCGGGTCCGGCGAAAGAAACGGGGACAAAAGGAAAGGGCGCCGCTGGAGGGAGGTTCCGGCGGCGCCCTGAAGACAGCAAGTACGCAGATACAGATCTATCTTACTGCCTGTACTGTTGAACCCGGGTGGCACGGAGGCCGGCCAGGCCGTGACGCTCGATCGAGCGCTGCCAGCTCAGAAACTCCTCCACCGTCAGCGTGTACCGGCGGCAGGCATCGTCGAGGCTGATGAGGCCGCCGCGGACAGCCGCGACGACTTCGGCCTTGCGCCGTATGACCCACCGCTTGGTGTCGGACGGTGGCAGGTCGGCAACGGTGAGCGGGCTCCCGTCGGGGCCGATCACATAGCTGACCTTTGATGTCTGCTGCTCACTCATCGAACATTCGTCTCCGTACTCTTTGCTGATCCCAGAATAGGCCGGACAGTCTTTAAAAACGGCTAAGCGGCGTAGTAAAATTTGTCCAAAATCAAAGGCTTAGCTGTTCCATTGCGGGACGGGGCGCGGTCAAATCGGCGTGTCCGGCTGCTTTACGGAGGTGATCTGGGAATAGCGGATTTGGGCGCCGTTGACCGTCAGCAGCGGATCGGTGCTGGTCAGGTCGATTGCCGTGACGATGCCTGTCGTGCGGGTGTCGACCGCGACCGGCGCGCCGCTTGCCGCATTGGCGACAATCTTGAGGAAGTAGGTGCCGTCGGGCTGATCGGCGCCGTTGCCGTCCTTCCCATCCCAGGCAAATTGATGGTCGCCCTTGGCTGCGTTCAGCTTCTGGGTGAAGACTGTTGCGCCGTCGGCATTGATGACCTGGAGGGTGGTGTCGGGGGCGTCCGCCGCCAGCGCGTAGCTCCAGTTGGCGGCGCCGCCGGTCAGCAGGGCGCCGGTTCCCGATCCGGTCACCTGCTTTCCGAGCAGCGAGACCGACAGGTTCGAATTCTGAATCGAATTGGCGGTGATCAGCGTCTCCAGATTGCGGTTGGTCTGGATCGACTGCTCGACACCCGACATCTGCACGAGCTGTTGGGTGAACTGGTCGGAGCTCATCGGGTTGGTCGGGTCCTGATGCTTCAACTGCGTCGTCAGGAGCCTGAGGAACGTATCGAAATTGCCGGCCAGCGCGGCAGAGGCGACCGACGATTTGTTGCCGGCGGTTGCGGCCTGCACGGCGGCTGTGGCGGAGGCGATATCCATGGCGGAGGCCCTTCTGCGTCAAACGCGAATGTCGATGCCGCCGTTGGCGGAGAGGTTGACGTTGTAGATGGGCGCCGTTGCCGCCTCGGCCTCATCGACGCCGCCGCTATCTCCGTCGCCGCCGGCCGCATTGCGGCGGTCTTCATCGGCATTCTGGTCCTGCAGCGAGAAGTTGAGGCTGTTCTCATCGGCGTCGAGACCGGCATTGTTCAACGCCTGCTGGAGCGCGCGCGCGTCGCGTTGCAGCAGGTCGAGCGTTTCCGGCTTTTCGACTGTCATGTGCGCCATCACATGGCCGTCGCGGCGGACTTCCATGCGGATGTCGATGCGCCCCATCTCCGGCGGGTCGAGACGAATGTCGAAGCGGTTGATTCCTTTCTGCAGATTACGTGCAATCTGCAAGGCAATCGCCATGGCGGGAATCTGGGTCGGCTGCGATTGTCCCGGCAGCGTGCCGATTCGTACCGTCGCCGTGTTTGAGGTCTGTTGAATGCCAGACGGCAGTTCGAGGCTGCGCGACGCCGGACGCAAATCGGTCTGGGCGATGTCAGGCAGCGGGACCTGGGGGACCGCGCTCGCGCTACGTGGTGTTTGCGGCGGCGCTGCGACGTGAGGCATGGCGTTTGCGGGCGAGGCTGCGCGCTTCGCGTCGGTCTTCTTGCTGGCAAGCGTTTCGGCGGCTTCCTGCCCCAGACCTTTGGCGGGCTTGGCGGCCGCGGCTGTCGCGGGGGTTGTGACGGGTTCGGCATCGAGCGCGGGGGCAGCCGCGCCGGCGTCTGTCGCCGGGCGTTGCGGGGCGGCTGCCTGTGGCCGCACGGCGTCCACGGGCTCCTTTGTGCCGGAGGCCGCCTGCGGCGCTTCGCCGTTGTTTGTCGTTTGGGCGCCGGGTTTCGCTTGCGCCGGCTCCACGGGTGCGGCGACCGGGGCCGATGCGGCAACTTCGCCGGAACGCGTCGAAGCGTCGACAGGTGTTTCGTCGGTTTCAAGGGTCGGAACGGCGACAATCTCCTCGGTTTCTTCCGTCGTCTCCACCGGCTCGCCTTCGGCGTCGGCCGAGGTTGCGTCGGGCGCGAGATCGGTTTCGGGCGTCGTCGCTTCGTCTATGACTTTGGCGCCGGTTTCGTGCGCAGGCGTCGCGCCTTCGCTGCCGGACGTCTCCGCCGCCGGTGCGTCGCCTTCGGTTGCGAGGGCAAGCTCGGCGATGATCCCGGATTCCGGCGCCGATTCACTGTTTTCGTTGACCGTCGTTTCCTTTGCCTTCGTTTCCCGTGTCGCCGGGTCGCGCTCGCGCTCACGGACATCGTCACGCCGGTTGCGGTCGGACGAAGCGGAGCGCTCCCGGCGTTCAGCCGCGCGGTCGTCGCGGCGCGTCGTATCGCTCATGCGGTCGTTGTCGGCCAGATGGCGCGCGAACTCGCCCGCGGCCGTGTTGGCCGAAACCCGGACGGTCTCCGGGTGGATCGAAAGCGTGTCGGCGGCGGATCCGGTTCGCGGCGTGGCTGAAGAGGGCAAGTCCATACTGTCACCTGGTTGCAGAGAAAGGCTCGCGCCAAAGGAAGCAAGCGGTGGGCCATGCGGCCTGAGGAAATAAATTCAATTATTTCAAATGGTTATGTTCCTTCGGGGTTGACCCGGGTGGCGTTGAACCCGATATTCGCTGCCGGTCCGGCAGAATTTGCCGGGCCCTGACGGATGCGTGGCCGCGCCTGCTTGCGGCGGCGTGGTGCCT
The DNA here is from genome assembly GCA_019635975.1 of Parvibaculum sp. Taxonomy (GTDB): domain Bacteria; phylum Pseudomonadota; class Alphaproteobacteria; order Parvibaculales; family Parvibaculaceae; genus Parvibaculum. The sequence goes on along the minus strand of JAHBYM010000022.1, from coordinate 18,391 downwards.
CCCTATAGTGCGGCCGGATGAGAGGCGCCCCCTACGGCGTCCATCAAGCAGGAGATGCCGGACAATGTCCGGCGCGATGGCGATGCGTGATTTGTTCGACGAAAAGACAGGCCTCAACAGTCTCGATCTTCCGGGCCGTCCGGAGGAGACGCGGGTGGTTGTCGCGATGTCCGGCGGCGTCGACAGTTCGGTGACGGCGGCCTTGCTCAAGGAGCAGGGTTACGACGTCGTCGGCATTACCATGCAGCTCTACGATCATGGCGCGGCCGTCTCGCGCAAGGGCGCCTGCTGTGCGGGCCAGGACATCCACGATGCACGCCGCGTCGCCGAACAGATCGGCATCCCCCACTACGTGCTCGACTACGAGGATCGTTTTCGTCGTGCGGTGATGGAGGATTTCGCGGATTCCTATGTCGCCGGCGAGACGCCGATCCCCTGCGTCCGCTGCAACGAGCGCGTCAAGTTTCGCGACCTGCTGGATACGGCGCGCGACCTCGGTGCCGCAGCGATGGCGACCGGGCACTACATCGCGAGCCGCGCCGGAATGTCGGGCCGCGAGCTGCATCGGCCGGCCGACACGGATCGCGATCAGAGTTATTTCCTTTTCACGACGACGCGCGAACAGCTCGACTTCCTGCGCTTCCCGCTTGGCGATCTCACCAAGCCCGAAGCACGGGCGATGGCGGAGCGCATGGGGCTTGCGGTTGCGGCGAAGCCGGACAGCCAGGACATTTGTTTCGTGCCGTCCGGGCGCTACACGACGATTGTCGACAGGTTGCGCCCGGGCGCATCGGAGCCGGGCGAGATCGTGCATCTCGACGGGCGCCTGCTCGGCAGACATGACGGCATCGCCCGTTATACGATCGGTCAGCGTCGCGGCCTTGGCCTCGGGGCCAGCGAACCGGAGAGCGAGCCGCTTTTCGTGGTCAAGCTAGAGCCGGCGCGCCGCCGGGTGATCGTCGGTCCCCGTGAGGCACTCGAGACGCACCGCCTGACCCTGCGCGACGTCAACTGGCTCGGCGATGGGTCATTCGACGCGTTGCCGGAGGCGGGCATCGAGATCGCCGCCAAGGTCCGCTCGACCCGGCCGCCCGTCGCGGCGCGGCTCAAGCGCACGGCAGAAGGCGCGACAGTCGAGCTCGATGCCGGCGAGGACGGTGTCGCGGCCGGTCAGGCCTGTGTCTTCTACGACCCGGCCGGCGGAACGCGGGTGCTGGGCGGCGGATGGATCGCGCGCGCCGAGAGCCGTTGGCAGTTGCGCGCGGCGGAACCTGAATCAGAGCGATTTGCCGCGGGAACCGCATTTTAGCCGCATTCGGTTCCGATATAGTGTTGCGCGCATGGCGGCATTGGCCGCAGAGTGAACGCGTGAAATTCAAGGGGTGGCGATTTTGAACGGGATAGTCCGGATAGACGAACAATCGGTCCTGAAGGCCTATGCGCGCTGGGCACCCGTCTATGATTTTTCTTTCGGGCCGATTGCCGATGCGGGCCGCAAACGCGCCATCGACATCATCAATCGCCGTGAAGGGTCGCTGCTTGAAGTCGGCGTCGGAACGGGTGTCGCATTGCCGCGTTATGCGCCGCATCTCACCGTCACCGGCATCGATCTTTCGCCCGACATGCTGCGCATCGCGCGCCAGCGCGTTCGCGAGCGCGGGCTGACAAATATCGATGCGCTGTATGAAATGGATGCTTCCGAGCTTCGCTTCGACGATGGCGCGTTCGATACCGTGGTTGCGATGTATGTGATGACGGTGGTGCCCGATCCGATCCAGGTGCTGAAAGAGCTTGAGCGCGTTTGCGCGCCGGGTGGCGAGGTGCTGATCGTCAATCACTTTGCGCAGGATCACGGGATTCGCGGCTGGGTCGAGAGTTTCATGGCGCCGGCGGCACGCGCGCTCGGCTGGCATCCCGACTTCCGCGCCGAGACCATCACGGATGTCGCGACGCTGGAGCTTGTCGAGACCGTCAGTCTCAAGCCTTTCGGGCTTTTCACGATGCTGCGCTTCCGCAAGCCGGATGCTGTCGCGGAGGCCGCGAAGCCGGCCGCGTGACCCTCCGGCCGCATTGCTTGACAGGCCTTCGTCGCGGCCCTTATATCCGGGTCTCTTCGGAGGTGCGGTGGTTTCGGCCCGCCTTCCGGCGCCTTGGGGCGGAGTAGCTCAGTTGGTTAGAGCAGCGGAATCATAATCCGCGTGTCGGCGGTTCAAATCCGTCCTCCGCTACCATTTCTCTTTTAAAAACATATACTTACGTGTCCGTCGGTTTGCTGTGGCATCCGGCACGGGTCCTGCATTTTGAGGTCCAGGAGCCCCTTTCGGGGCGTGGATCGTCGCTGCTCTGTGCCGGAATGGCGCAGGCGTGTCACAGGATGGAGCAAATGAAGATACTTCTTTCCCGGACCGGGCTGACGCTGGGCGCGATCGTTGCGATCGCTGCGGCGCTTGCACTTTATGCGTTTGCCGGTGCGTCGTCGGCCTATGCGTGCTCGGCCAACGTCAATTCGAATTTCAACTCCAATTTCAATTTCAACAGCAATTCCAACGTCAACGTGAACGGCAACAGCAACAGCAATTCGAACTCGAATTCGACGACGACCAGCCTGCGCGTCAGCGTTTCGAGCTGAATTTGCAGGCGACTGTCATCGAACTGTCAAAAAACTGTCACAAATACACTTATCCCCACTTTATCCCCGCCCCCGGACGCGTCGCCGAGGGGAGATAAAGCGGGGATAAGGTTTCGCGGGCGCCGCTAGAACGGGCAGGCGTCCCGGAAGGTGCAAAACCGGCCGTCCGCAGGGTGGCGGATGGTCAGTTCGAGGGCGTGAAGCTGCAACCGCCCGGCTGCCCGCAGCGCCTCTTCATGAGCATAGAAATTGTCGCCGAGGACCGGGTGGCCGAGATGCGCCATGTGGACCCGCAACTGGTGCGAACGGCCCGTCAGTGGACGGAGCATCATCCGGGTCGCCATCGTCTCGCGCGCCGTGACCTGCCACTCTGTTTGCGCCGGTCTTCCATTTTCAATGTCGATCATCTGTTTCGGACGGTTCGGCCAGTCGCAGGCGATGGGGGCGTCGACGCAGCCGCTTTCGTCCATGACATTGCCCCAGACGCGCGCGACGTAGGTTTTGCGCGTCACGCGCCGTTCGAACTGCAGGCCGAGATGACGCTGCGCCGGCCGGTTGCGCGCCATTACGATGACGCCGGAGGTATCCCTGTCGAGGCGGTGGACGAGGAGCGCGGCCGGGTCGGTGCCTTGCACGCGGCGCTCGAGACAGTCGCCATGTTCCAGCGGTTTGCCCGGAACCGTCAGCAGGCCGGCCGGTTTCGAGAGGACCAGAATGTCGTCGTCGCGATGGAGGATCGTCAGAGGCTCCATCGGCGGGGCATAGGGAAAGGGTGAGGGCTGCATCGCGCGGTCAGTAGTGCGGCGGCGGCGGCTCGGTGCCCGCCGGCGCGTCGGCGCGGTCCTCGACAGCTTGCAGGCGGCCGCCCAGAGCGCCGAGACGGCGGGTCAGATCGTCGATCGCCTGCCATTGGCGGGCGACGATTTCGTTGAGCTCCTCGATCTCGCGCTCGCGGTGGACGAGGCGTGCTTCCAGCACGTCGATCCGCTCGCTGAGGGCTTTCTCGTCCATCATCGTCCCGCCTTGCCGACCAGTTTCCATTTTTCCGCCGCGCTGAGTTTCTTGACCGCATATTCGGCCTTCAACGCCTCGGAGCGGCTGGCGAAGGTTTCGACCATTGCGAGCCGCAGCGGCGGGTAGCTGCGTGTGAACTTCGCGCCGCGGCCCTCCGCATGCGCCTTGTAGCGCGCTTCCGGATCGAGCGCGATGCCGGTGTAGAGCCTTCCGCCGGCGCATTCCAGAATATAGAGATACCAGGGCTTGCTCATGCGGGTTTCCGGCTTCACCTGGATGTGTCCCCGTGCCGATGTCAAATGCCATAATGGCGCAGTGACGGCCCGCGTCAAAAGGTGTTAGATGCGTGCCGGTCCGCCAGGAGTATTGCATTCGATGAGACGCCGATGAAACAAAGACGAAGCGGCGCGCTGCGTGGCCTCGCCCGGGTCGGCACCCGCAAGCGTCCGAACGGAAGCACGCTCGGCGAAGTTCTCGAATCACTCGGCGATCGCAGCTTCGGCTGGGGCTTTGTGCTGGTCGGTCTCATCAACATGCTGCCGCTGCCGCCGGGCGCCAATCTCGTTCTGGGCCTGCCGGCCATTTTCATCGCCGCCCAGATGGCGCTTGGCCGCCCGGCCTTGTGGCTGCCGGACATCATCTCGAAACGATCTTTCACCCGCAAGCGCTGGCGGGCCGGTGCGCTGAAGGCGTTGCCGCTGGCGCGGCCGTTGTCGCGCATCATGCGGATGCGGATGTCCGGCATCTTTCGCGGGCCGGCGGAGCGGCCGCTCGGCGTGCTGTTGCTGGCGACCGCCATGGTTCTGTGCGTGCCGGTGCCGTTTACCGGGTGGCTGCCGGCTATTTCGCTCTTCGTCGCCGGGCTCGGCCTTGTCGAGCATGACGGACTTGTGGTCGGCATCGGCGCCAGCATTGCCAGCGCGGCGATCGGTGTGGCGATGTTCGTTGTCGCGGCGATCTGGTTCGGGCTCAACTACGCCGCGCAGTAACTTTCACCGTATCTGCTAGCCACCCAGATCGTACTGGCCGCCGCGTTCGACGCCGCGCTTGTAGGCGGGACGGGCATGAACCGCATCGAGATAACGGTTGAGATTGGCGAAAGGCTTCAGCAGACCGAGCGAACGTGCCGCTTCGAGTACGAAGACGATCTGGAAGTCGGCGCCGGTCAGCGTGTTGCCGACGAAGAAATCGTTCTTTCCGAGCGCCTTGTCCATGTAACCGAAATGATTGGCGATTTCGCTTTCGAGACGCGGACGCAAGGGCGCAGCGGCGTCGCCGAGACGCATCGTGTAGAGCGTCAGCATGACCGGCAGCATGGCCGAGCCTTCCGCGTAGTGCATCCAGTGCAACCAGGGGACGAAGTCGGCCGAATTCTCGGCCGGCATGAATTTTCCTTTGCCGTATTTGCGGATCAGGTATTCGACGATGGCGCCGGATTCAGCGACTGTGACGCCGCCATCGGTGATGACCGGGGATTTGCCGAGCGGGTGGATCTTCACAAGCTCGGGCGGCGCGAGGTTGGTCGTTGCATCGCGTTTGTAGCCGGCGATCTCATAATCCAGGCCGAGCTCCTCCAGCAGCCAGAGGATGCGCTGGGAACGCGAATTGTTGAGATGGTGGACGGTGATCATCGGGGCCTCGCGCTTTGCCGGTTGCGACGGAATGTCGGTATCTATTGTGCACGAAGCGCGTGAACGCTGAAGAGCTGATTTTCGTCGGTCCAGACGTCGATCGTCTCGTAGCCCGCCTCGGCGGCAAGGTCGCGGAAACCGCCGAGGCTGTATTTGTGCGAATTCTCGGTGTGGATCGTCTCGCCGGCGCGGAAGGGAAAGGATCGGCGTCCGACGAGCACTTCCTGTTCGCGCAGGCTGACAAGGTGCATTTCGATGCGTGAGAGTTCCGTGTTCCAGCGCGCCTCATGGCGGAAGCGGGAAAGGTCGAACGACCCGCCCAGATCGCGGTTGATCCGGCGCAGCAGATTGAGATTGAACGCCGCCGTAACGCCGGCCGCATCGTCATAGGCAGCGCGCAGCGTGTCTTCGTTCTTGATGAGATCGACACCGACGATCATCGTGGCGCCTTGTCCGAGAAGTTTTCGCGCGCCGTCGAGAAATTCGACCGCCTCGGTTCTCGTGAAATTGCCGATGGTGGAACCGGGGAAGAAGGCGGCCGTCGAGCGGTATGTCACGCCCGGAATTTCCGGCAGTTCGAAGTGCGCGGTGTAGTCGGCACACACGGGCGCGATACGAAGATCGGGAAAGTCGCGCGCAAGGGCCGCGCTTGCGGCAAGCAAGTGCTCACGCGAGATATCGACGGGCAGGCAGACGGCCGGATTGTCGAGCGCTTGCAGCAGAAGGCGAATTTTTATGCCGGCGCCAGAGCCGAATTCGACAAGGCGAACCTCGGGACCGAGCGTCCTGGCGATGTCGCGGGCGTGGCGCGTCAGGATGCCGGTTTCGGTGCGTGTCGGATAATATTCGGGTTGTTCGCAGATGGCGTCGAAAAGATGCGAGCCGCGGTCGTCGTAGAGGAACTTGCAGGGCAGGGTTTTGGCGGGCGCCGAAAGACCCTCGATCACGCCATCGCGAAACTCGCCGAGCGAGGGTTCGAAATCCTGAAGTTTCTCCGGACGATTTTCAATGCTTCCGTTCACAGGTCCTCCGCCAGTCTGAATCCGCTGAACTGCCAGCGCGCGCCGGGCGCGAAGAAGTTGCGGTAGGTCAAACGTTCATGGCCGGGTGGCGTCGCGCAGGAACGCCCGCGCAAGACCATCTGGTTGACCATGAACTTGCCGTTATATTCGCCGACCGCGCCCTTGGCGGGCCGGAAGCCCGGATAGGGCGAATAGGCGCTCGATGTCCATTCCCAGACATCTTGCGTGAAGCCATGCTGCAGCGGGCCCGGATGAAAGGAGAGAGACGGCTCACGGCTGTTTGCCGATGCGTGTTCGCGCGCCGCGACTTCCCATTCGGCCTCTGTCGGAAGACGCTTGCCGGCCCATGCCGCATAGGCGGCCGCTTCGTAGCCGCTCACATGGACTACCGGTTCGTCTTCGCGCAGGGGCAGAAGCCCGTGGAGCGTGAATGTCGTCGGATCCGCGTCGCCGCGCTGCCAGTAAGCCGGTGCGTCCCAACCGTTGGCGCGCACCGCGTCCCAGCCGTCTGCGAGCCAGAATTCCGGGCGGCGGTAGCCGCCATCGGCAATGAAGTCCATATATTCGCCGACGCTGACAGGCCGCATCGCGATTTTCGCGCCGTTCAGGAAAACGTTGTGACGGGGCCCTTCATTGTCGAAGGCGAAGCCCGGGCCGTCGTGACCGATCGGATAGACGCCTTCGGCAATCTCATGCCAACGCTGCTTCGGCGCCGCGTCGTTGGCGGCCGGCTTGCGCGCGCGCGCAACATAGACGGGAAGCAAGGGGTTGAGGGAAAATGCGTGTTTGATGTCGGTCAGCAACAATTCCTGATGCTGCTGCTCATGGGCGATGCCGAGTTCGACCAGATCGCCGATCTCTTCAGGACGATCGTCGAGCAGACGCAACATTGCGTCGTCGACATGCGTGCGCCAGATCGCGATGTCGCTGGCGGCGGGCCGTGTGATCATCCCGCGCGCCGGACGCGGGTGCCGCTCGCCCAGTGCTTCATAGTAGGAGTTGAAGAGATAGTGGTAAGTCTCGTCGAAAGGCGTATAGCCCGGCAGGCGGGGCAGGAGAAGAAAGGTTTCGAAAAACCAGGTCGTATGTGCCCGGTGCCATTTCGCCGGGCTGGCGTCGGCCATCGACTGGATCGTCTGATCCTCGGGGCTTAGCGGTTCGGCGAGTGTCTCGGTGGCGGTGCGTGTGGCGAGATAGCGTTCTTTCAGTGCGCTACACCGCTGTGTCTCGCTGACGGTATCCACCGATTCGAATGCATTGCCGCCCGCGCGCGGGAAAATCTCTTTCATAAACAGGCTCTTCGTCGCCAGCTATTGTTCCGGCGACTGTCCTCCGGTGCCGGTTCCGGAACATATAGGAAGCGTAACGCGAATGAGGAGGCGAGTTGAACCGCCTGAGCCAATTTTTTTCACGATAGAACGATGAACGCCGCGAGACGGCGTGTGCGGACGTTGCGTAGCGACGGGGCTTGTGATTGGCTGCGCAGGCAGACGCGGCTGTTCGGCACGCGATCATGCGTTTCAACAGGAGGTCGATTTGGCCAAGGGTCAGCAGAAGAGCAATCGAGAAGCCAAAAAACCGAAAGCGGACAAGAACAAGAAAAAGAAGGGCGGGCCTGTGCCCGCGGCTTCGCCCGTTGCCGCTGTCGGCAAGGGCGGCAAGAAGAAGTAAGCAAGACGAAAATGGCCGGGCGCAAGGCCCGGCCATCCGATCCGTCGAAGGATAAAGGCTTACTCGACCGTCAGGTTGGCGGCGGACGTCTTGCCTTTTTCAGTCACGAGTTCGTAGTTGACCTTCTGGCCCTCGTTCAGCGTGCTGAGGCCAGCGCGCTCCACGGCGCTGATGTGAACGAACACATCGCGGCCGCCGTCGGACGGCTGAATGAAGCCGTAACCCTTCTGGCCGTTGAACCACTTCACGATACCTGTCGCCATTTCTTCGTCTCCTCAAACGCATTTGCATGCGTCAATAACCGCGCGCCTATCGCGCGGCGTCGTACAACCTGATCTTTTGGGAGTCTTGAAAGGGCCCGAAGGGCGGAGCAGCCAAGCCAGGCCAAAATTCGATTGCATGAAAAGACAACAGGATAAGGGTTGCCAAGTCAACGGCTTTGTCCGCGGGCGGATGCCGGAGAATGGCTGAAAACCGCCAAAATAATGACCTTCATCAAGGACGGCGCGCGAGCTTTTCCTGAAGCGCATCGAGCGCGCGGTCGATCGCATCCTTGGCGCTTGCCGTCACGCCGCCGCGTTCGTACTGACGCTTGACGAGATCCTCGACACGGTCGATCAGCGTGTCGATGCTTTCGCCTTCCTGCCTCTGTGCAAAGTGCGGGGCCGGAATGCGGTCCGCGTCTCCGTATTTGTCGAGCCAGTCCTCCATGCGCCGCGCGGCATGGAGGACGTTGTAGAACTGGCGGCCGGTGTCGCCGTCGCGGTTGAAAAGGGAAATGGTGGCGGCGCCGATCGAAATGGGCACCAGCACCAGATCCTTGACGTTGTCGAGAACGAGCTTGCCCTGAAGGACGGCGACGTCGCGAAACAACGTCCAGCGGTCGATCGGAGGGCGGTCACCGTGAGGTTCGTGCATCGGCTTGCTCTGTATGCGTAGACCGCGCGTGCAGTCGTTCCACGCTCACCCCTCCCCGAAAAATTTTTCGCGTTCCGCTCGAATTTTTCGACCCTCCCGCAGGGGGAGGGTGGGATTATTTCTCGATGCCCTTGCGGACAAAGGTGACAGCGTAGAAGGCTTCGCCGTCGAAGAGGTCTTTCGGCGCGCCGAGCCCCTCGATCATCTGGAACTTGCGCTGCACGATCTGGCCTTCCATGCGATAGCCCTTCTCGCTCATGTTCCGGCGGTGGAACTCCATCGCGGCGGGGGTGAAATCGCGCGCGAGGACGGTGATGCGCTCGGGGGCGTCGCTGGTCTTCTCGTCGGCCATCGTTTGTCTCTAGCTTGTTTGTTCGTCTTCGGGAACGCCGTTCGCACGGATGCGCGGCGCCGGTTTTCGGGGGCAGTATGGGGCGGGGGGCTGGGCTTGTCGATAGGGCCGGGCACTCAGAAAAGGGGCTGGCGCGGCAGCGTGAACGAGCCCACCAGCAGGAACAATCCGAAGAGCAGAATGAAGCCGCCGCCGGCGATGCGGAGGATGCGTTCCAGACGCTGCGTCCAGGGGCTGTCGATGCGGCCGGCAAGGCGCAGCGCGCCGTTTTTCGAGGCGACGGTGAGCAGCGCGAGGCCGGAGACCGTGATCGCGGTGCCGACCGCCATCGCGAAGGCGGAGAGGACGCCGATATGGAAAGCCTGTTGCGTGACCGCGAATAGCAGCACCAGTATCGCGCCGCTGCACGGGCGCAAGCCGACCGAGAGGATGACGGCCGCCATGCCTTTCAGGCCGTGCGCCTTGCGAATCTCGACCGGCGTCGGCAAATGGGTGTGGTCATGCACATGGTCGTGGCGGTGCGCGTGGCCGTGATCGTGACCATGATCGTGAGACGGGCGGAAGGCGCGCCAGATGAGCCAGGCGCCGACGCCGGCGATCAATGCAAAACTGGCGCGCTCTATCATCGGTACGATGTCGGCGGTGGCGCGCTGCGTCATGCCGAGGGCGAGCGCCAGGATGCCGACGACGAGAACCGCGGTGACGGCCTGCGCGAAGGCGGAGAGGAAGGCGATCAGGATGCCGCGCTTCACTTCGCGTTCGTCGGCGAGCAGCCAGGAGGTGACAATGACCTTGCCATGGCCGGGGCCTGCGGCATGGAAGACGCCATAGAGAAACGAGATCGAGACGAGGCCCCAGGCGGCGGCGAGCGAGCCCTGCAGGTTGACGGCGCGCAGCGCGCCGGCCATGGCGCGGTAGTATTCCTGCTGCATCGCCATTATGTAGCGCGAGAGACCGGCGAAGAAGCCGGGTTCAGGGGGCGGCGTCTCGGCGCCCGGCACGGCGAACGGGCTCTGCGCGAGCGCCGCCGTCGCGGCGCAGGCGGCGGCAAGGACGAGCGCCGCCAACAAGGGCTTCTGCGGCAGATTTGTCATTCGGCCGTCCCGCAGGTCAGCGTCGCGGTTGCCGCAAACATCGCCCCCATTTGCGACTGTCCGCTGGTGAAGGCGGACTCGGGCAGCGTCATCCAGACGTTTTCGACATTGGGCGTTTCGATGGCGGCCTTGCAGCGCCCTGCCGCCTCGCCGACGACGCGCAGCGGGTCTTTTTCGGTGTAGTCGATCGAAATGTAATAGGAGGGATCGTAGACGCGGAATGCCGCCGGCGCCGCGGCGGTTGCGGCGCGCGGTTCGGCGATCGGCAGCGTGAAGCTCAGCGTCAGGCGGCCGCTTTCCTCATTCCATGTCGAATGCGCGTCGCGCGGCTCGCCGAAAGCGGACCGCTCTCCGCCTTGCGTCACCTCGGCGAAGTAGTCGAACTCGGCGAGGTTCGACATGTTGACGTCGGTCAGCGCCGCGAGGTCTTCGGGCTTGTAGTCGCCGCCCGGCTTTTCGAGGCCGTCAAGGGCGAAGGCCGAATAGAACTCATCGAAAATCCAGACGATGGTGACGGCGGCGAGGCGGCCTTCGGCATCGACATGGGCCTCCGTCTGCAAGTCGATCCAGACATGTGGATGGGCGCTGGCCGGCGCGGGCATCGCGACCAGCGCCAGCGCGAGGGCGAAAAGCGGCCATACACCTGCCGCCATTCCGAACCGGATCTTCAACATCTTACGAACGCATGCCCCCGGCGTGTGAACTTGTGGGCGAACGCGCCCCGAGGGCCGCGCTCGCGGGATCGTCAGTAGCCTTCCAGCGATGCATAACGGTCGCGGTGGAAATTTCCGTCGCCGAAACTCGCCGTGGCGACGCGGGCGCGCTTCATGAAGAGGCCGACATCGAACTGGTCGGTCATGCCCATGCCGCCATGCATCTGCAAGCCTTCATTGGTCATCAGCGTTGCCGTGTCCGAGAGGCGGGCCTTGGCGAGGCTCGCGATCAGCGGCACGTCGTTGCGCCGGGCTTCCAGCGCCGAGAGCGCGTCGAGGACGACCGAACGGCAAAGCTCGATCTCGGCAAAGAGCACCGCCATGCGGTGTTGCAGCGCCTGGAAGGAACCGATGACCTTGCCGAACTGCTTGCGCTCCTTGAGGTAAGCAAGCGTCGTGTCGAAGACTTCCTGCACGAGACCCAGCATTTCGGCCGAGATGCCAATGCGGGCGATGTCGAGTACCTGTTCGAGAACGTCGATGCCGCCATCGACCGAGCCGAGCACGGCGGTGGCCGGCACGGACACATTGTCGAATGAAATGTCGGCGGCATTGCGGCTGTCGACCATCAGGGTGCGCGTGATCTTCACGCCTTCCGATTTCGGATCGACGAGGAAGAGCGTGATGCCGGCGCGATCATTTTCCTTGCCGGAAGTGCGGGCGGCGACGATCAGCTGGTCGGCGACATGGCCGTCGAGCACGAAAGTCTTTTTGCCCGAAATCCTGAAGGCCTGGCCGCTCGCTTCGGCGCGGGTGGCGATGCGGGTCGGGTTGTGGTGCGGGCCTTCCTCAAGCGCCAGCGCCATGATGCGGTCGCCGGCGGCGATGGCCGAGAGGATGTCCTGGCGCTGCGTCGCGTTGCCGGCAAGCTGCACGGCCGAGCCGCAGAGCAGGACGGTGGAAACGAGCGGGCTTGCGGCCAGCGTGCGGCCGGCCTGTTCGAGCACGAGGCCGAGGCCGACAGGGCCGAAATCGGTGCCGCCGTATTTCTCGGAAATCATGATGCCGGCGAAACCGAGATCGGACATTTCCTTCCAGATCGCGCGGTCGAAGCCGGTGGCGTCCTTCGTGTCGCGCAGCTTGCGCAGATTGGCGATGGGCAGCCGCTCCTGGAAAAACTGCGTTGCGGTGTCGCGCAGGAGCTGCTGCTCCTCGGTGAGTACAAGTGCCATGTCGTTTCTGTGTCTTTGCTGTCTTGTGTCAATTGGGCGCGCGCGCATCGGGACGCGCGCGAGAATTTCTGTGTGGCGCCTCTCAGTCGGGCAGGCCGAGGACGCGCTTCGAGACGACGTTGAGCTGCACCTCGCTGGTGCCGCCCTCGATCGAGTTTCCCTTGGAGCGCAGCCAGGAACGGGTGACGGTGATTTCGTCGCCGGTGAAGCCTTCGCCCTCCCAGCCGAGGCCCTTGGTGCCCATGATTTCGAGCAGCAGTTCGAAGCGGCGCTTGTTGAGTTCGGTGCCGTAGTATTTGAAGATCGACGAGGCGGCGCCGGGGCCCTGGCCCGCTTTCGCTTCCTCGGCCGAACGCTGCATGGTCAGCGCGAAGGCCTTGCCGTCCATCTTCTGGCGGGTGATGTGGTCGCGCAGCGACGGACTGGCGACGCGGCCGTTCTGTTCGCCGTAATAGTCCTTGGCCGCCTGCTCGAGACCGCCGAGGCCGGCGCCGGAGCCTGCGCCGCCAAGGCCCATGCCCGAAATCATCTCGCGTTCGTGCTGCAGCAGGCGCTTGGCGATGGTCCAGCCTTTGTTGAGTTCGCCGACGAGGTTTCCCTTTGGTACCTTGACGTCGGTGAAAAAGGTTTCGCAGAAGGGCGAGGCGCCGGAAATCATGGTGATCGGTCGCGCCTCGACGCCGGGCGTCGCCATGTCGAAGAGCAGGAAGCTGATGCCGTCGTGCTTTTTCGTGGGGTCGGTGCGGACGAGGCAGAAAATCCAGTCGGCCTTGTCGGCATAGGAGGTCCAGATTTTCTGGCCGTTGACGAGGTAGTGGTCGCCCTTGTCCTCGCATTTGGTCTGGAGGCCGGCGAGGTCGGAACCGGCGCCGGGCTCGGAATAGCCCTGGCACCAGCGGATTTCGCCGCGGACGATCTTCGGCAGGTGTTCCTTCTTCTGTTCCTCGTTGGCGAATTCGAGAAGGGCCGGCCCGAGCATCCAGATGCCGAAGCTCGACAGGGCGGGCCTTGCCTTGATGCGGCGCAGTTCCTGCTGGAGAACCTGGTTTTCCTCTTTCGAGAGGCCGCCGCCGCCATAGGCCCTGGGCCAGGTGGGCGCGGTCCAGCCGCGTTCGGCCATGCGGTCGAGCCAGAGCTTCGCCTCGGGGTTCGGGTATTTAGCGTTGCGGCCGCCCCAGACCGTCTCATCCTCGGAGGTCATCGGCGTCCGCATCGAGGGCGGGCAGTTTTCCTCCAGCCAGGCCCTTGTTTCCTGACGGAATTTCTCCAGCGCTTCCATGAACGTCTCTTTCTTGAAGGTTCGATTTTTGGGTGGCGACAGCATAGCAACCGGCCCCGGCGAGGCAACCGGCATCGGCGGGTAGGAAGGGCGCCTTTTAAGGGTAAATGCGGGCGTTCAGGATTTCAGGTAGCGGGCGACTTCGGGGCGCTCGCGCAATTGCCGGGCCCATTTGCGCAACACGCCGGCGAGCCGCGGCTCCTCGACGCCGAGTTGCGCCATCGCGACGCCGCCATTGACGCTTTCGCGGTAGTCGGCGATCAAGCCGTCGCGGAGTTCGAAGCGGCTCATGCCGTCGATGACGACCTGATTGCCTTCATATTGCGGGAGCGTCGAAACGAATTTCGACAGCGACCAGGCATAGCCCAGATTGCCGTTGCAGACGGGATCGATCATCCGCCAGTCATAGTCGCGCGCGTCGCGGTGGAAGAGTTCTTCCAGCATGTGGGCGATTTCATCGCGGCCCTTGTGATCGCCATAGATGTAGTCGTGATAGACGCCGTCCTCGGTGAAGCAGGCGGCAAAGGCCCTGCCGTCGCCGGCCGTGGCGGCGGCGGAGAAGCGCGCGAGCAGGTTCGAGAATTCATCCGGCGTCATTGCGCTTCTCCTTTTAATTCATACGGCGGTTCATGCCGCGCCGAGTTCGCGCTTGGCAAACTCGGTGACGGTCTTGTAATCGGCCTTGCCGTTCGGGGCGCGGAAGGGAACCGTGCCGATCAGGATGCGCTTGGGCGTCTTGTAGCCGGCAAGCATGTTGCGGACATGGCCGCGCAACGCTTCCTCGTCGAAGGCCGCGCCATTGTTAAGCTTGACGACGCCGGTGACCGACTGGCCCCATTTTTCGTCGGGCAGGCCGACGACCAGCGCATCCTCGACGGACGGATGCGTTTTCAGCGCTTCCTCGACTTCCTCCGGATAGACCTTTTCTCCCGCGGTGTTGATGCAGGCCGAGCCGCGGCCGAGCAGCGTCAATGTGCCGTCGGTTTCGACGGTGCACCAGTCGCCGGGGATTGCGTAGCGGAGCCCACGAACGGTCTTGAAGGTGCGGGCGCTTTTTTCGGGGTCCTTGTAATAGCCGACCGGGATCGGCGCGCCGAGCGCGATGAAGCCCGGCTTGCCGGAACCCGGCTCGATGGGCTCGTCGTTTTCGTCGAAGACCTTGCAGCGTTCGCCGATCTGGAATTTCGCGGTGGCGATTTCGCCGTCCCTGGTCATCAGCGACGAACCGAGGCCCACGGCCTCCGAGGCGCCGAAGCTGTCGGTCATGATCGCGTTCGGCATGTATTTCAGCAGCCCGCGCTTCACCTCGGTCGACCACATGACGCCGGACGAGATGATGGTGACGATGGAGGACAGGTCGTATTTTCCCGGCTCTTCCTCGAGCGCGCGCAGCATCGGCTTGGCAAAGGCGTCGCCGACGATGGCGACCTGCTGGACCTTGTTGCGATCGACCGCCGCCCATAATTCGTGCGGGTCGAGCGACTGGTTGTCGAGCGTGACGACGCAGCCGCCCGAGACCATGTTGCCAAGCGCGGTCAGGAGGCCGGTGCCGTGCATCAGCGGGCAGGCCGGGATCATCGGGCCGGCGGGGCCGACCTCCTTGATCGCCTCGATCAGAGCCGGAAGCGATTCCGGCACGGGGCCGAGGCGGCGCAGCGCCGAAAGCTGCACTTCGCGCAGATCGTCGTGGCGCCACATCACGCCTTTCGGCATGCCGGTGGTGCCGCCGGTATAGATAAAGAGCATGTCGTCGGGCGAACGCTCGATGTCGAGCGGTGCGCCGTCGCCGGTGTTCGCCAGCGTTTCGTAGCGCTCGGCGAAGGGCGCGATGTCGCCGCCGTCATTGACCTCGATGAACGTTCCGACCTTTGTGAGTCGCGGACGGATCTCCTCGATGATGCCGCGAAACTCGCTGCCATAGACAACCGTTTGCGCGTCCGAATTGTCGAAGATGTAGAAGACTTCGTCGGGCTTGTAGCGGTAGTTGACGTTGACATGGGTCAGGCGCGATTTGAACCCGGCGGCGAGCAGCTCGATATATTCCGGCCGGTTGCGCATGTAGAAGGCCAGCTTGTCGCCGGGCTTCGCGCCGCGTTCGATCATCGCGCGGCCGAGATTGTTGGTGCGTTTCGTCGTTTCGCCCCAGGTGATGCGGCGGGTCCCGTGAACGAAGGCCGGCGCATCGGCCGGCAGCACAGGCGATATGGCGTCGAGAATGTCGCCGAAGTTCCAAGGCATGTTTTTCCTCCCGGAAAGCGTGTTCTGGCGGCCCCCGGCGCGGTGTCCGGACAGGGCCAATTCTTTTGCGGACAATATAGGGAGGAAATGGCGGGCGGTCATCCGGCGTCGCGGTGCCGCAGCGTCAGCTTCATCGTCAGCAGGGAAGGGCCGGCAACTCGTCCTTGCTCGCGACGAGACATTTGGCGGTGACGCCGGTCGTGCCGGCGCGCAACAGGCGGTCGATGGCACGTTTGAACTGGTCATCGACGCGGATCGCGACATTGGGGTTGAGATTGCCGCTATAGGCACGGCCGGTGGTGTGGGTGATGGCGTTGGAGGCCTGCGAGTTGACCGCGATCATGTAGTTGATGCCGTCCTCCTGCAAAATCAGCGGGCCGCCCGACCAACCGGGCATCATGTCGCAATCGTGATTGACGACGCGGGGATCGAAGCGGTTGAGATGGGAACTCAGCTTTCGCGCGGGGCCGCAATTTTCGGACATCTGCAAGGGGCCGCGCTCGCCATTGTGACCGGCGAGGATGAAGCGGGCGCCGGATTCGCGAAGCGCGACGGCGGTGTCCTCGTCGATCACGCGCGGTTCGATGCGGTCGAGTTCGTCGGGGAGGCGGCGGTCGAGCACGGCGACGGCCCAGTCGTTGTGCCAGTCGCGATCGCGATAGGGCGTGTGGCTGCCGCTTTCGATGTAAAGGATGCGTGCGCCCGGTCCGGTCTTGGATTGCGGCCGGAACTCGCAATCGGTCAGGCGGCCGCGCGGGCCGATGAAGACATGGGCGGCCGAGGCGATGACGTCGTAGTTGCGCTCCGGCGGCAGGAAGGACGAGGCGATGAGCACGCCGGTCGGCCGGCGGGTCGTGCCTTCGCAGACGATGACGCCGACGCCGCTCAAACCGTCATCGGGGCGGATGTCCCGGCGATCGTCGACACCGTATATGTTTGCCTGCGCCGTGCCGGAGAGCAGCAGCATCAGTAAGCCAAGGCCGATCGCGGGGGCCGTCAGCCGGCCCCTGGCATTCGTCGCATGCATTCTGCGTCTCCGGGGGCACCAAGCCCTGCCAGTGTGCAGAATAACACAGGCGACGCTGCGTCAACGAACAACAGCTTGTGATCGGGCGCGGCGGCGGGCGATCCAGGCGGCGATACGCAAGCCCAGCGCCAGAAATCCGAGGCCGGCGGTAATGGCGAAGATTACCTTGGGCTCGGGCGGCGTCTCGCTTGTCAGGCGGCCGATATAGGAATTCATGAAGATCAGCCAGACATAGGCGATGCCGACGAGATGCAGGCGGCGCCAGACTTTCGGACCGAGCGTTTTCACCGACCAGTCGTTGGAGGTCAGCGCCATTGCCGCGATCAACACATAGGCGCCGCCGCCGATGATGGTGACGATGTCCGGCGCTTCGCCGATGGCGATGAAAAACGAGGTCAGCGCGCCCAGATGGATGAAATGGGCGAGCGCGAAGGAAAGACCGAGATAGCGGCGGTTGCGCTTCAGCCAGCGCGTCGTGGCGGACGGGAAAAGCTGCGCCAGCGCGCCGGCCGCGAAGACGACGACGAAGATCAGGAAGGCGAAGCGCGCCGTGTAGCGCGTGAAATGCTGCAAGCCTTCACTCCCCGTGCCCCAGATGGCGAGGCTGCCTGCCGCGATGGCGGCGGCGACGGCGAGCACACCGGCAAAGAGCCACCAGGGGATGCGCCGCCCGACCGGGCGGGGGGCGGCGGCGCCTGAAATCGTGCTGTCGGTCATTTCGTTTCGTCCCCGAATTTTTCATACCGTCTGTATGATATACAGGCTGTATAATCCGAAACGGATTTCCATACAAGCTGTATGAAAGAGGAAATGACGCGCGAATCCCCCGCCAAACGACCCTCGAAGAACCGCGACAAGCTGCTGAAAGCGGCGCGGCGGCTCTTTGCCGAGCGGGGTTATGCCGAGACCGGCACCGAGGACATCGTGCGGGAGGCGGGCGTGACGCGGGGCGCGCTTTATCATCAGTTCGCCGACAAGCGCGACCTCTTCCGGGCGATGCTGGAGGAGATGCTGCCGGAAATCGGACAGCGGCTGTTCGAGGAAACGATGGCGCGGATCGCGCATGACCGCGAGGATCTGCAGGTCGGGTGCCGGGTGCTCTTGGGCATCTATACCGATGCGGAAGTGCGGCGGCTATTTCTGATCGAGGGACCGGCGGTGCTGGGGCTTGCCGACTGGCAGGCGCTGCAGGCGCCGCTGTCGACGCTGTTTCTCGACCACGCGTTGCAACACCTTGTGGATGAGGGCTTCATCGCGGCCGGCGAGATGCGTTCGATGAATGCCCTGCTGTCGGGCGCGCTGCAACAGGCGGCGCTCGGGATCGCGGCGGCCGGCGACCCGGAGGCGGCGCGCGCCGACTATACGGCCGGGCTCGACCGGATCATCGAAGGGTTGATGCGGCGGACATGAAAAGGGCGGCAACCGGAGTTGCCGCCCTTTCCGTTTCGGTTTTGCGTTCGCTTTATTCGGCGGCCGACATGCGGTCCAGCGAATAGGCGCCGCCGCCCTGGCCGTTGAGCTGGCGCAGAAGCTTGATGCCTTCCTCGGCGATGTCGTCGCCGATCATGCGGTCGCCCTCGCCATAGAGCTCCTTCATGTCGATGAAGGCGGCGTAGTTCATGGCCGTGCGG
>JAHBYM010000219.1 GCA_019635975.1 Parvibaculum sp. | reverse complement strand
ATGCGCATGTCGCCGCTCTGGCATAATTTTTTCGAGAACCATCTGACGGTGCAGTTCCAGCACCGGATCACCGCCTATCTGTTGTTGTTGGCGGCGTTGTGGCACTGGTTCGCGGCGCGCAAGACAGCGGCGGCGGACAGCGCGGGGCTGTTGCTGCTCGCGATTGTCCTGCAGGCGCTGCTCGGCATCTGGACGGTGTTGTGGGCGGTGCCGATCCCGCTCGGCGCGGCGCATCAGGCGGGCGCGCTGATTGTGCTGACGGTGGCGCTCGCGCATGCGCATCGGGTGGCGAAATAGCGCCGGCGGCGCTAGGCTTCTCCCGTCAAGAGGGGGGACACATGACGCTCGAACCGCTGCTGACCGCATCGCCCATCATTCAGATTCACGCCTTTGCCGCTTTCGGCGCATTTGCGCTCGGACTCGTGCAGTTTGCCGCGCCGAAAGGCACACTGCCGCACCGGACGATCGGCTGGATATGGGCAGGGCTCATGATCGCTGTAGCGGTCACAGCCTTCTGGATTCACGAGATCCGGCTCTGGGGCCTGTGGAGCCCGATCCATCTTCTTGCCATTCTCACGCTCGTCACGCTGCCTATGTCGCTCTACGCCGCGCGGAAGCACGAGGTGAAGGCTCACAAGCAGGGCATGATCGCGCTTTTTATGTTCGCGCTGGTGACGGCAGGCGCCTTCACCTTCTTTCCCGGCCGCATCATGCATTCGGTGCTGACCGGGGGCTGAGACGGACTCAGGCCGAGGGCCCGGACGTTTTCTTCAGCGTCACCGCAGCATTCGTTGCAGTGCTCCATTCGCAGTTCAGCTTGTCGCAGCGTGCAAAGGGAAAGGTCCTACTTTCCGCAAGCGGTGTGTCCCGATTTTCTTGCTGTGGATGCGAATGGCTCCCGGCTCCGACACAGGCTTGCTGTCAATCCCGATCCGGTGCGCCGAGGGGGAAGTAGGAACGGTATTTGCGGCCTTCTTCCACGGCACGCGCGAATGACGGGCGCGCCAACAATCGCGCGCGATAAGCGCGCAGCTGTGGGTAGGCTTCGCCGATCCGATGCACCCAATCGCCGTAGAAGAGAGACGGGGAGGCAGCGCAATCGGCCAGCGAGAAGTTGTCGCCGGCCGCCCATTCGCGTCCGTCCAGCCGCTTTTCCAGCCAGGCATAGGCAATTTCCAGTGCCTTTGCCGTACTCTCTTTTGCCTCCGGCAGCCGATCAGGCGTCTGGCGAAGCGCTTCGTTTACCGCCACTTGCGCGGCATTCATCACGTACTGATCGAAGAAGCGGTCGAGGAGGCGCACCTCCAACGCGGCGGCGGGGTCGTCCGGCAGGAACCGGACACGTCCCGGATGCTGCCGATCCAGATGCTCGATGATGATGGTGCTCTCGGCAATGGCGCGGCCGTCATCGACCAGCACGGGGAACTTTCCGATTGGCCAGAGCCCGGCCAACTCCTCACTCGCACCCGGCTCTTCCAGGTGCCGGTAGGCGAATGGCGTATCGTTTTCCCACAGCGCCATGAGCACCTTCTGGCAGTAGGACGAGAAGGGGTGAGCATAGAGTGTCAGCGACATGGTTGTTCATTCGCTCCTGAGTTTCGCGACGTGAAGGGCCAGCTTGTCCAGCGTCTGCCCCCCGTATTCGACGGCGCCGAAGCCTATTTTCTCGTCCCGTTGCGCTTTGGACGGATGCATCTGCCGGAGTGTGAGGACGGTCTTGCCGTCGCTTTGTTCATCGAAGGTGAGGAGCATTCTGAATTTGCCGGGATCGTTGTCCTGATCCGAACCGTGCTCGACCTCGATGAGTGCCGGAGCGTCCATACGAAGGAAAACCATCCGGTTGCTGTAGCGAGTGCCATCGGGGGCGACCATGTCAAATCGCCAGACCCCGCCCGGCTTGAGGTTGATCTCCCTCGTTTCAATCTCCATGCCGCTGGGCCCAAACCATTGCTGTATTTGTGCCGGGTCCGTCCAGGCGGCGTAAACGACATTTCGGGGCGCGTCGATGACGCGAGCCAGAACAATTTCGCGATCGAGCGGCCAATCCCGCCATGCCGATTCCGGGGCCTTCAAAGGATCCCTCATGCTCACTTCTTTCTCATCATGCGTTCGACATGTGCTTCCAGGCGGTCGAGGCGCTTCTGCCAGTCGGAAATGTGCCGGTGCAGCCATGCCTCGGTCGCCTCAAGGGCGCGCGGTTCGATGCTGCAGGTTCGAACGCGTCCGATTTTTTCGGACCTGACGAGCCCGCTTTGTTCGAGAACCTGCACATGCTTGAGCAGCGACGGCAGGGCCATCTCGAACGGCTCTGCAAGCTCGCTGACGGATTTCGGTCCATCACACAAACGGCTGACGATTGCCCGGCGGGTCGGATCCGCGAGGGCGGAAAAAGCTCTGTCGAGGTCGGTTGAAAACTTAGCCATAAAGGAAAGTATCGAGCGGCGCATCATGCCGTCAAGGAAAACTTTCAGAGTTGGCTAAGTTTTGGGCGGTGTGCCCGCGGGCGTCGGGCTGCTTCAGGGGTTCCCGCCCTCTTCCCGAAGGGAGAGGGCGGGCAGCAGCATTCCTTACGCCCCCAGCGCCTGTTCGAGGTCGGCGATGATGTCGGCGGGGTCTTCGAGGCCAATGGAAAGACGGACGACATCCGGGCCGGCGCCGGCGGATTTCTGTTGATCCTCCGTCAACTGACGATGTGTCGTCGATGAGGGATGGATGATCAGGCTGCGGGTGTCGCCGACATTGGCGAGGTGGCTCAGCAGTTCGACCTTGCCGACAAGCTTGACGCCCGCCTCGTAGCCGCCCTTGACGCCGAAGGTGAAGACGGCGCCGGCGCCTTTCGGCGAATATTTCTTCATCAGTTTGTTGAAGGGATCGCTGTCGAGGCCGGCATAGGAGACCCATGTGACTTTCGGGTGATCCTTCAGGAACTTCGCGACCTTCAGGGCCGAATCCGAATGGCGCTGCATGCGGAGCGGCAGCGTTTCGATACCGGTCAGGATCATGAAGGCGTTGAAGGGCGAGATGGCGGGGCCGAGATCGCGCAGGCCGAGGACGCGGCAGGCAATCGCGAAGGCGATTGGGCCGAAGGTCTCGGCGATCTTCAGCCCGTGATAGGAGGCGCAGGGCTCGGTCATGGTCTTGTACTTGCCGGACTTCACCCAATCGAACTTGCCGCTATCGACGATGATGCCGCCCATCGAATTGCCGTGGCCGCCGAGGAACTTGGTCGCCGAGTGAACGACGATGTCGGCGCCGTGTTCGATCGGCCGGCAGAGATAGGGCGAGGCCAGCGTGTTGTCGACGATCAGCGGCACGCCGGCGTCATGCGCGACCTTGGCGACCGCCGCGATGTCCATGACGATGCCGCCCGGATTGGCGAGGCTTTCGATGAAGACGGCTTTGGTCTTAGGACCGATGGCCGACTTGATCGAAGCGGGGTCGGTGCCGTCGGCCCAATCGACTTCCCAGCCGAACTTCTTGAAGGAGTGGCCGAACTGGTTGATCGAGCCGCCATAGAGCTGCTTGACGGCGACGAAGCGGTCGCCGGGTTCGAGCAGCGTGTGGAAGGTCAGCATCTGCGCCGCGTGACCGGAGGCGACGGCGAGCGCCGCCGTGCCGCCTTCGAGCGCCGCGACGCGCTCTTCGAGCACGGCGGTCGTCGGATTGGTGATGCGGGTATAGATGTTGCCGAAGGCCTGGAGGCCGAACAGCGAGGCTGCGTGATCGACATCGTCGAAGACGAAGGAGGTCGTCTGGTAGATCGGCGTGGCGCGCGCGCCTGTGGTCGGGTCGGGCTTGGCGCCGGCGTGGATGGCGAGGGTGTCGAATTTGCGGTCGGTCATTT
>JAHBYM010000218.1 GCA_019635975.1 Parvibaculum sp. | reverse complement strand
GTGCCGCCGAGCGGCGCCTCGAAGGTCACCACCCGCGCCGGCGCGCGCGTGCGCGCCATTTCGGCGATGGCGGCGTTGGAGATGCCGAAGAGACGGAGGTTCTGCGCCGCGCGTTCGACGTCACGGCCGCCGCGCGCGAGCGCCGAGAGATAGTCGGCCTGTTTGCGCAACAGCGCGTCGCTTTCGATCCAGGCTGTCAGCAGCGGCTCGCCCGCCCTCACCGTGCCGCCGGTCGTGCGGACATCGAGACGTTCGACAAAACCGTCGAAGCGCGCCGTCACCAGCGCGACGCGGGCTTCGTCCACTGTGACGATGCCGGCGCCGCGGATCGTGCGGACGAGGTCACGGCGTTCGACCGGCGCCGTTCGGACGCCGGCGCGCTGCGTCTTTTCCGGACTGACGCGGACGGTCCCGGCAGGCGCCGCAACGTCTTCCTCGTAGACGGGGATGTAATCCATCCCCATCGAATCCTTTTTCGGCACCGGCGATATGTCGGGCAGGCCCATCGGGTTGCGGTAATAACGTATCTTGCGCTCCCCTGCCGCTGGCGTGGCAGGGGTTGCGTCGGCCTTTTTCTCGACGGCTGTGTAGATAACGATGCCCTTGACGGGCGCCGGCACGCCGTCGATTTCCGCCTCGATCGTGAGCGCCCATCGACCGGCCATCACGATCTTCGTTTCGAAAACGATGACATCCGGCGCGTCGGCCGGAACCGGCTTGAGCGGCGTATCCATCATCGCCATGCCGTCGGGGCCCATGTCGAGCCGCGTCGAGACGATGTCGATATCCCCGGCCGGCACGGGCTTGCCGCTCGGGTCATGCAGCCGGACCTCGATCCGGACGCGCTCGCCGACCGGTATTTCCTCCGACACGGCCTCGAACTTGTAGGTCTGAGATTGGGCGCCGGCGATACTCCATACGCCGATCGCCGCCACGACCGCCGCAAGCGCAGCGATCGCGAACGCTTTGGGCAAGCGAACCATAAGACTCTCCTGAAGTTGATGTGACAGTTGACGCGCAGCCGAAAGGGCCGCGCCGGTCCGTCACACCGGCTTGGGAGGTCGTCGCAAGGGAGAGGGGGAAAGATCGGCCCGGCTACCATCCGGATCGCGAACCGCTTTGATTGCATGCTCGGCCGGGACAAATCCGGACGCAGCAGCGAGTTGAAGCGGCAGCTTGCCGCAAGCGGTCATGCAGAGGGCCGAACGGTCGCAGGTTGTCGCGTCGGCGCGGTCGCAATCGTCGCAGCAGGGGCCCGCCATATCGCCCGCGCCATGCGCCATATGCGTATGGGCGTCCTCACTGGCCATCGCCTGTGCCGATGCCACCATTTCGAGATCGGTCAATGGCGCCACAACCGTCGTCAGAAGAAACGCAACCGCCAGCGCCGCCGCAAGCCAGCGATGGCGGCGTTTTATGCTTCGGCAGCTGATGGACGTCCTCTTCATGACAACAGGCTAACACAGACATCTTTACGGAGGGCTACACAAAAAAAGTCATCGAAAATGGCCCCTCCCAACCTCCTTCTGACGACAGGAGAGTTTACGGCCACCTCACGACATCGGCGTACCGAAGCCACCGGTTCAAAGTTCTCTTTCGGTTCGGAAACAGGTTCCAAGACATCGAACAAGGCCAACCTGCGATCTCATTGCCGTTCAGCTTGATGGTATTTCAAAGCGACCAGTGTACCGGGCGAAAACAGGTCGACTAGATCGATGAAGAAGCATCAGCGTTTCTTCATCGTATGCCCCAGCCACCAGAAGGTCAGTCCCGGCAGGACGATCCACTGGGCGACCGGCGAGAGACCGGCATCGACGAAGGGGATCACCGGCATCAAGTCGCGATAGGCCCATGCGGCGCGAATCTCGATGTTGAACCATTCGCTGAACAGGGTGTAAGCGAGGCCGATGACGACCGTCGCAATCGCAACGCGCCCATAGCTCTGCGCCGGCCAACGGCCATTGCCGAAAAGGAAAAGCGCCGCCATCAGCGCGGCAAGCGCGATCAGGATGTCGCCGCCGGTGCAGTGGAGCGCGGCGAAGACGATCTCGCTTCGCGTTCCGGTTTCCCAGAGCGTGTAGAGCGGCATATGCGCGAATTCCCAGGCGAGATTGCCCAGCGCCATCAGCGCGATGTAGCGCCGCAGGAAAGAGAGCCAGGCGCTCTGGCCGTTGCTCAGTATCGACATATCTGCCTCACAGCGTGAAGACCTGGTCCTGGCGGGGAACGGCGACATTCCATCCGAGCTCGCGGCCGATGCGGACGCGCAGGGCTTCCGAGGCGTCGGGCTCGCCATGAACGACGAAAGCCTGTTGCGGCGGCCGGCGAAGAGCGGAGAGCCAGCGCATGATTTCATCGCCATCGGCATGGGCCGACAGCATCGGCAGATCGGCGATCTCGGCGCGGACCGGCACCCATTGCCCATGGATCTTCGTTTCGCGCGCGCCCTGCAGCATGGCGCGGCCGCGCGTGCCGGCGGCCTGAAAGCCGGAAAAGAGGATCGTGTGCTTGCGGTCCGTCGCGAAGGATTTCATGTGATGCAGGACACGGCCGCCGGTCGCCATGCCGCTCGCCGAGATGACGATCTTCGGGTAGGCGTTGGCGGTGACCTCCTTCGAGTCGTCGACCTCGCGCACATAGGTCGCGATGCCGCAGACCTCCTTGCAAAGTGGCGGCGAGAGGCGGTGGTCGTCGAGATGGGCGCAAAGGAGCTCGCTCGCATTGATCGCCATCGGGCTGTCGAGATAGACTGGCACGTCGCGGAGGCGCCCGGCCTGTTTCAGCGCCCAGATGTAATAGAGAAGCGACTGGGCGCGGCCGACGGCAAAGGCCGGGATCACGACCGTGCCGCCGCGCGCCACCGTCGCCTCGATCACGGCGCCGAGCTGTTCGACCGGATCGGCCTCGTCATGGCTGCGATTTCCATAGGTCGATTCAACGACGACATAATCGGCTTCCGGCACCGGTTCGGGATCGACCATCACCGGGTCGCCATAGCGGCCGAGATCGCCGGAGAAGAGAATCTTCTTCCCACCCCAGCCGATCTCGGCCGTGGCGGCGCCGAGAATATGGCCAGCATGGCGAAGGGTCAGCGTGGCGCCGCCGGGCAGCGAGACGGGTTTGCGCCAGGGGACGGCGGTGAAAGCCTCGATTGCGCGTTCGGCATCGCGAATGCCGTAGAGCGGCAGGGCCGGCTTGTGCTTCGAATAG
Source organism: Parvibaculum sp. (assembly GCA_019635975.1). Lineage (GTDB taxonomy): Bacteria > Pseudomonadota > Alphaproteobacteria > Parvibaculales > Parvibaculaceae > Parvibaculum. The sequence continues at coordinate 669 of JAHBYM010000218.1, read as the reverse complement.
GCCTTGCGGTTGGCGTATTCGGCATCCTTTTCCTGGATGTGGCCGCTGTCCTTCAGAATGAGCGCCGCCACGTCGCGCGTCGCATCGGTCGAGAAGATGCGGCCGCGAAAGCCCTCGCGGACGATCTTCGGCAGATAGCCCGAATGATCGAGATGGGCGTGGGTGAGCACGATGGCGTCGATCGAGCGGGGATCGACCGGGAACGGCGCCCAGTTGAGCTCGCGCAGGTTTTTCAGCCCCTGAAACAGGCCGCAATCGACGAGGATGCGGTGGCCGTCCAGCGTCAGCAGATGTTTGGAGCCCGTGACGGTACCCGCGCCGCCCAGCGAAGTCAGCGTGAACATGTGACGCTTTCTCTTGTTGAAGGCGGGCTCGATTGCCGGCCGTGTTTCCCCCTCCGGCTTGCGCCGGCATTCCCGGATTCCCTGCGCGCGGCGTTCAACGGATGATGCGCGCGGCAACCGCCGTGCCCTCTTCCACCCGGTCGCTCGGATGCAGCACAACCCGGTCGCCGGCTTCGAGACCGTCCCGCACCTCGGCGAGGCGATTGTTCCGCCGGCCGATTTCGACGGGCGTCATCCGCGCACGGCCGTCCCGGACCGCGTAAACGGCCCAGTTGTCGCCCTTGCGAAAGAGCGCCGCGACCGGAACGGCGACGGCCTCTTCGGC
>JAHBYM010000217.1 GCA_019635975.1 Parvibaculum sp. | reverse complement strand
AGAGGCAGCGGTGGGACGCGCGCTTGTCGGAAATCATTGCGAAATCAAGGGCTTGGGCGGCCGGCCTGGTGGCGTGGCTGCGCGAGCCGGGCCCCTGGACGCCGCGCCGCAGCTCGCGCTTTCCGTGGTTCGTCCTGCTGCTCGCCGTGCTGTTCGGCATCAACCACCTGCTTTACTTGCGCCTCTATGTGCCGCCGGTCGATCAAGGCCTTGAATCCATTCGCGAAAACGGAACGCTGGTGGTGCTGACGCGGCTCGGCCCCACCACCTATTATGAAGGGGTCGACGGTCCGACCGGCTTTGAATACGAGGCGATGCGGTCGCTCGGGCGCTCGCTCGGCGTCGAGGTTGAATTCCGGATTTACCCGACAGAACAAAGGCTTATGCGGGCGCTGGCGAACCGCAAGGGCCATGTCGCGGCGGCCGGTCTGGCGCTGGACGAGGCGCGCAAGGCGCGGTTCGCGGCCGGTCCGGCCTACGCCACCATCCGCCAGCTCGTCGCCTGCAACAGGCAACTCGTTGAAAAACCAAGGAAAATCGAGGATCTTCGCGGCCTGCGTTTCGCCGCCTCCGCCGGTTCGCCGGGCGCGGCGCTGCTCGCCGAGTCCGGCCTCGAAGCCGGCTATCTATCTGAAAACGTTGAGGCTTTGCTCGCCCGCGTCGCCGCCTTCCGGCTCGACTGCGCGCTGACCGACAGCCGCACCTTCCAAGTGGTCAATCCCTATTACCCGGAGCTGATGCAAGCCTTTGAATTAACAGGGGATTTCCCCGCCGTCTGGCTCGCCGCGCCGGGCTCGGAAGACCTCGCCGAGCCGATGCGTCACTGGTTCGCCGGCATGCGGAAAACCGGTCAGCTGGCGGCGCTGGAGCGGCAATTCTTCGGCTTTCTGCCGCGTTTCGACTATGTGGACCTGCGCGCCTTCCAGCGCGCGATCGACGCGCGCCTGCCGCTCTACGAAAAGCAGTTCCGCCGCGCCGCGCGCGAAAATAACCTTTCGTGGCAACTACTTGCGGCGATCGCCTATCAGGAATCGCATTGGGACCCGGATGCGGTGAGCCCCACCGGCGTGCGCGGGCTGATGATGCTGACGCAGCAGACGGCGCGGCAGCTCGGCGTCGAGGACCGCCGCGACCCGGCCGAGGCAATCGCGGCCGGCGCGCGCTATCTTGCTGAACTTAAAGAGAAAATTCCGGAAGATGTGGCCGAGCCCGACCGCACCTGGATGGCGCTCGCCGCCTGGAATCTCGGCCTCGGCCATCTCTACGATGCCCGCACGCTTGCCGCGCGTCTCGGCCGCGACAGGAACAGCTGGGCCGACATGCGGCGCACCCTGCCGCTGCTGGCCGATCCGGCCCACAAGCTGCGCCACGGTCCGGCGCGGGGCGGGCAGGCGGTGCATTTCGTCCAGCAGGTCCGTACCTACCTTCATATTTTGCAAGGAGATACAGGCACTTAGAGGTGCGACATCGCGCGCGGCTGCTGCGGCGAAATGACCACTAAAAAAATATGGGTATTGAGCGAATGTGAGGTGAACGCCATTCGTGCATCGGGGGGTCCGGTGCCGCCTCAAGGAGAAGCTCAAATGAAAATCGCAAGAACATCCCGCGCCGCCGCTGCCGCGCTCGCACTCGCCGCCGCCGGTTTCGCCGCAACGCCGGAAGCGCAGGCGCAGCAAGGCTTTAGCGGCAAGTCGGCCGGGGATATCATGGTCCGCGCGCGGATTATCGGCGCAATCCCGGACGAAGACGCCACCACCTCCATCGGCGGCAATGTCAGCGTCTCCAACGACTGGGTGCCGGAAGTCGACTTCACTTACTTCGTCACCGACAACATCGCCCTCGAGCTGATCGCCGCCACCACGCGCCACGACGTTTCGCACAGCGCCGCCGGCAGCCTCGGCAAAGTAAGCCTTTTGCCGCCGACACTTACGCTTCAGTACCACTTCATGCCCAAGGAGCGTTTCAGCCCCTATCTGGGTGCTGGCGTCAATTACACCTTCTTCTACAATGAGGATGCGCCCGGGGGCGCCATCACCTCGATCGACTACAAAAACAGCTGGGGCTGGGCCCTCCAGGGCGGTGTCGACGCCGCCCTCACCGGCAACTGGTATGCCAACGTCGATGTGAAGAAGATCTTCCTCAGCACCGATGTTTCGATCAATGGCGGCGCCGTCACCGCCGATGTCGATCTCGATCCGTGGATCGTCGGCTTCGGCGTCGGCTACAAGTTCTGAACCTGAGGGGAGCTGACGCCCGCATCCTTTCCGGTCTGCGCGGCTGCCCCACCGGCGGCCCTCATCCGGAAAGGGCGCGGGCGTCGCGCCTTGGCCCCGTTGAACTCCCTTGCACCCTGCTATAGATGGTTGGGCATGCACCCTGGACGGCGCGAATGCGGCCGCGGGGGAACGGAAAATCCGTTTAAAATCAGGGAGAAGCGCCTTGTCGCAGTCGCTCAACAATGTCCTGGCGGGACCGGACGTGAAGTCCCGCCCGCTCAGCGTCGCCATTCTCGGCGCCGGCGCGGCGGGCCTCTGCATGGCGATCAAGCTTCAGAAAGCCGGCATCGACAATTTCACGATCCTCGAAAAAGCCGCGAGCGTCGGCGGCACCTGGCGCGACAACACTTATCCGGGTTCGGGCTGCGACGTGCCCTCGATGCTCTATTCCTATTCCTTCGAACCGAAGCCCGACTGGAGCCGCAAGTTTGCGGGACAAGCCGAAATCGTCGATTACTTTGAAGGTGTTGCGCGCAAATATCGGTTGCTGCCGCATATTCGCTTCAACACCGAAGTGACCGAAGCCCGCTTCGATGAGGCCGCCGGCCTCTGGCGCATCCGCACTGCGACGGGCGAGGAAATCGCCGCCAATGTGCTGATCTCCGGCGTCGGCCAGCTCAACCGTCCCGCCTATCCGAAGATCGACGGCCTCGATATTTTCGAGGGCGCGCAGTTTCATTCGGCGCGCTGGGACCACAGCGTCGATCTGACAGGCAAAAACATCGCCGTCATCGGCAATGGCGCCAGCGCCATCCAGTTCGTGCCGGAAATCGCGCACAGCGCCGGCAAGCTCACCATCTTCCAGCGCACGCCGAATTGGTGCGTGCCCAAGCCCGACCGGCCCTTCACCGAGCGCGAAAAAAGGCTTTTCCGGTCAATGCCCTGGCTCGTCCGCGCCCAGCGCTGGCTGACCTGGATGATGCTGGAGCGCAACTACCTTGCTTTCACCCAAGGCAGCTTCTTCGGCAAGCTCTTCGAACGGGCTTCGAAAAAGGAACTCGAAGCGCATATTTCGGATCCCGAGCTCCGAAAGAAACTGACGCCGGATTATCCGGCCGGCTGCAAGCGCATCCTTTTGACCAATGACTGGTTCCCGACGCTCGCCCGCCCCAACGTCCATGTCGAAACCAGCCATATCGCGCGCGTCACCGAAAATGCGGTCGTCACCGAAGACGGCGTTTCCCATCCGGCGGACGTTGTCATCCTCGCCACCGGCTTTGAATCGACCGATTTCCTTTCGCCGATGAAGATTGTCGGCCGCGGAAATGCCGATCTCAACGATGTCTGGGCGCGCGGCGCCGAGGCCCATCGCGGCGTTGCGGTGGCGGGATTCCCCAATTTTTTCATGCTCTACGGGCCCAACACCAATCTCGGCCACAACTCGATCATCTTCATGATCGAATGCCAGGTGAACTACATCGCCCAATGCGTGCAGGCGCTGCAAAACGGCAAGCTGCGCTACATCGACGTCCGCAAGGAGGCGATGGAAGCGTTCAACCGCGCTCTTCAGAAGGACATGCAGAAGACGGTCTGGGCCGCCGGCTGCGCGAGCTGGTACAAGACTGCCGACGGCAAGGTCACCAACAACTGGTCGAGCTTCACCGCCAGATACTGGTGGGAAATGCGCCATCCCGACTTCGCCGAATACGCGCTGGTCGGTGGCTA
>JAHBYM010000216.1 GCA_019635975.1 Parvibaculum sp. | reverse complement strand
ACATCGGCCAGATGCCGCGCCATTTCGTGGCGCACCGCATGCACCACCTGCACACCGATTTCGGCGACGTTGGGTCCGAGCCGGCGCAACAATTCCTCGCTCTCGCCCTGACGCTCGCTTGCGGTCGTCAGCACCTCGTCGATGCGGCTGCCGTAGAAATTGACGAGGTTCTCCACCACGTCGCCCGGCAAATGCGCGTGACGCAGCTTCGCGCGCGCGACGAAACTCTTCAACCGGCCGATCTCGCCGCCATAGACCGGCGTGCAATGCGTTTCGCATTTCGCCGTCTTGCCGAGCTTCTTCAGCGCGAGGTCGACCACCTGTTCGGCGAGGTGGCGCGAGGTCGTCCATTTGCCGCCGATGGCCGACACGAGCCCCTCGATCGCCTCTTCCGGCGCATGATCATAGACCTCCGCCGCGCGGCTCGCGTTGTACGAGTCCTTCTTGCCGTCCTCGCCGTCGGCTACTTGCGGCGTCGTGTCGACCAGCGGGCGCAGACCGACATAGAAATGCAGCACGTCCGCGCGCTTCAGGTTCAGTCCCGGCAGCCCGTCATTCACGACGCGCAGGAAATCGGCAATGTCCTTTTCGGTGACGCCGGCCTTGTCGGGCTCCTCCTCGAACACGGTGTCGGTCGTGCCGATGATGGTGTGGCCGCGCCACGGGATGACGAAGAAGTGCCCGCCGATCTTCGATTTGATCGCCAGCGCGTTTTCGCCGGTCAGCGCGCGGGTGATGATGTGGATGCCTTTTGAGCGGATCAGGCGGCGCGCCGGCGTGTCGTCGGCAAAGCCCATCAGCCTGTCGGCCCAGGGCCCGGCGGCGTTGATCACCACCTTGCCGCGCACGCGATGCGTCTCGCCGGTCAGCCGGTCGCTGACGGTGACGCCCTTGATGCGCACACCTTTCCCCATCGCCGCTTCGCTGTCGAAGCCGGTCACCTCGGCGTAGTTCGCGGCGTCGGCGCCATATTCGACCGCGCCCTCGATACATTCGAGGCAGAGCCGTTCGGGCGCGAACATCTGGCAATCGTAATAGAGCATCGCGCCGGTGAGGTTCTCGCGCGGCAGCGACGGCACCAGGTCGAGCGCCTTGCCTTTCGACAGGCGCTTGAAGCCCGGCAGCTTCTTGTCGTCGTCGGAGAGCCAGTTGCGGTCGAAGGAGAGAATGTCGTAAAGCGCCAGCCCGATCGACATCACGATCGGCCCCGACATGCCCCAGCCATAGGTCGGCAGCACGAAGGGCAGCGGATGCACCATATGCGGCGCGTTGTTTTCCCAGCGGCGGCGCTCGCGCAGGCTTTCGCGCACCAGCTTCAATTCGCCGTTGACGAGGTAGCGAAGCCCGCCATGCACCAGCTTCGACGATCCGGCCGTCGTCGCATGGGCGAAGTCGTCTTTCTCCAGCAGCGCCACTTTCAGGCCCCTGAGCGCCGCGTCCCAGGCCACGCTGGCGCCGGTGATGCCGCCGCCCACCACCACGAGGTCGTATTCGGTCGCACTCATGGCGTGGAGATCGCGCTGCATCTTGTCCTTGTCCGCTGATGGGCCCCCGAGGATCGCGAGGCTAGCCGGACGGGGCCTGAGGGTCCAGCCCGGCCGACGTTGCGGTATTTCGGGCCTCAGCCCCGCTTCTTCAGTCCCGCCTGTCCCATCCGCCATTTCAGGTGATCGAAGCGGTCCTGGCCGAAAAAGGGCTCACCCTCGAAGACCATCAGCGGCACGCCCCAATGGCCGGCCGCCTTCTGCGCCGCCTCGTTTTCGGCGATGACGGCTTCGAGCCGGTCTTTTTCTTTCTCCGCCGCCGCGTCCAGTTCGTCCATGTCGAGCCCGGCGCGGGCTGCGGCGCCGCGCAGATGGTTGCCCTCGTGCCAGTTCCTTGTGCCGCCGAAGATCAGCGTCGAGACTTGCTCGAGAAAGGCGAGGCCCTTGCCGCGTTCGGCCGCCAGCACGCCCGCCCGCGTCAGCCGGCCGATATAGGGCTGCGCCGCCGGCACCGTGCCCGATTTCATGTCCATCACGATCGGGTCGGGCGAGGGCCAGGCATAAGGCAGGCCCTCCATCTCGGCGACGCGGCGCGTATCCTTCAGCAGATAGGGCGGCCACATGGGGTTCACCTGCTTGAAGAAGCCGTCGATGCGGACCGCGATCGGATAGACGGGGCGCAGATTGGCCTTCACGTCGAAGTCGCGCTCGAAGGCCGCCAGCCGCGGCGTCACCAGATAGGAATAGGGCGAGCGGAACGACCAGAAAACATCGTAGGTCAGCGTCATGGCGGGGCTTCCTCTCTTGCCTGCCTCTGCGGACAGGTTTTTAATGAAATTCATTAGTACCGTTGGGGATGCGCCCGGCGCAAGGCCGCTGTTAGAGTTGGGCCAACAAGACAAAAGTCGAAAAAACAGCCATCAGGGAGGACCCACACCATGCCGCAGATCAAGGCGAACGGCATCGACATCGAATATGAAAGCTTCGGCCCGGAGGATCGCGAAACCGTGCTCCTCATCATGGGTTTCAGCGGTCAGCTGACGCTCTGGCCGGTCGAGCTTTGCGACGAACTCGTCAGCCGCGGCTACCGCGTCATCCGTTTCGACAATCGCGACGTCGGTCTTTCCTCGAAGATCGAGGAAGCGGGCGTACCCGACATGGAAAAGGTCGTCGGGGCACTGCTCGGCGGCGCGCCTTACGTGCCCGCCTATTCGCTCGACGACATGGCGGCGGACGCCGCCGGTCTTCTCGACGCGCTCGGCATTCAGCGCGCGCATATTGTCGGCGCCTCGATGGGCGGCATGATCGCGCAGCTCGTTGCCGCCAACCATCCCGAAAAGACGCTGTCGCTCACCTCCATCATGTCGAACACCGGCAATCCCGATCTGCCGCAGGGCAAGCCCGAGGCGATGGGCGCGCTGCTCGCGCCGGCGCCGGCGCCCGACGACATCGAGGCGATCGTCCAGCGCGGCATCAACACCTGGCGGACGATCGGCAGCCCCGGCTATCCGACCGACGATGCGACGATCCGCGAATGGGTGCTGCGCGACACCAAGCGCAGCTACTATCCCGTCGGCACCGCGCGCCAGCTTGCCGCCATCGTCGGCAATGGCGATCGCCGCGAAAAGCTGAAGCGGGTCAAGGCGCCGACCGTCGTACTGCATGGCGCGGACGATCCGCTGGTGCCGGTCGAAGGCGGCAAGGACACCGCGGCCAGCATCGCCGGCGCCGAGCTCCGCGTCATCCCCGGCATGGGTCACGACTTCCCGGTCTCGCTGGTGCCGGTCTTTGCCGATGCCATCGAGGCGGCGGCGAAGCGCGCCTCCGGCGTCTCGCGCGCGGCGGATTGATCCCATGACGCAAAAAATCGTCAAGGCCAACGGCATCTCGATCAATTGCGAGGACCGGGGGCCGGCCGACGGCACCCCGATCCTTTTCGTCAACGGCTACACCTCGACCATGATGAGCTGGCCCGAGGAGCTGATGGAGGGCTTGCGGGCCGAAGGCTTCCGCGTCATCCGCTACGACAACCGCGATGTCGGCAAGTCGGAGAAGTTTTCCGGCCTGCCGAAAGCCGCCGATGTCGTGGCGGCGGTGCGCGAGGGCCGAAAGCCCGACATGCCCTACACGCTTGCCGACATGGCGGCGGACGGCATCGGCGTGCTCGACGCACTCGGTATCGGCCGCGCGCATATCATGGGCATTTCGATGGGCGGCATGATCGTGCAGCGCATGGCGATCCATCACCCCGAACGGCTGATCTCCGTCACCTCCATCATGTCGTCGACCGGCAATCCCGATCTGCCGCAGGCGAGCGAGGCGGCGATGAAGGCGTTGCAGGAGCAGCCGGCGTCGGAAGACCGCGAAACGGTTATCCGCCACCGCATGAAGGGCCGCCGCGTCTATCAGAGCCCGGCTTACCCGATGAGCGACGAGGCGCTTTATGCGCGCTGCGCGCGGGAATACGACCACATGTACTACCCCGAAGGCGGGGTGCGCCAGTATGC
>JAHBYM010000215.1 GCA_019635975.1 Parvibaculum sp. | reverse complement strand
CAGGTGACGATGCCGCTCATCCGCATCGCCCGGAAGCGCACCGCGCCGCAGAGACAGCTTCCCTCGATCATGCGGTTGTCCTCACGGCACAAGCACGCTCGCGCCCGTCGTCTTGCGCGCCTCGAGATCCATATGCGCGCGCGAAGCCTCGCCGAGCGCGTAACGCTGGTTGACTTCGATCTTCACCGCGCCCTTGGCGACGACGTCGAAAAGTTCGGCGGCCATTTCCTGAAAGGCGGCCGGCGTCTTCAGCATGTAGTGGAACATGGTCGGGCGCGTCACGAAGAGCGATCCCTTCTGCGCCAGGATGCCGAGATCGACGCCCGTCACCGGCCCCGAAGCATTGCCGAAGGAAACGAGCAGGCCGAGCGGCGCCAGGCTGTCGAGCGAACCCATGAAGGTCGCCTTGCCGACCCCGTCATAGACGACGGGCACCTTCTTGCCGCCGGTGATTTCCTTGACGCGCGCGGCGACATCTTCCTTGGTGTAGTCGATCACGTGGTCGCAGCCATGGGCGCGGGCGAGCGCGGCCTTCTCGTCCGAGCTTGTCGTGCCGATGACGGTGGCGCCGAGATGTTTCGCCCATTGGCAGGCGATGAGGCCGACGCCGCCGGCCGCCGCGTGCCAGAGGATCGTCTGTCCCTTCTCGACGCGGAAGGTCTGGCGCAACAGGAATTGCGCGGTCATGCCTTTCAGCATCATCGCAGCCGCCTGCTCGTCCGAAACGCCCGCCGGAATTTTCGCGACCGTGCCGGCATTGACGTTATGCATTTCGGCGTAAGCGCCGATGGGGCCCGACGCATAGGCGACGCGGTCGCCGGGCTTCAGATGCGTTACGCCGTCGCCGACCGCCTCGACTATGCCCGCCGCTTCCATGCCGATGCCCGACGGCAGCGCCACCGGATAGAGGCCGGAGCGATGATAGGTGTCGATGAAGTTGATGCCGATCGCTTTCGCGCGTACCTGCACCTCGCCGGGCTTGGGGGCGCCAATCTCGACCTCGCGCAGCGCCATCGCTTCCGGCCCACCGGTTTTCTCGATACGGATCGCCTTGATCTTCTGCATATGAATGCGCCTTTTTTGTTTGTCCGGTTGCCGAATTACTTGCGGGCGAGCGCGAGGCCGATGCCGGTTGCGACCAGCACGGAGCCCGTGATCCTGTTGCGCAGCATCTGCGCGCGTTCGCCTTTCAGATAGGGCGCGAGCTTGCCCGCGGCCAAACCGAATGCACCGTCGGACGCCGTGCCGACAATGACGAAGGTTACGGCGAGTAGCAGAAGCTGCGGCCCCGCCGGCGCGGCAGTGCTGACGAATTGCGGGAAGAAGGCGGCATAGAAGGCGAGGGCTTTCGGGTTCGTCACCGAAATCAGGAAACCGCGTCGGTAGAGCGTGGCGGCGCTTGTTGCCTGTCGCGCAGGGGCGGATGGCAGGTCGGGATCTTCGTAAGGCGCGCGCCAGGCGGAAATGCCGATCCAGATGAGATAGCCCGCGCCAACGAGTTTCAGCGCCTCGCTCCAGGGCCCGAGCGCGGCGAGGAGTGGCGCCAGTCCAGCGAGCACCAGCGCCATGTGGACGAGCAGTGCCGATGTCGTGCCGGCAAGCCCGGCCATCGCGGCGCGCGGTCCCTGGCGGATGCCGCAGGCAACGAGATAGGTCACGACCGGTCCCGGTATCACGCAGAGGATCAGCGTGGCGGCGATGAAGCCCAGATAAAGTTCAAGCGACATCGCCCACCCCTGCTATGCGAACCGCATCACCCCAGATTGCGCGCGAAGAATTTCAGCGTGCGGTCGTTGGCCTCGTCGGCCGTCTTCTTGTCGTAATGCGCGCCGCCCGGCCGCGCGAAGGCGTGGTCCATTTCCGGATAGCGATGGATCGTCACATGACTGTTGTCGCGCAGGCCCGCAACGACCGCCTCCTGCGCTTCCGGCGGCACGAATTCGTCCTTGCCGGCGATATGCAGCATCAGCGGCGCCTTGATGCCTTTCGCATCGGCAAGCCGGTTCTGGATGTTGACGCCGTAATAGCCGACGCAGGCGTCGGCATCGGTGTGGCAGGCGGTGAGATAGGCGAGTTGGCCGCCGAGGCAATAGCCGACGGCGCCGACCTTGCCCGAGGAGAGCGGCCGCAGCGTCGCGATCGTCGAGGCGATATCCGTCACGCCCTTGTCGACATCGAATTTGCCGAAGAGATCGAAGGCCTTTTTCCACTCGGCTTCGGTCTGGTCCGTAATGTCGATGCCGGGTTCGATGCGCCAGAAGAGGTCGGGGCAGAGCGCCACATAGCCTTCCCCGGCGAGCCAGTCGCAGAGGTCGCGCATCACCTTGTTGACGCCGAAAATTTCCTGGATGACGACGATGCCCGGGCCTTTGCCCGTTGAGGGCTTCGCCAGATAGCCCGTAAACGCGCCGTCCTTGCCCGGTATCGTGATCGTCTCGCCGCTCATGCCGGCCTCCTTCGCTTCGACGGGGGGATGTCAGAGCCGGGACTCTAACCATCCTTACCCGTCAAATCGAGGGCAGCCGGCCGCTTTTCGGGCGGCCTTTTCTCAGGCGGCCTTGGGGGACACGGCGCGGGCGCCGAAGGAGAAGAGCTTGCGGAAACCGCGGTCGTTTGCGGCTTCGTGCTCGCGCTTGCCGGCCATTTGTTCGCTGCGCGCGGACAGGGCGACGTCGAAGGCGTCGACGTAGCTTGTGGCATAGGTGGCAAGGATGTTCATTTTATTCACCGTCTGGTCTAGTGTCTGGCGGAGATATGAGGCTTTATACGGGCTTTCGCAAGCGATCTTTTTGCACCGCAGAAGTTAGAAAAACTAACAAATGGCCAGCCGCCGCCTGCCTTCGCTGAAAGCCTTGCGCGCCTTCGAGGCGGCGGCCCGGCATGGCAGTTTTTCGCGCGCCGCCAACGAGCTCGGCGTCACCCATGCGGCGGTCAGCCATCAGATCAGGGCGCTGGAAGAAGAGCTTGGCGCCGGTCTTTTTCACCGCACCGGCCGGGCGGTCGAGCTGACCGAGCGCGGGCAGAAGCTGCTGCCGGTGCTGACCGCCGCTTTCGACCAGATCGGCGAGGGCTGGGCGCAGGCGGGCGCCCGCGACAGCGCCGCGCTGACCGTTTCGGTCGAGCCTTCCTTCGCGGCGCGCTGGCTGGTGCTTCGCCTCGGCAAGTTCTATCGCGCCCATCCCGATATCGAGCTTCGGCTGCTGCCGTCTTCCGAGGTCGTCGATTTCGAACGGTCGGATGTCGATATCGGCGTGCGTTACGGGCTCGGCGGCTGGCCCGACGCGATCACCGAAAAACTTTTCGACGCGACCAACTATCCGGTCTGCGCGCCGTCGCTGCTCGATCCGAAGAAGCCGATCCGTAAGCCGGAAGACCTCAGGAACTACCCGTTGCTGCATGAGGAGACGATGCAGCACTGGCTGAACTGGCTCGAAGCGGCCGGCGTCAAGAACCCGCGCTGGGCGGCGAAGGGCCCGCTCTTCATCGAAGCGTCGCTGGCGCTGCAGGCAGCCGCCGGCGGCCAGGGCGTCGCGCTCGCCAACGACACGCTCGCCATGGCCGATCTCGCCGAGGGGCGCCTCATCCGCCTCTTCGACATCGAAACGCCGGACGAGGAGAGCTACTGGCTGGTCTATCCCGAACGCAGCGCCGCCAAACCGAAGGTACAGGCCTTCCGCAACTGGATCCGCGAAGAGGCCGGGCTGGCGGCGACGGCGGTGGGTGGTGTTACACCGCGCGGACGCGGACGAGTTCAGCGGTAAGCGCACCCGCTTCGGTCAGCGGCAGTGAGCAGGTTTCGCCGGCGCAGACGTAAGCCGTCGGCTTGCCGTCGATCTTGCCTTTGCCCTGCGCGGGATGCCCCTCCGGCAGGGCTTCACCATCCGCCACCCGCATCAGCACGCGATTGGGGAGCGAGACGCCGAAGGCGGCGCGGGCGAGGGGGGCGGTTTCCTCCGTGGTTCCGATCAGCACGATCTGCACCGGCCGCAGCCGT
>JAHBYM010000214.1 GCA_019635975.1 Parvibaculum sp. | reverse complement strand
GATGAACCGGGGTGAGTCGGGCATGCCCCCATTGTCGGGGCGCCGGACGCACGAGTCACGCGGGGAGGCGGGCCGGGGCGGTCAAAGCTGTGGAGAAGTGGCACCCCGGATAGAGGCCCCCTCATCCTTCCGCGGCCTTATGGCCGCTCCCTCCCTCTCCCCAAGGGGGAGAGGGAACGGAAGATCAGCCCACCAAGGCCTCGGCGATGCCGATCCAGGCGCCGGCGGCCCAGATGAAGGCGGCGACCGAGAAGAGCGCCGCCACGTCCTGAAGCCAATCGCCGGCTTCGCTGTCCCTTGTCCGGTTCCACAATCCACGCATCGTCAGCCCTCCATGAGTTCATGTAATGTTCTCGTTTGGAGAGTTGCTGTTTTGTTCTTGTGTGTCAAGTGTAGATGGGCTTTCGATGGAATGGGGCGAGTGGCGATGCCCCAGCCCCCCACCCGGGAAATGCGCATCGAGGCGCATTTCCCGACCTCCCCGCGAGGGGGAGGTGAAGCGAGTGTCGCGCTCAGATGCAAGGGTACAAAAAAGGCCGCACGCCCTCGTGCCTCACCCTGCGGGTGCGGCGGCGGGCTCCTGGCAAACCAATCGATCAGCGGCGGCGGGGCTGGCGGTAGTAGAAGGCCATGCCGGCCAGCAGCAGAGCGGCGGCGGCCCAGCTCCAGGTCGCGATTTCAGGATTGGATGCGAAATATGGCGCCACGCGGTCGAGCAGCGACGCGAAAGCCGACTGCATATCCCCGCTGACGAGTTGTTGCGTTTCCCCCCTCAAGGAATCGCCCTCCCTCTATGTCTCCCGGGAAGATCGTAGGACCAAAGTCCGGGTGAAGGGAAGGGTCTTTTTTGGGGGCATCAAACCGCCGCCCCCCGCCCCGAAAAATTCGTTGAATTTTTCGACCCTCCCCAAGGGGAGGGTGGAAGGTTGAGCGACCGCTCTCAAAGGCTCTGGAAGGCGGTGGCGAGGTTGGCGCCTTCGTGGAGGCGGCCTTCGTGGAGGAGGACGACGCGGTCCATCTGGGCGGCAAGATCGAGATTGTGGGTGGCGACGAGGGCGGCGACGCCCTGGTTGCGGCAGATGTTGAGCAGCTCGCCGAAGACCATTTTGGCCGTTTTCGGGTCGAGATTGCCGGTCGGTTCGTCGGCCAGCAGGATGCGCGGGCGGTTGGCCAGCGCGCGGGCGATGGCGACGCGCTGCTGCTCGCCGCCGGAGAGTTCGGCCGGGCGGTGGACGGCGCGGGCGGCGAGGCCCATGCGGGTCAGCAATTCGAGCGCGAAGGTCTCGGCGCGGCGGCGGGGCACACCGGCGATCATCTGCGGCAGGACGACATTTTCGAGCGCCGAAAACTCGGGCAGCAGATTGTGGAACTGGTAGACGAAGCCGATGTCGCCGCGGCGGATCGCGGTGCGGCGGCCGTCCGACAGCGCGACCGCCTCGCGGCCGGCGACCCAGACTTCGCCCTCGTCCGGCGCTTCGAGAAGGCCGGCGATGTGGAGCAGCGAGGATTTGCCCGAACCGGACGGGCCGACCAGCGCGACGATCTCGCCGGCGAAGACATCGAGATCGGCGCCGGCGAAAATGCGCAGCACCTCCTCGCCCTGCTTGTAGGTGCGGGTGATCTGGCGGAGGCTCAGAACGGCGTCACTCATAGCGCAGCGCCTCCACCGGATCGAGCGAGGCGGCGCGCCAGGCGGGATAGAGCGTGGCGGCAAAGGAGAGGAAGAGCGCCATCAGCACGACGGCGCCGACCTCGCCCGGGTCGATCTCGGCCGGCATGCGGCTCAGGAAATAAACTTCCGGCGAGAAAAGCTCGGTGCCGGAGAGTTTCGAGAGCCATTGCCGCAACGTTTCGATGTTGAGGCAGAAGACCGTGCCGAGCGCGAAACCCGCCAGCGTGCCGGCGACGCCGATGGAGGCGCCCGAAATGAAGAAGGCGCGCATGACGGCGCCCTTGGTCGCGCCCATCGTGCGCAGCACCGCGATGTCGCGGCCCTTGTCCTTCACCAGCATGATGAGGCCGGAGACGATGTTGAGCGCGGCGACAATCAGGATCAGCGTCAGGATCAGGAACATTACATTGCGTTCGACCTGAAGCGCGGAAAAGAAACTCTGGTTGGTCTGCTGCCATGTCAGCACGTCGCAGCAATCGCCGACGGCGGCGCGGACGGCGGGCGCAACCGCCTGCACACGGTCGGGATTGTCGATGCGAATTTCGAGCGCGCTGACGCCTTCGAAGGTGCGGAAATAATTGCGCGCCTCGTCGAGCGGCATGAAGAGGAAGCTGGCGTCGTATTCCGACATGCCGAGTTCGAAAATCGCGACGATCGGATAGGCGCCGACCCGGGGCGCGGTGCCGAAGGGGGTAATGGCGCCGCGCGGCGACAGAAGCGTGATGTTGTCGCCGACGGTCAGCGCCAGAGACTGCGCGAGGCGCGAGCCGACGACGACGCCGCCTTCGTCGAAACCGTCGAGCGAACCGACGATGACGCTGTCGGCGACGGTTCGCAGGTTTTTGAGGTCGCGTTCGCGCATGCCGCGGACGATGGCGCCGCCGGCATTTTGCGCGCTCGAGACCATGACCTGGCCCTCGACCAGCGGCATGACGCCGGTGACGCCCGGAAGCTCGGCGATGTTGGCGGCCATCTCGTCGTAGTTCATCACATGCATGCCGATGCCGCGCACGAACATGTGACCGTTGAGGCCGAGAATTTTCGAGAGGAGTTCGGTGCGGAAGCCGTTCATCACCGACATCACGATGATGAGGGTTGCGACGCCGAGCATGATACCGGCGAAGGAAAAGCCGGCGATGACCGAGATGAAGCCCTCGCGGCGGCGGGCGCGCAGGTAGCGCATCGCCAGCAGCCATTCGAAGGCGCCGAAGGGGCGGCTTTTACCGGCTTCGTTTGCGGGCTGTGCGATGTCGGTCATACTTTGTCCTGATCGCCCTTTATTGTTTGGCCTCAAGCGCCGGCGCCGCCATCCGGCGGCTTGGCTTACGCGCCATAAGGCGCGGCGGCCAGTCGGCCTTGCCGTTTTTCGCAAGCGAAAAACGGTTACTTCGCATCACTTTCTCGCCTCGTGATTTTCATGAGGGCGGCTTCGGGCGAGAGTTCTTCCTTTTCGCCGGTGGCGCGATATTTCAGCTCGACTGTGCCGGATTTAAGGCCGCGCGGGCCGACGACCAGCTGCCAGGGCAGGCCGATCAGGTCCATGTTGGAGAACTTGGCCCCTGCCCGCTCGTCGGTGTCGTCGTAAAGTGTGTCGATGCCCGATGCCGCGAGCTTCGCGTAGAGGGTTTCGCAGGCAGCGTCGGTTTCGGCGTCGCCGGATTTCAAATTGACGAGACCGACCGTGAAGGGCGCGACGGCTTCCGGCCAGACAATGCCGTTGTCATCGTGGCTTGCCTCGATGATGGCGCCGACCAGGCGCGAGACGCCGATGCCGTAGGAGCCCATCTGGAGCGGCGTCTCCTTGCCGTCCGGTCCCTGAACGACGCAGCCCATGGAGGCCGAGTATTTGGTGCCGAAGAAGAAGATGTGGCCGACCTCGATGCCGCGGGCAGAGAGCTGCTTGCCGGCCGGGACTTCGGCGTCGAAGCGGGCGGCGTCGTGTTTTTCGTCGGTGGCGGCGTAGAGCGTGGTGCGGGCGTCGATGACGGGTGTCAAGTCGCCCTCGTAATCGAGGTCGTCGCCGGGGACGGGCATGTCCACCAGATCGCGATGGCAGAAGACGGCGCTCTCGCCGGTTTCGGCCAGGATGATGAATTCGTGGCTCATGTCGCCGCCGATGGGTCCGGTGTCGGCGGCCATCGGGATCGCCTTCAGGCCGAGGCGCTCGAAGGTGCGCAGGTAAGCGACGAACATCTTGCGGTAGGCGCGGCGCGCGCCCTCGACATCGAGGTCGAAGGAATAGCCGTCCTTCATCAGGAATTCGCGGCCGCGCATGACGCCGAAGCGGGGGCGGATCTCGTCGCGGAATTTCCACTGGATGTGGAAGAGG
>JAHBYM010000213.1 GCA_019635975.1 Parvibaculum sp. | reverse complement strand
GTGGAGCCACCAGGCCGAAGCGCCGCCCGGCATGTCCGCCGGGTCGAGGATGAAGACCGGCACGACCGCCCCACCCCGCGCGGCGGCAGCCAGCGCCGGATTGTCGGCCAGCCGCAGATCGCGGCGGAACCAGACCAGCGCCGGCGCGGCTTCGGATTTGGGTGCGGGCATGGATCAACGCCAAAAAGGGAAGAATTACATGGAGATACGGCGGGCGGGCGGCGGCGGATCAGCATTTGCCATGGTCCATCTGGATCATTCCACATTCGCGCCTATTTACGGTATTGTCTGTAACGAACCGGTCTTTCGGGAGGAAGCCGGCGGCAGCTTGAGGAGGCCCGCGCCATGACGACACGCGTTTCGACCGACATCACCAAGGACAGCGCCTACAACGCCGTCGCACCCGACGATTTTCCGGCGATGATGGAAGTCGAGCGTTACGGTCAGCGCTCCACCGCCTTCGACAAGATCATTTCGGCGACCCATGATCATTTCTGGGATCCGCTCGACACGAAATATATCGACTTCTCGGCGCCCTTCGACATGAAGACGCAGACGGTCGTGCCCATGGAATTCGTGCTCGAATTGCAGACGCCGATCGCCGACCGGCTTTCCGAGGAACAGAAGATCGCGCTGTCGAACGAAAGCGCGCGCTGGATGCTGTCGTCGATCCTGCATGGCGAAGCGGGCGCGCTGGCGCTGTCGGCGAGCCTCTGCCACATCCTGAAGGATCCGGGCGCGCAGGAATATGCGGCCAACCAGACGCGCGAAGAGGCGCGGCATGTGACCGGCTTTTCGAAATACATCCAGGCGCGCTGGGGCTCGCCGCTGCCGGTGGGGCCGACGCTCGGCAACCTGCTGACCGAAATGGTCAACGCGCCGGAGGTCTACAAAAAGATCGTCGGCATGCAGATGCTGGTGGAGGGCCTCGCGATGGGCGCCTTTGCCTCGCTCTATTCCTATTCCAACGATCCGGTGCTCAGGCATCTCTGCCAGCTGGTGATGACGGACGAGGCTTTCCACCACAAGTTCGGCAAGATCTGGGCCGACCGGACCGTGCCGCATCTGACGGAGCCGGAGCGCAACACGATCGAGGACTGGGCGGCGGAGTGCTTCCAGACGCTGCTGTTCAACCTCGCCAACCCGGAACAGAAGAAAGTGATCTATGCGCAGTTCAACCTCGACTGGGAGGAAGTGCTGCATGAGGTCGTGAAAAGCCGCACCGACGACAAGCGGCGCAAGGCGATGTCGAACCAGACCAACATTTTCCGGGTGCTGATCAAGACGCTTCTGAAGGCCGGCATCATCACCGACCGCACCAAGGCCTTTTATGCGACCTATGTCGACATGGACGAGCTTCGCCGCGAGGGCGACGAGATGGTGGGCGATGCGATTGCCGAGGACGGCATCGAATATCTGAAGCGGATCAATTTTTCCGGTGCGGGACGCGCGGCGAGCGCAGCGGAGTGAGCCGTCGCGAGAAGTGGGTACGATAGTCCGCCCTTGCGAGGCTGGCGTCGAGAGACTTCTCCGACTTGGCGAACGCGCCTTCGGTGCTCACGACGGAATTCCAGCAGGCACCCCGACGTCCTACCTCAATCGTTATGTGCGGGCTGGCTAAGCCTTTGACCGGCGCGACGTGCTCGTAAAACTTCGCCTTAGGAGGTCACGCGGATCAACAACACCACTTCGCACACCTCAACGAAGCACCGCTGAGGTAACTTTCCGATCTTGCCCGTTATCCCCTATTGGGGTGCCTCACAGTAGGTGCTTCCACTCCGCTGCAAGACCGGGGAACGAAGAAACGCTTCAAAAGAAGCTACCTTCCAGCCCCGTTTGTGGGACTAAGAACACAATAAGAACATGCGCCGATTCGCGCAAGAGATAATTGAGCCCGACGTGGGCGTTTTCAAAAGCTCCCCCTCTCCAAAATTCGCGATAGGAAAGTCGCTCTCCTACAGTGGGGAGGAAATGCCTTTAATCGGTACGGGCGAGCGGCAGCACGAAGCGCTCGCCCTCGCCGCCGATGATGGCGCGGATGCGGTAAACCGCTTCGAGATTTTCGGGCGTCAGGACATCCTCCGGGCGCCCGTCGGCTTTCACAACTCCATTGTCGAGCAGCACCAGCCGGTCGCAGTAGCGCGCGGCGAGCGAGAGATCGTGCAGCACGGCGATCACCGTGCGGCCGCCGCTCGCGTAAGTGCGCAGCACTTCCATGATGCCGAGCTGGTGGTAGGGATCGAGCGAGGCGACCGGCTCGTCGACCAGCAGGAGCGGCGCCTCGACCGCCAGCGCGCGGGCCAGCAGCACGCGGGCGCGCTCGCCGCCCGACAAGGTCAGCACGTCGCGGCCGCGGAACTTCCCGACATCGGCGAGATGCATGGCGCGGGCGATGGCCGCCTCGTCTTCGGGTGCGGGCGAGCGGAAGGGCGCCAGATGCGGCAGGCGGCCGAGCGCGACGAGACGCGAGACCTCGAGCGGCCAGTGGCTGCCCGCTCCCTGCGCCAGATAGGCGATGGCGCGGGCGCGGGCGCGCGGCTCCATTGCGGCAACCGCCTGCCCGTCGAGTTCGATCGTTCCTTCGTGCGCAATCAATGCCGCGATGGCGCGCACCAGCGTCGTCTTGCCGGCGCCGTTGGGACCGATCAAGCCGATGAAGGCGCTGTCGTGCGCCGCGAGCGTTACGTCGCGGATGACGCGGGTGCCACCGAGCGAGGCATGAATGTGGGCGAGCGAAAGATGCATCACGGGTGCTCCCTTCGCGTCTTCAGGATCAGCCAGAGAAAGAAGGGCGCGCCGATGAGCGCCGTGACGACACCGAGCTTGGGCTCCGGTCCATTGACCGGCAAGCGGACCAGCAGATCGGCGGCGAGGACGAGCGTCGCGCCGGCAAGGGCGCTCGGCACGAGCAGCGCGGCCGGGCGGGGGCCGACCAGTGCGCGCAGCAGATGCGGCACGACGAGGCCGACGAAGCCGATGACGCCGGTAACGGATACGGCGGCGCCGACCGCAAGACCTGTGCCGGCGATGGCGCGCAGCGTGACGGAGCGGCGCGAGAAGCCGAGCGTTGCCGCCGTGTCCTCACCCAGCGACAGCGCGTCGAGCGCGCGGGCGGTGGAGAGGACGAGCAGCCAGCCCACGAACATGAAAGGCAGCACGAACCAGACCTGCGCCATGCTGCGGTCGGTCAGCGAGCCCAGCATCCAGAAGACGATTTCGAGCGCCGCGTAGGGGCTGGGCGACAGGTTGAGCGCCAGCGACGTCAACGCGCCGCAAAAGGCGGAGATCGCGACGCCGGCGAGGATGATGGTGACGATGGAGGGATTGCGGCCGGCCAGCAGATAAAGCGTCGCCAGCGCGGCGAGCGCCCCGGCGATGCCGCCGAGCGGCACCAGCATGGCGGAGCCTGCGGCCATGCCGAAATAAAAGACCAGCACCGCGCCGAGCGCCGCGCCGCTGGAGGCGCCGATCAATCCGGGCTCGGCAAGCGGGTTGCGCAACAGGCCCTGCAGCCCGGCGCCGGTGAGACCGAGCGTCGCGCCGACCAGCAGCCCGAGCAGCGCGCGCGGCAGGCGCACTTCGGTCAGCACCAGCCATGCAAGTTCACGGTCGATCTGCGACATGGTGCGGAATTTTTCGGTCAGGAGTTCGCCGCCGCGGCCGACATAGACGGAAGCCGCGAGCAGCGCGAGCGTGAGCACGGCCAGTGCGAGGTTGACGAGCCAGGTGTTGAGGGGGCGGGTCATTGGGCGTCACCCGACATCGCTGTCCGATGCCGCGCCACATACGTGCCCTTTCCCCCCGCCCCAAAAAATTCGCGCGGTGCGGCAATTTTTTGACCCTCCCCCGAGGGGAGGGTGGAAGAGCGATGTGACATTTCCTGCCCCGTCATCTCGTCATATGTCGCGGCAAGGCGGGCGGCGATGGCGGTGACGTAGCGGGTGCTGCAGTTCCAGTCGCGCGCCGGCAGATCGACTTCATGCGCGTAACGCGTGCGGTAGAGGCGGAGCGC
>JAHBYM010000212.1 GCA_019635975.1 Parvibaculum sp. | reverse complement strand
AATCCGCCCTATACAATGCGGCTTTAATGACCAGCGCTGAAAAACAGCCCCAAACCCTCTTCCCGCACCGGCATTTGCTGGGGATCGAGGGCCTTTCCCCCGCCGACATCACCGCCCTTCTCGACCTCGCCGACACCTATGTTAAGCAGAACCGTCAGGTCGACAAGAAGGGCTCGGTCCTGCGCGGCCGCACCCAGATCAATCTCTTCTTCGAAGCCTCCACCCGCACCCAGAGTTCCTTCGAACTGGCCGGCAAGCGCCTCGGCGCCGATGTGATGAACATGTCGGTCGGCGCCTCCTCGGTGAAGAAGGGCGAAACGCTGATTGACACCGCGGTCACGCTGAACGCGATGCACCCCGACCTCATCGTCATCCGCCACGGTTCCTCGGGCGCGGTCGAGCTTCTCTCGCAGAAAGTCTCCTGCTCGGTCATCAATGCCGGCGACGGTTCCCATGAGCACCCGACGCAAGCCCTCCTCGACGCGCTGACCATCCGCCGCCGCAAGGGCAAGCTGCAAGGGCTCACGGTCGCGATCTGCGGCGACATCATGCACAGCCGCGTCGCCCGCTCGAACATCCTGCTGCTGAACGCGATGGGTGCCCGCGTCCGTGTCGTCGCCCCGCCGACATTGCTCCCGAAAGGCGTCGAGCGTCTCGGCGTCGAGGTCTTCCACGACATGATGAAGGGCCTCGAAGGCGTCGACATCGTGATGATGCTGCGCCTCCAGCTCGAGCGCATGGCGGGCTCCTACGTGCCCTCGCAGCGCGAATATTTCCACTTCCACGGCCTCGACTACGCCAAGCTCGCGGTCGCAAAGCCCGATGCGCTGGTCATGCATCCCGGCCCGATGAACCGCGGCGTCGAAATCGACAGCGCCGTTGCCGATGACATCAACCGCAGCGTCATCCGCGAACAGGTCGAAATGGGCGTCGCAGTTCGTATGGCGGTGCTCGACGCGCTGGCGCGCAACCTTCCGAACGAACGCAGCACCGGCAACGGAGGCGCCGCATGAGCCGCACCGCCTTCACCAATGCGCGCCTGCTCGATCCGGCAAGCGGCTACGACGAAAAAGGCGGCCTGCTGGTCGAAGACGGCCTCATCGCCGATCTCGGACCCCAACTCTTCAACGACGGCCTGCCCGACGGCGCCGAGATCGTCGATTGCGGTGGCCATGTTCTCGCGCCCGGCCTCATCGACTGCCGCGTCTTCACCGGCGAGCCCGGCGCCGAATATCGCGAAACGCTGGCGCTGGCGAGCCAGGCGGCGGCCGCCGGCGGCGTCACGACGATGATCGTTATGCCGAACACCAATCCGGTGATCGACGATGTCGCCCTTGTCGACTACATCGAGCGCCGCGCCCGCGACACCGCCATCGTCAATGTCCACACCATGGCCGCGCTAACGAAGGGCCTCCACGGCGAACAGATGACCGAAATCGGCCTGCTGCGCGATGCCGGCGCGGTCGCCTTCACCGATGGCGACAAGGCGCTGGCAAGCGCCCAGGTGATGCGCCGCGCCATGACCTATGCGGCGCATTTCGGCGCGCTGATCGTTCAGCATGCGGAGGAACCCTCGCTCTCGGGCGGCGTGATGAACGAAAGCGAACTTGCAACCCGGCTCGGTCTTGCCGGCATCCCCGCCGTCGCCGAAACCATCGTCATTGAGCGCGATCTGCGCCTGCTCGAACTTGCCGGCGGGCGCTATCACGTCGCGCAGGTTTCCTGCGAGGCCTCGGTCGAGATCATCCGCCGCGCCAAGCGCCACGGCCTGCCCGTTACCTGCGGCGTCTCGGCGGCGCATCTGCAACTCAACGAAAACGACGTGCAGAGCTATCGCACCTTCTTCAAGCTCTCGCCGCCCCTGCGCGGCGAGGCCGACCGCCGCGCGCTGGTCGAGGGCCTTGCCGACGGCACCATCGACGTTGTGGTCTCGAGCCACGACCCGCAGGACGCCGAGGTGAAGCGCCGCCCCTTCGCCGAGGCGAATTTCGGCGCCATCGGCCTCGAAACCCTGCTGCCCGCCGGTCTCGCGCTGGTCCACGCGGGCGATCTCTCGCTCGCCCGCCTGCTCGCCGCGCTCACCCACGCGCCGTCCGACCTGCTCGGTCTCGGCCGCGGCCGTCTCGCCGCAGGCCTCCCCGCCGACCTCACCCTCATCGACACGGACACTCCCTGGGTGCTCGATCCGGCAAAGCTGAAGTCGATTTCGAAGAACACGCCCTTCGAGGACCGCCGCTTTCAGGGCCGCGCCATACGCACCATGGTCGGCGGCCGCACAGTTTATGTTCACGGCGAGGACGCGGGGCGCTAGTCTTTCCGCCGGGTGGCTTTGGGGGAGGAACACTGAATGCCCGCTGAAATCGACTTCATGGCCGCTGCGCCGATGCTGCTCGCCGTCGCCGCGCTCGGCTACCTGCTGGGCTCCATCCCCTTCGGCCTGCTGCTGACGCGTCTTGCGGGCCTCGGCGACATTCGCGACATCGGCTCGGGCAATATCGGCGCCACCAACGCACTCAGGACCGGCAATCGCTGGGTCGCCATCGGCACGCTGATCGGCGACGCCGGCAAGGGCGCCATTGCCGTCCTCCTCGCCGCGCGGCTTGGCGCGATCACCGGCACCGACATAGGCTGGATGACATCGGTCGCGGCGCTCACCGCCTTTCTCGGTCATCTCTATCCGGTCTGGCTCGGCTTCAAGGGCGGCAAGGGCGTCTCGACCCTCATCGGCGTGTTGCTGGCGCTGCATTGGCCGGTCGGCCTTCTCTTCTGCGCCACATGGGCGCTCGTCGCCGCGATCTCGCGCTACTCGTCATTGTCGGCACTCGTCGCCGCCTTGCTGACGCCGGTCTATCTCGCATGGCTCGATCACTGGCATCTGGTTGGCCTCGGCGTTGTGCTGGTGGTGCTGATCTACATTGCCCATCGCGACAATATCCGCCGCCTGCTTGCCGGAACGGAATCCCGCATCGGACAAAAACCGGCCGGGTCCTGACCGCCATGAGCGCACCGCTCTCCGAGACCGAGCGGATCGCGCGGCTGCGCCTCGCCCGCAGCGAAAATGTCGGTCCCGTCACCTTTCGCGATCTCCTCCAGCATTGCGGCAACGCCGTTGCCGCCATCGACGCCCTGCCCGATCTCGCGGCGCGCGGCGGTGCGAAGCGCACGATCAAGGTTGCGACCGCTGACGAGGCCGATGCCGAAATATCGCGTCTTGAAAGGCTCGGTGCCCACCTTCTCGTCTGGGGCGACGCAGATTTCCCCCCCCCGCCTCGCCGCCCTCGATCCGCCGGCGCCGGTGATCTCGGTCATGGGCAGCACCGAACATCTCGCCCGTCCGTCGATCGCGATCGTCGGCTCGCGCAACGCCTCGGCCGCCGGCCGCAAGATCGCGGCCGACATCGCCAAAGATCTTGGTACGGAAGGTTTTGCCGTCGTCTCTGGTCTCGCGCGCGGCATCGACACGGCCGCCCACCGCGCCTCGCTCGCGAGCGGCGCCATCGCCGTGCTCGCCGGCGGCGTCGACATCGTCTATCCGGAGGAAAATCGCGACCTGCAAACGTCGATCGCGGAGAGCGGTGCGCTGGTTTCGGAAATGCCGCCCGGCACCAGCCCGCAGGCCCGTCACTTCCCGCGCCGCAACCGCCTGATCTCCGGTCTCGCGCTGGCGGTCGTCGTCGTCGAGGCGGCGCACCGCTCGGGCTCCCTCATCACCGCCCGCTTCGCGCTGGAACAGGGCCGCGATGTTTTCGCCGTTCCCGGATCGCCGCTCGATCCGCGCGCCGGCGGTTCGAATCGTCTCATCAAGGACGGGGCGCCCCTGGTCGAGACGGCGGAGGATGTGATCGCCGCCCTCGCCACCCCTCTCGGGCGCGCACTGCGCGAACCCGGACCCCCGGCCTACAACGGCGCCCAATCCGGCATGACAGTTCTTCGACAGTTCGATGACAGCGCCCGCGATTCCGTCCTCGCCGCGCTGGGCCCGACCCCCACGCCGCTCGACGAAATCGTCCGCCAGTCGGGCGT
>JAHBYM010000211.1 GCA_019635975.1 Parvibaculum sp. | reverse complement strand
TTGGCGGCGGTCGAGAGGTCGACGCCGAGCTGCTTGATGACGGTGCGCTGCATTTCGGCAACCGTCACCTTCAGCATCACCTGTTCCTTGCCCTCGATGCCCAGCATGTTGAGTACCTGGTCCATGTCGCCGCCGATATAGCGGGCGGCAAGATCGTGGGCCTTGTTGGCTTCGGAGGCATTGGCCACCATGCCGGCGAGAACGACATGATCGTTCATCGCCTGCACGTCGATGCGGGCCTTTGGAAAATACTGGCGCAAGGTGTCGCGCAAGCCGGAGAGGTCGCGCGCGACCTGAATTTCGAGATTGAGTATCTGCTGGCCGGCCTCATTGAAGAAGAAAGCGTTCGTCTGGCCGACGGCCATGCCGATCAGGTAAGTACGCTTGTTGGTACGAACCACGGCATCGACGATCGCCGGGTTCGACACCAGGACGTCGCGCGCGGCAACCGGCAGTTCGACGATCGCCGCCTTGTTGAGACCGAGCACGATACTGCGGGAGCCCTTGCCCAATCCGCCCTGATCGATCTTGACCAGACGGGCGTCGCTGGCGCCGGCGATGTCGACCGGCCCGGAAGTCAGGACAAGCGCGCAAAGTACGGTCGCGAGGGCGCGTGCGATACGCTGCAAGTTGAAAATCTTCTTCATGCCCGACCCCATCGCCTACTTTACCCGCACGGTTTGCGCCGTGCCGTAGCGTACAATTTTCACGACCGAACCGGCTGCCTTGACGACATCTTCATTTCCGGCGAGATCCTTTTCGCCCATGCTGCGCAGCGAGAGCGCCAGCAGGCCCTCACTCTCGGCGACGGCAATGAGTTCCACCTGAGCGGGCGTCAGTTCCAGCGTTGCCGTCCGGCCGACCGCGACCTGCTCGCCCGCCTTTTCGTTGAAGCGCTGATCGACCGCCAGCACTCGAACATCGCGCAAGATCGTCTGACCCTTGCGGATGTCGATGACGTCCACCCGGTCGTTCGGCAAGATGAAACCGCCAGCGCTTGTTTCCGGCGTAATCTTGATTGCGGCGGCGCGCATACCGGGCTCTATGAGCGCCGACATGAAGCCGGCGCCGGAAAGGCTGACAAGCTTTTCGGCTGTGACCGGTTCGCCGCTGAGAACGGCCGAGCGCGCGACGCTGCCGGAGTATTCTTCAATGGCGGCCGGCCTCTGGATCCGGGTGATGTAGGCCGCATTCATCGATTCATCCGGCCAGCTCTGCCAGCGCAGATCGCCGCCCGTAACGCGCTGGCCGATCTGCAGGTTGGAAACCGCGACGAGGACTTCCGTCGTCGGTGCTTCCACGACTTTCTCGATGACGGGTTCTTTGTCCGACGATACAAGACCGCGCGCCAGAAACGCCGCGAGGCCCGCGGCGACGAGCGCCAGAACCAGTACTCCAATGCGTGCGGCGTTCACTATTCCATTCCTTTCGTCACGCGGACATCTGCGCCCGCTTCGTTCTCAGGCGGCCGAGGCCGCAAGTTCGACCCAGATCGTGCGCGGGAAAACAATCAGGCCCGCCACAGCGAGCGCAACGCCATAGGGAACGCCGGCCTCGCGGTCGTGCAAGCGCGCGATCCAGGCACGGCGAAATATCAACTCGGGCAACGGCAATCCTCGAAAGAAGAGCAGAACCAGCGTCAACGCGCCGCCCAGCAGCGAAGCAATCAGCAGATAGGGAAGCAGTTCCGTCAATCCGATCCAGAGCGCGGCGCCAGCCACAAACTTGGCGTCGCCACCACCGATCCATCCGAAGCCGAACAACGCCATGCCAACGAGAAGCATCGCGAAGCCCGCCGCCACATGCATGCCGATCTGCTGCAGCGACAACCCCGCCAGCGGCGCGAGCAGCACAAAGGCCGCGACAAGCGCGATCGTCAGACGGTTCGGTATGGTCATCGTCGTCAAATCCCAGATCGCGCCGAAGATCATGGCGATCGGGAAGACAGCGAGCAGGAGCATGTTCAACACGAATTTTGCCCGTTTTCCCTTAAGCGGCTCATGGACCGCATGGTCCCCGCACGGACGGGCAATGCCCCGGCCGTACCCTTGGATAGTGGTCGCGGGACCGTAAATTTGGGGTAAACGCCGGCTCATAATGAACCGCAGGGCAACAATTTTCCGGAATTTACCGGAGTTTGCCGATCCGGGCCCGAACGAAAAAAGCCGCCAGACCCATCGAGGTGTCTGGCGGCTTGCTTCCGGGACAAGCCCGGCTCATTGCCGAAGCGGACCGCTCTTACTCAAGCGCTTCCGCGATATCGTCGAAAGTGGATTCCAGCGCGGGTCCAATCAGCTGAACCGCACCGACGATAACGATCGAGATGCCGGCGGCGATCAGACCGTATTCGATCGCGGTCGCGCCGGACTCGTCCTTCACAAAAGACTTCAGAAACTGGCTCACAATAAGCCTCCTTACACCGTTGACTGTCGACAGCACCAACCCTCATCCGCCGTGACCGGCGGCAGGGCGCCCTTTCGGACTGGAGGCCAGCTTAGGGAGGCAATCTTACCTAAACGCTAAAGATCGCGCGTGATTTCGCATAATTTACATGACAAATCGGTGCGTGTTGATGTATAGATTCAGTATGTACTTTAACTTTAGAGTATAAATTCTCACGACGTGTCTACTCACGGCGACAGCGCAATTGCACCGGTTTGGAGTATCGTTAATCGTCGGTTAATGGCGCGCCGGTTTGGACGACAGCCAATACAAAGACGAACGTGCGGCGTTAGCGGGCGGCCGCCAGGCTGCGGAGCGCCGCTTCGTCCTTGATGATGAGGCCGGGATAGTCGCGCTCGGCAACGCCGCTGCGGACCAGTTCGGCGATGGCGCGCGCAACCGCTTCCTCGGTCGTCGAAATCCGGTCCGCCAGCACACGATGCCGAGGCAACCGCGCGATCAGCAGCATCTCTCTGCCGTCCTCGCCGGCATGTGGTTCGGCCAGAGCCAGCAGCTCCGTGTAGAGCCGCTGGGCGCCGGTGCCGTCCAATACCGCTTCACCGTCCAGAGCCGAAGACGGACCTGCGATCTCCTGCCCGCGCAGCAGGCGGGCATACTGACAAAGGAGCGCGCGGGAAACCGATTCCTCACGAGCCAGCAGTTCGGCGAACCGGTCAAGTCTCAAGGTCGCAATCCGGCTCTCATCGCGCGCGATGACCGTGAGATCGGTTTCGGCGAGGCCAAACACCGACATTTCCCCGAACTGGCCGCCGGCGCCGACATCCTTGTAGGCGATGCGTCCGGCCGGGCCGGCGATGCGCGCCAGACGCACAGCGCCGTCGACCACGAACATCACGCCGTCGGGCGCGCCGCTCTGCGCGGTGCTGATCACGATTTCGTCCTTTGCGACAGTTCGCCAGTCGCACTCAGCGGCAAGCAATGCCAGCTCGCGCGGGGCCAGGCCGGCAAAAATCCGGACACCCGCCAGCGATCGCGCTGCGTTCGTCGCCGTGCCCCGGCCGTCTTGCGCCACACCAGCCATACAGGTCTCCTTTGGCCCGCTTTCCGCCATATACGGGCCAGCCTAGAGCGCCCCTTTTAATTGCCCGTTAAAGGAATCCTACCCTTCGTCACGGTCAACAAATCGTTCACCCCTTGCCGCTAGTGTTTCATCAGAAACGGCAGGAGCGGCCGCCTCACCACGATCAAACGGGCACGAACATGGTTGCACGAAGCAAATTCCGGCACGGCGCACGCGCGACGGTACTCGGCGCGAGCCTCGCGGCGCTGCTTGCCGGCGGCGCACAGGCCGCCGACTTTCTCGTCGAGATGAACAAGTCGCGCGCCCTGCAATTCCCGAAGCCCGTTGCGACCCTCATGGTCGGCAATCCGGCGATCGCGGATGTGACGGTCGAAGGTTCGCAGCTCGTCTATGTGATGGGCCGCAGCTACGGCCGCACCAACATCGTGGCGCTCGACAGCGACGGCAAGGCGATTGCCGACATGAATGTGAGCGTTGTGGCGCAGAATGCGTCGACCGTCACGCTGACGCGCGGCGCCGGGCAATACTCCTACAATTGCAC
>JAHBYM010000210.1 GCA_019635975.1 Parvibaculum sp. | reverse complement strand
TCGCAGACGAGGCGGCCATCGACCATCAAGGCGACGGCGCCGCCCGGCTCGCCGCGTTCGTGGAAATTGGCGATGAAGGCTTCGCGCAGCGGCTCGAAACGCGGATCGCAAATGCCGCCGATAGGGATTTCGTTCGTCAACGGATCACCGGAGCAGCGCCATGAGGCTCAGCGCCATCAAGGCCTGACCGCCATAATATGTCGTCCAGACGATCGGCCCCCGATACGGGATCGGACGACCGAACTTGTCGGCGGCGATGACGCCGTCGGAAATCACGAAGAAGATGGCGCCGAGACCGAGCCAGGGCTGGGCGGCCGGAATGGCGAGCGCGGCCAGCGCCATGAACAGGATCGTCACCAGATAGACGCCGACGGGAAGCTGGTTTTTTCCGAGGTTCGGCCGCAACCAGAAATAGAGCGCCAGCGCACCGGCACCGGTGACGAGCGAGGCGGCATTGGCGACGAGACCTTCGGGCCGGCTCGCCAGCGGCACCATGATCGCCAGATAGAAAAGATGGGCGGCGAGGAAGGCGAGAAGGCCGCGCGTGAAATTGCGCGGATTGTCCTTCATCGCCAGAAAAAGGTCGCCGGCGCTCGAGAGGAAGAAAGCGAAGGCGAGCAGCACCAGCGGCAGCGCCGCGGCGCCGGGCAGCGCCAGAAGCGGCAGCGGCACCCAAAGCCCGATGGCGGCCGTCTTGAGGCCGGTGCGGAGCGCGGAAGGCGGGCGGCTTTCGACCGCGAAATAGCCGAGAGAGGCCGCGAGCGACAGCGCCACCAGAAGAATGCGCAGACCGTCGAGCTCGTCGCCCCGCATCAAAGCCGCTTCGAACATTTTTTGTCCCCCGCTTTTTATCCGCCTATGATCGGCGTTTCCCTCGTTCGCCCATGATCGGCGATGCTCGCGCTTCTTCACAAGGACCAAATATGACCGGCGGCGGCTCGCGCCTCATCGAAAGCCCGCAGAACGCGCGCGCCAAGCTCTGGATGGCGCTTGGCGAGACGCGCGGCATCAAGAAGCATGGCGCTTTTCTGCTGGCCGGGCGCAAGACGGTGCCCGAAGCGCTGAAGCGGCACGCCGCGCAATTCAGTGCCGTGCTGGCGCTGAACGACAGGGACATCGCGGCGCTGAAACCGCCGGCGGCGCTCGAACGCTTCGTGCTGTCGCGGGCGCTGTTCGAGACGCTGGACGTCAACGGCACCGGCTTTCCGCTGCTGGTGGGCCGGGTGCCGGCGATGGCGGCGGCCGATTTTTCGAAGCCTCCGAAAGGGCTCGAACTCGTCTGCGCGCTTGGAGACCCTGCCAATCTCGGCGCTGTGCTGCGCAGCGCCGCCGCCTTCGGCGCGAAACGCGTGGTGCTGATGGAGGCGGCCACGCATCCGTTTCATCCGAAGGCGCTGCGCGCCGCCGCCAATGCGCAATTCGAGCTGCAGTTCCTCAAAGGACCGGGCTGGAACGCGCTTAACGACTCAAAAGGGGCGCTGGCGGCGCTCGACGGCGGGGGCGAGGCCATTGACGGCTACAAGTGGCCACGCGACATCAGACTGGTGCTGGGCGAGGAAGGGCTTGGCCTGCCGGCGGGGCTGAAGGTGCGGCGACTCTCGATCCCGACCACGGGGGCGGTCGAATCGCTCAACGCGACGGTGGCGGCGAGCCTGGCGATGCAGGCGCATTTCGCGGCGATGCGAAAAGGGTGATCCGGGCAGGCGCAGGCGCCGTAGCTAAGGGGTGAGAGCCGGAACGGAGCCGGCGTGACACCCTCGAAAGGCCCCTCGGTTGTGACATTGCCTGTCCTGAAAGTTGCGGCTCTCACATTGTTGTTGCTTGCCCCCGGGCTCGGCGCGGGCGCGGCGTTGCCGGCATCTTCCCCCGATCCGGCATCGGACCCCGCGCTGGCGTTCCGCGTCGAGCGCGGGGGATCGCCAATCGGCACGCACAGCCTTTCCTTTACGCAGGTGGACGATGCGCTGATCGTCGACATCGAAATCAAACTCGCCGTGACGTTCGGTCCGTTGACGCTGTTCCGCTACGAACACCGCAATCGCGAAGTGTGGCGGGAAGGAAAGCTCGTTTCGCTCGACACGGAAACAAACGATGACGGGCGCAAATATACGGTGAGCGCGCGGGCGGGCGACGACGGGCTCGCCGTCACAAGTTCGGCGCATGGCAGCTTCATCGCGCCGGCCGGCATCATCCCGACCAGCTACTGGAACCCCGAGACGGTGACGCAGACGCAGCTTCTCGACACACAACGCGGCCGGATCGTCGATGTGGCGGTGACGCCGGTGGCGACGCGCGAAGTTGCGCTTGGCGGCGCGGCGGTGACGGCGCGGGAATACGAGATGACGGGCGATTTGAAACTTCGTCTGCTCTATTCGCTTGAGAACGAATGGCTGAACGTCGCCTTCATGGCGCGGGGCGAGGAGGTCGACTATACGGTCGAACGGCTCGACCGGGCGCTGGTGCAGAAGGTCGCCGCGCGATGAACGGAACGATCAAGGACGTGGTGTGGATCACCGGCGCGAGCTCCGGCATCGGCCGGGCGCTGGCGCTGAGGATGGCGAAGGCGGGCTATCGCGTGGCGGCAACGGCGCGGCGCGCGGACGAACTCGAAGCGCTGGCGCGCGAGGCGGACGGACTTGTGGTGCCGGTCGCCGCCGACACGACCGACGCGGCAAGCGTGAAAGCGGCGGTGACGCGGATCGAGGAAACGATGGGCCCGATCGGCATTGCGGTGTTCTGCGCCGGAACCTACCAGGCGCTGATGGGCGCCGAGCTGACGGCGGCGAAGGCACGACCGCTTTTCGAGCTCAACTTCATGGGCACAGTCAATTCGCTCGAAGCGGTGCTGCCCGGCATGATGCGGCGCGGGACAGGGCGGATTGCGATGGTGGCCTCGCTTGCCGGTTATTTCGGGCTGCCGACATCGGCGGTCTATGGCGCGAGCAAGGCGGCGCTGATCAACATGGCCGAAGCGCTGCGGCCCGACCTTGCGCGGCACGGCATTGCGGTGCAGATCGTCAATCCGGGTTTCGTCAAGACTCCGCTGACCGACAAGAACGAATTTCCGATGCCATTCCTGATGGAAACCGCGGACGCGGCGGAGGCCTTTTATCGCGGGCTGCATTCCAGCCGCTTCGAGATTACTTTCCCGCGGCGCTTCTCGCTGCTGCTGCGGCTGTTGCAGATGTTGCCCTACCGGCTGGCACTGGCGCTGACGCGGCTGACCGTGCCGAAGGAAAAATCAGGCAACGCGGTCAGCCGGGCCGCCTGATCTCAGCGTAGGCGGCGAGCGCGCGGGCGCGGGCCTTTGCGTGGTCGATCATCGGCTGCGGATAATTGCCGCCAAGCGCAACGCCCGCCTTCGCCAGCGCTTCGGGCGGCGCGGCCCAGGGCTTGTGAATGTAGCGCGCGTCGAGCGCCGCAAGTTCCGGAAGATGAGCGCGGACATAGGCGCCTTCGGGATCGAATTTCTCGCCCTGCAGCACCGGATTGAAGATGCGGAAGTATGGCGCGGCATCGGCGCCGGAGCCCGCGACCCATTGCCAGCTCGTGCGATTGACCGCGAGGTCGGCATCGACCAGCGTGTCCTCGAACCACGCCGCGCCGCGCCGCCAGTCGATCAGCAGATGCTTGACGAGAAAGGAAGCGGCGATCATGCGGACGCGATTGTGCATGAAGCCGGTCGTCCAGAGCTCGCGCATGCCGGCATCGACGATCGGGTAGCCGGTTTCGCCGCGCGTCCAGCGGCGGAAGGCGGCATCGTTGTCTGCCCAGGGGAAGGCGTCGAATTCGCTTTTCCAGTTCTCGGTGGCGATCTCCGGCCAATGGAAAATCAGATGATGGGCGAAGTCGCGCCAGCCAAGTTCGCGCAGGAAGGCGGCGACGCCGGACGCGGCCGCGGGATGTGCGATGGCGGCGGCTTCGGCGGATGACCAGATCTGGCGCGGCGAGATTTCGCCCCAGTGGAGATGCGGCGAGAGGCGCGAGGTGGCGTCGATGGCGGGGATGTTGCGCGCCTCGCCGTAAGCGCGAACCGCGCCGTCGAGAAATGCGG
>JAHBYM010000021.1 GCA_019635975.1 Parvibaculum sp. | reverse complement strand
AACTTCCTGACCGAGGCGTCCAGCCTTTCGCCCGGCGACTTCGTCGTGCATGTCGATCACGGCATCGGGCGCTTCGAGCGTTTGCAGACTATCGAGGTCATGGGTGCCCCGCACGACTGCCTGTTGCTGCTCTACCAGGGCAACGACAAGCTCTACCTGCCGGTCGAAAACATCGAACTCTTATCGCGCTACGGCTCGGATGAAACGGAGGCACAGCTTGACCGGCTGGGCGGCACCGGCTGGCAAGCGCGAAAGGCGCGCCTCAAGGAACGTATCCGCGAGATGGCCGGCGAACTCATCAAGATCGCCGCCGCCCGTGAGCTGAAAAAGGCGCCGGTCATGGAACCGCAGCCGGGCGCCTATGACGAGTTCTGTGCGCGTTTTCCGTTCACCGAAACCGACGATCAGGAACAGGCGATCGAGGCGGTGCTGGAAGACCTTGCGCGCGGACGGCCGATGGATCGGCTGATTTGCGGCGATGTCGGCTTTGGAAAAACCGAAGTCGCGTTGCGCGCGGCCTTTGTCGCCGCGTTGAACGGCTATCAGGTCGCGGTTGTCGTTCCGACGACATTGCTGGCACGGCAGCACTTCAAGACGTTCAGCGACCGCTTTCATGGACTGCCGGTCAAACTCCGGCAGATGTCGCGGCTTGTCGGCGCCAAGGACATGACGGAAGCGAAGGCGGGTCTTGCGGATGGAACGGTCGACATCGTGATCGGCACCCATGCGGTACTCGGCAAGCAGGTGAAGTTTCGCAATCTCGGGCTTGTGATCGTCGATGAAGAGCAGCATTTCGGCGTCGCGCACAAGGAGCAGTTGAAAGCGCTGCGTGCCGAGGTTCATGTGCTGACGCTGACTGCAACACCAATTCCGCGAACATTGCAGATGGCGCTTTCTGGTGTTCGTGAACTGTCGATCATCGCGACGCCGCCGGTCGACCGGCTTGTGGTACGCACCTATGTCTCACCGTTCGATCCCGTCGTGATGCGCGAGGCGCTGTTGCGAGAACGCTTCCGGGGCGGACAGAGTTTTTACGTCGTACCGCGCATCGCCGACCTCGCCGACGCCGCTGAGTTTCTGCGACAATACGTGCCGGAAGTGAAGTTTACGATCGCGCATGGGCAAATGGCGCCCGGCGAAATCGAAGACAAGATGACCGCTTTCTACGATGGCAAATACGACGTGCTCGTCTCGACAACGATCGTCGAGTCCGGCCTCGATATCCCGACCGCCAACACGCTGATCGTGCATCGCGCCGATATGTTCGGCCTGGCGCAGCTCTACCAGCTTCGCGGTCGCGTCGGCCGTTCGAAGGCGCGTGCCTATGCCTATCTAACGGTTCCGGCCAACCGGACGCTGACGGCGGGCGCCGAAAGGCGGTTGAAAGTATTGCAGTCGCTCGACTCGCTCGGTGCGGGTTTCTCGCTCGCGAGCCACGACCTCGACATTCGCGGCGCGGGCAACCTGCTCGGCGACGAACAGTCGGGCCATATCCGCGAAGTCGGCTACGAACTTTATCAGTCGATGCTCGAGGAAGCCGTGGCTGCGATGCGCGGCGGCGGTGCGGATGAAGACGAGGAGGGGCGCTGGTCGCCGCAGATCAATGTCGGCACACCCGTTCTCATTCCCGAAAATTATGTGCCCGATCTCGATGCACGCATGGCCCTCTACCGGCGCTTGTCGGATGTCGAAACGCGGGCGGAGGTCGACGGCTTCGGCGCCGAGCTGATCGATCGTTTCGGCAAGCTGCCGGAGGAAGTCGAGTTCCTGCTGAAGATCGTCGAGATCAAGGGGATGTGCCGGGCAGCCAATGTCGAGAAGATCGAGGCAGGCCCCAAGGGCATTGTGCTCAGCTTCCGCGACAACACATTCGCCAATCCGGCGGCGCTGGTCGAGATCATCAATGACGAGCGCGGCAGGGCAAAGCTCCGTCCCGATCACAAGCTCGTCTTCAAGCGCGACTGGGACACGCCCGAAGAACGGCTGGCCGGCACCTATGTGCTGATGCGGAAGCTCGCAGACCTCGCCGGCGCGGCGAAGGCGGCGTGAGGCCTTATTTTTGCGCGCGCCAGAGGCCCAGGATCACCAGGATCACACCCAGCACCATTGCCACAGAAAGGCTGATGAGCAGGAAGGCGATGATGGCTTCCTGCGGACCCGAACCCGACATGCCTTGCGCCGCAAGCGGCATCATGCCGACGCCGGCTCCCCATATCGCGGCAAGCAGGACGCCCAACCAGTTGGCAAAGGCCGCATAGACGACGAGCCAGAAAGCAACCAGCAGAGCCCTTGCGCCAAGTACCAGGCGCGACCAGAGAAGGCCGAGCAGGACGAGGAACATTCCATTCATCAAGCCTTCGAGATGTGCCGAAAGGCCCATCCGCGGATTGGCGAGACCGCCCGACACGAAGCCTGTCAGCAGTCCAATCAGAAAAAGCAAAAGGCCGAGAAGCATCAGCCAGTGAGCCTGACGATCCTGCGTCGACGAAGATAAAGTCATTGTCTCCCCCCTTGAGCCTATTGAGCGGCGCTCGCCTCCTCGGCCTCTTTCGCCAGCAACTTGTCGAACATGCGGACCAGCGTTTCCGGCTCTTGCGCGCCGACCATTACCCACTTGGAATTGATGACGAAGCTCGGAACGCCCTGAATGCCGAGTTCGCGTGCCGTCATGTCTTCGCGGCGGATGAGTTCCTTGTCGGCGTCGCCGGCGAGCAGATCGCGCACGATATCGGCGTCCATGCCGCCCTCCGCGGCGGCGTCCACCAGCACATCGCGCGCGCCGATGTCTTCGCCGTCCTCGAAATAGCGACGGAACAGAATATCGACAATCTCGTCCTGCCGGCCGGCAGTGCCGGCCCAGCGGATCAGGCGGTGGCTGTCGAGTGTATTGGGAGAGCGCTCGACACGGTCGAAGCGAAACGCGATGCCGACCGCCGCACCGAAGTCACGAATGGTGTTGCCGACTTCCTTTGCCCGCTCGGTTCCGAACTTCTTTTCCATGTAGGCCTTGCGGTCGACGCCGCCTTCGGGGATCGAAGCGTCGAGCTGGAAAGGACGCCATGCCAGCACGATGTTGTTGCCACCATGCATCGCCAGTGCCTGGTCGAGGCGCTTCTTGCCGATATAGCACCACGGGCAGACCGTATCCGAGACGACATCGAGTTGCATTTCCGGCCTCCGTCGTGCGTTTCCGATGAGCGATTATGCGGCCGGGGACGCAGGGGCCGCAAGGCTCGACGGGGCCGCTTCTTGACGGGATCGGCGGCGCTTGCGAAGAGTCCTGCAAAATCAAATGGCTGGAGGCGATAGCGCGATGGGCGAGACAACCGAAGTCAGGCTTCCGGATTACGGTCTCAGTGGCAAGGTGGCGCTGGTGACCGGTGCGACCAGCGGGCTTGGCAGGCGCTTCGCGCTGGTATTGGCGAAGGCGGGCGCAAAGGTCGCCATCACCGGGCGGCGTGTCGAACGGCTCACCGTCCTCCAATCCGAGATCGAGGCGATGGGCGGCACGGCGGCGGCAATCACGCTCGACGTCACGGATCCGGCCAGCATCGCGGCCTGCATGACAGAGGCCGAAGGCACACTCGGACCCGTCGACATCCTCGTCAACAATGCGGGCATGAACGTGCAGGCGCTTCCGGCCGAGGTGACGCCCGAGGGTTTCGACACGATGTTCGACACCAATGTGCGCGGCGCCTTTTTCATGGCGCAGGCTGCCGGCCGGTCGATGATGGCGCGCGGCACAGGCGGTCGCATCGTCAACATCGCGTCGATCGGCGCCCATTCGGTTTTACCGGGATTGACGATCTACTGCATGACCAAGGCTGCCGTCGGGATGATGACCCGGTCGCTCGCCAAGGAATGGGCCCGCCACCAGATCAACGTCAACGCGATGTGTCCGGGCTTCATCGAGACCGAACTGAATTCCGACTGGTTTGGCACCGAGGGCGGACAAAAACAGATCAAAATCTGGCCGCGGCGGCGGCTCGGGGTCGAGGAAGACCTCGACGGGACGTTGCTGTTGCTGGCGTCCGACCACGGACGTTTCATCACTGGTTCGCTGTTCACGGTCGATGATGGGCAATCGCTCTGAAGTGGCCAAGTCTGCCGA
Source organism: Parvibaculum sp. (assembly GCA_019635975.1). Taxonomy (GTDB): domain Bacteria; phylum Pseudomonadota; class Alphaproteobacteria; order Parvibaculales; family Parvibaculaceae; genus Parvibaculum. Next base: position 26,424 of record JAHBYM010000021.1, on the reverse strand, counting down.
TTGCCGGTAACGCTTCATTAAGCATGAGGGTCCATAATTTCCCCGAATGTTGCTTCGCGAGCAACGGAAGGACACGTCGTGGGAAAACTCGTCGCAGGTTTCGTCCTGGGCTTCCTGGCCTGCACATGGACCTATGGGATCAATCCGACTGAAGCCGCCTTCGGCTTCAGCAACAAGATTGCTGCGGCCCACGACCATCTTCAGGCGGAGTATCACGGCGAGCGGCCGCGCGGCCGCAAAGGCCAGTATGCGGGCGTCCATCGCGACCGCGGCATCCAGACGATCGCCGTAGGCGCGCCCGACCCCATCGAACCCCTTGATCATCGCAATCCGAGCTGGCTAAGTCGGGCAGGCGGGTTGCCTCCGATGTAGGGCTCCCCGCGAAAAGGGGGCCTGATGATCGGTGGACTGACTGTCGAAAGCTGGCTGGTGCTTGCCTTGCCGGCGCTTGCCATTCTCATATCGGCCATCGGCTGGCTCAGAACCCGATGAGCGCGACGTTGCCTCTGACCATCGCGGTCTACCTCGTGGCGATGCTGGCGCTTGGCGCGGCGGCCTACCGCATCACCAACAATCTCAAGGACTACATTCTCGGCGGGCGGCAGCTTGGCCGTTGGGTGGCGGCCCTTTCGGCGGGCGCCTCCGACATGAGCGGCTGGCTGATGCTCGGTCTGCCGGGCGCTGTCTATCTCTATGGCCTCAACCAGGTCTGGATCGCGGTCGGGCTGGTCGCGGGCGCACTCCTCAACTGGCGCTTCGTCGCGCGGCGGCTTCGTCGCTACACAGAGGCGGCCGGAGACGCGCTGACGCTGCCCGACTATTTCGAGAACCGCTTTGCCGACAAGAGCCGTGTCCTGCGCGTGGCGAGCGCTTTCGTCATTCTGGTATTCTTCACGATCTACACATCGGCCGGGCTCGTTTCGGGCGCCATCCTGTTCGAGCAGGTTTTCGGCCTCGACTATCACTGGGCGCTGGCCATCGGCGCCATCAGCATCCTCAGCTACACCGCCATCGGCGGCTTTCTCGGCGTCTGCTGGACCGACACGGTGCAGGGCGTGATGATGTTCCTTGCGCTGCTGATCGTGCCCGCCGTTGCCATGTCGGTGACCGGCGGGTTCGAGACGTCGCTCACAGGGGCGGCCGAGGCCGGGCCTGAAGGCGCCCTCGACGTGTTCCACGACATAACCTTCATCGGCGCGGTCTCGCTAATGGCGTGGGGCCTCGGCTATTTCGGCCAGCCGCATATTCTGGCGCGCTTCATGGCAATTCGCGACGAGGCGGCGTTGCCGGGCGCGCAGCTGATCGGCATGACATGGATGGTGCTGGCGCTTTACGGCGCCGTGGCGACTGGAATTGCGGGAATCGGATATTTCGCCGCTGCGCCGCTCGCAAATCCGGAAACCGTTTTCCTCGCGCTGTCGCAAGCCTTGTTCAGCCCGCTTGTCGCCGGGGTGCTGCTCGCCGCCGTTCTCGCTGCGGTGATGAGCACGGTTTCCTCACAGCTTCTCGTTTCATCGAGCGTCATTGCCGAAGATTTCTGGAAGCGCATCTTCCGGCCGAAGGCCGAGGCGCGTGAATTGCTGACCGTCGGCCGGCTGTCGGTGGTGGCGATTTCGCTCGCAGCGATTCTGATGGCGCTCGACCGCAACAGCACGGTGCTGGCGCTCGTCGCCTATGCCTGGGCGGGCTTCGGCGCGGCGTTCGGTCCGGTGGTGATCCTGTCGCTCTTCTGGGGCCGCATGACGCGCAACGGCGCGCTTGCCGGCATGATCGCGGGCGCCGTCACCGTGATCGTCTGGAAACAGCTCACGGGCAGCATATTCGACCTCTATGAAATTCTGCCGGGTTTTATCGTCGCTACACTGACGATCGTTATGGTGAGCCTCGCAGGCCGCGAACCGCCGGAAACCGTGCGTATCGCACATGACGCGATTGCCGATTAACCATTTCGCTGTATCTTTTTGACACAACCCATTGATTTTACTTGTGTTTTTTCATTCGCTGCGCAAGATTTTAACATTGTTGCGTAGCGAATGAGGAGGATCAGGGCCCCGTGTCTAATTTTCTGATGGGCATTGTTGGGGGATTTTTTCTCTGCGTCTGGGTACTCGATGCAAACCCGGTAACGGCGACGGCGTCGCTTGTCGAACGCTTCCAGCAGGTGCAGGTCACTTTCGCCGCAGAGCCGAAGACCGAACCGATGATGGAGGAGCGGTTGCCGGATTTCCTGCCGCGGGAACGGCCGGTCGCCTATCGCTATCACCACTAGCTTCGCGCGAGCGCCCGGCGCATCACCTTGCCGTTGGCAGTACGCGGCAATCCGCTGACGAACACGACTTCGCGGGGCCGTTTGTAGGCCGCAAGTCGCGCATCGGCCCAGCCGAGGATCGAAGCGGCGTCCGGTTCGGAAGCCTCCTTCGGAACCACAAAAGCGGCGATCACCGACAAATCGTCCCGCACCCTCAGCTCCGTGACGGCGACTTCCTGCACATCCGGGTGTGTCGCGAGCGCGGCCTCGACTTCCTGGGGTGAAACACGGTAGCCCATCGCATTCATCATGTCGTCGGCACGGCCGTGATAATGCATATATCCATCGGCATCGAAGCTCGCGAGATCGCCGCCGATGAACCATTCGCCGCGATAGACTTCCGCTTCCTCGTCGGGACGCCGCCAATAACCCAGCATCAGGCCGGGATCCGAGCGGTGGACGGCAAGCAGACCGACCTCGCCTGCAGGCAACGGCTCCGAGCCACCCTCCACAGGTAAGGCCGCAACGCAGCGTCCGGGTTGCGGCCGTCCGGGGCTGCCGGCGCGAATTTCCATGCCCGGCGCGGTCGAGACGTAAGTCGAGCATTCCGACATGCCGAGCGCCTCGTAGAGTTCCTTGCCGGTCGCGGCACGCCACTGCTCGAGCAAAGCCGGCGACAGCGCCTCGCCGGCCGTCAGGCCGTGGCGCTGGGCGGAAATGTCATGCGCCGCGAGGTCGCAATATTTCAGAATCTGGCGATAAAGCGTCGGCACGGCGGCAAAGAGCGTGGCGCGCGTTTTTTCCATCAGCTTCGGCCAGACCTGTACGTCCTTTTCGCCATTGTAGAGGACGGTCGTTGCGCCGTTGGCCCAGGGGTCGGTGAGGCCGACGCCCAGCGTATAGGTCCAGTTGAAGGCGCCCGCGTGGAGCATCGTGTCGGAGGCTTCGATGCCGTACCAGCCTTGGTACATCGGCCGGCGGCCCCAGGCGCTGCGATGCGCATGCAACACGCCTTTCGGGCGGCCGCTGGTGCCCGACGTGTAGACGAGGAAGGCCGGGTCGTTTGCCGTAGTGTCCGCATATGCGGCGAGCGGTGCGTGCGCCTTCAGCCGCGCAAGCATGGCCGCGTCGATCACCTTGGCATCGTTCGTATGCATGGTCATGCCGGGTGCGAGCGCAACGGCGGAAGCGGCTGAATCCGACAGCAGGAAATCGGCCTCCTCGACTGTGAGTTGCGAGGAGGACGGCAGCGGCACGATTCCCGCCGCCAGCGCGCCGAAAAAGAGCAGCGCATAATCGGACGTGTTGGGCATCCGGATCATCAATCGCTCGCCCGGCGCGAAACCTTCCGCCAGCAAACCTGCCGCAACGCGTCGCACCGCCTCGTCGAGCGCGCCATAGGTCCAGCGTTCCGCGTTTTCCAGCGGCGCGTCGGCGTCGCCGACAACGATCAACGCGATCTTGTCCGGCGTCTCCTTCGCCGCGCGCGCCAGACAATAGCGTGCGATGTTGAAGGATGCGGGGCAGGGCTCGCCGGTATAGCCGCGAGCGATGGCGGGAGCGGGCAGGGGCATGGCGCGTTTGTAGAGGCGGATATGGAATCCGGCAAGTGAGCCCGCGCCAGTCCGCCCTTGCGTCAAATCGGGCGGCGTTTACGGCCTGAAAAACAGCCTGTACAAATCACATCCAACAAAAGGCTTTGGCCGAAATTCAAGGGAGCACGTCATGGGTAGCGGACCGCTGAGCGGCATCAAGGTTGTCGAATTCGCAGGCATTGGGCCGGGCCCGTTCTGCGGCATGCTGCTTTCCGATATGGGCGCCGAAGTGATCCGCATCGACCGCAAGGGTGCCCGCGGCGGCTCGAAATTCGACATCGGCTCGCGCGGCCGGCGCTCGGTGGCGCTCGACCTCAAGAAGCCGGAATCGGTCGAAGCCTGCCTGAAGCTGATCGAGAAGGCCGACATCCTGCAGGAAGGTTTCCGGCCGGGCGTGATGGAGCGGCTCGGCCTCGGCCCTGATATCTGCCTGAAGCGCAATCCAAAGCTCGTTTATGGCCGCATGACCGGCTGGGGGCAAACCGGCCCGCTCGCCAACGCCGCCGGTCACGACATCAACTACATTTCGCTCACCGGCGCGTTGCACGCGATCGGCCGTCCGGGCGAGAAGCCGGTGCCGCCGCTCAATCTCGTCGGCGATTTCGGCGGCGGTGCGCTCTATCTGGCAATGGGCATGCTCGCCGCGCTTGTCGAGGCGCAACGCAGCGGCAAGGGGCAGGTGGTCGACGTCGCGATGACGGACGGCGCCGCCTCGCTGATGGCGATGTTCTACGGCTTCACGGCTTCCGGCATGTGGCAGGAACCGCATGGCACCAACATGCTCGATGGCGGCGCGCATTTCTACGACACCTACGAGACGAAGGACGGTCAGTGGATTTCGATCGGCTCCATCGAACCGCAATTCTACGCGATCCTGCGCGAGAAGGCGGGCCTTACCGACAGCCTTTGGGATGCGCAGATGGATCGTGGCCAATGGCCCGATATGAAAAAGAAGATCGAAGCGGTCTTCAAGACGAAGACGCGCGACGAGTGGTGCAGGATCATGGAAGGCACCGACATCTGCTTTGCGCCGGTGCTTTCGATCAAGGAAGCCAAGGACCATCCGCACAACAAGGCACGCCAGACCATTGTCGAGATCGACGGCGTGGCGCAGCCCAATGTCGCGCCGCGTTTCTCGCGCACGGAATCGAAAATCCAGGGCCCGGCGCCGCAGATCGGCGAGCATACCGAAAGCGCGCTCAAGGATTGGGGATTCTCGGGCGCCGATGTCGAGGCGTTGAAAAAGGCGGAAGCGATTTGACCGCACTTCCCGGCACGACGGGGCGGCGGCGCATCTACCTGATGCGCCACGGCCATGTCGACTATTTCGGACCGGAAATCCTGGCGGCGGGCGGCGACACGAAAGTGGTGCCGTTAACGCCGCTCGGGCAGGAGCAGGCAACTGCCGCAGGCAAGGCGCTGGCCCATGTACGGTTCGACCGCGCGGTCTGCTCCGGTGTGCCGCGCACGCGGCAAACGGCTGAGCGCGTGCTGGCCGAACAATCGATCGAGGTTCCGTCTCTCGAAGTGGAACCCGACCTAATCGAGATTCATGGCGGCAGCTTCGGCAATGTGAAAAGCCGGGCGGAGCTTGCGGCCAAAATGGCCTATTACTTCGAGACGGCGGGAGAGCCCGGCGCGACGATGCTCGAAGGCGGCGAGGTTTTCGCCGAGGCGCAGCGGCGTACCGTCGGCGCCATCACGCGGTTGCTGGCCGAATCTGGCTGGCATACAGCTCTGGTGGCTGCCCATGAAGGAACCAATCGGCTGATTCTCGGATGGGCGGCCACAGGCTGTTCGCTGAAGGAAGGTCTCAAGGCCGTGCAGGCTTTCGAGCAGGACCCGGCCTGCATCAATGTTGTCGATTTCGACATGGTGCCGGCGGCGGATGGGACCGTCGGCACCGAGATTCAGCGCAGCCTCATCAAATCGGTCAACGTGACGCCCTACAACTACGTCAAGCACGGCATGAACATGACCAGCCTCGAGGCGATTTTCGCGCGTGAGCCGCTCTAGGGCCTCTGGCCTTCGTGGCGCGGCGGGCGTAGCCTTGGTTCATCGTCATCGCCTTTCGGGGAGGAAAGGATGAGCAACGCGCTTCTGGGCACGGTCGACCATATCGGCGAGGCGAAAACGCCGGCGCCGAAGATCACCGGTTTTCACCATATTGCCTATCGTTGCCGCGACGCCGAGGAGACGCGCAAGTTCTATTGCGACCTTCTGGGTTTGAAGCCAGCCGCCGCACTCGCCTTCGACAAGGATCCTGGAACGGGCAAGGAACGTCCATTCATGCATCTCTTCTTCGAGATGGGCGACGGACGCTTCATCGCCTTTTTCGACGAACCGACAAGCGCCAGCGATGGTGTGTTCGAGATGAAGGACGGCATCGAGGATTATCATTTCGCTTTTGAAGTCGGCTCGATGGATGAAGTCCAGACCTTTATCAAGCGTCTCAAGGAAGCGAAGGTGCCGGTCTTCGGTCCGATCGACCATCACTTCTGTCACTCGATCTATTTCTTCGATCCGAACGGTCTTGCCTGCGAGATCACCGTGCGCGACGCCAGGCATGACGAAATCATGACGGTCGAGGGCAACCGCGCGGCGCAAGCCATCCATGAATGGACCGAGAAGACCCGTACCTTGAAGAAGGCGCGGCTGAAACTTCTCAACCAGGCGGCCGACTGACCACAGACATTGTAAATGCGCTGCAGGGGGGAACGACCATGTCTTGGCCGGCAAATGTCACGCGCGTCTACCAGAACCACACGATCGACTCGACACGCTGGCGTAATTTCGAACCGCGCGACGGGGACGTCATCGTCACGACCTCCTACAAATCCGGGACGACATGGACGCTTGGCATTCTCTACAACATGCTGGCGCTCAAGGACGGCGTGCCGCCGCCGCCGATGGACTACTGGATCGATGCGCGGATGTTTCCGGTCGTACTGGAGGATCAGTTGGCCGAACTTGCCGCCATGTCGCATCGCCGGGTGCTGAAATCGCACCTGGCGGCCGACGGCCTACCCATCTGGCGCAACGTCCGGTATGTCGTTGTCGGGCGCGATCCGCGCGACGTATTCATGTCGCTGGTCAATCACTACGATCAGTTCACGGACGAGGCCTATGCGGCCTTCAACGAAACGCCGGGCCGCGCCGGCGAACCGATTCCGCGCTACGACGGCGATGTTCGCGCGCTGTGGAAGAGCTGGATAACGCGCGGCTGGTTCAATTGGGAGTCCGAAGGATGGCCGTGGTGGGGCAACATGCATCATGTGGCGACATGGTGGCGGCTACGCGACGAACCGAATGTCCACTTCGTCCATTACAACGACCTCAAGGCCGATCTCGCGGGTGAGATCCGGCGTCTCGCCGAATTCGTCGGCATCGACCTGACACCGGCCGACATCGCCGCGGTCGCCGAGGCCTCGTCGCTCGAGGCCATGCGCGCGGGCGCGGTCGCGGCTGGAGATCCGCTCAGCATGATGTTCAAGGACGGCGCCAAGGGCTTCTTCTACAAGGGCACCAACCAGCGCTGGCGCTCGGTGTTGACCGACGAAGACCTCGAACTCTACGAGGCGGCAAAGGAACGCGTCCTGACGCCGGATTGCGCGCAGTGGCTCGAGCGCGGAAATCGCGGCTAGGCTCCGATCATTTCCCTGAGTTGACGCCGCAGCACCTTTCCCAGCGGATTGCGGGGCAGAGCGTCGGCAAGTTCCAGCCGCTCGGGCAGCTTGTAAGCCGCTATGTCGGCTTTCATCAGATGCGAGCGGATGTCGTCCAGCGTCACGCTTTCGCCTTCGGCGGGCACGGCGACGGCGCAGATGCGCTCGCCCATCACCGCATCGGGATAACCGACGACGGCCGCTTCCTTGATCTTCGGCAGGCCGGCCAGCAAGCCGTCGATTTCGCCGGGTGAAATGTTCATGCCGCCGCGAATGATAATGTCCTTGGCGCGCTCGACGAAGCGGTAGTAGCGGTTGCCGGACCCGGCAATCTCGAAGACGTCGCCGGTATGAAAAAATCCGTCCTTGTCGATCGCATCCGTGGGGCCGCCGCCGTCGCCCGCGCGGTAGTAACCCGCGAAGACCGTTGCGCCCTTGATCAACAATTCGCCGGGCTTGCCGGGATCGGTAATTTCGGTGCCGCTCTGCAGATCGGTCAGCTTCGTCTCGATGGCGGTGGCGATCTTTGCCGGCCAGTCGAGGCCCTTGACGCCGAAGCGCGGGAAGAATTGCGCGCGCTCCTCGGGGTCCGGCACATCGCCCGCGCCGGAAATCAGGCAGGTGCCCTCGTTCGAACCGAAGATGTTGACGATGGGCAGGCCATATTGTTCCTGCCAGGTTTTCACCATCCAGGGCGAAAGCGGCGCGGAGCCCGAGCCAATGCTGCGCACCGCCGAGAGATCGAGCGAGGCCATCAGCTTCTCTTCTTTCAACAACAGTGACAGCACGGCGGGCGGCGCAACGGTGTAGGCGATCTTCTCGCCGACGAGCTGTTTCAGGAATACCGGAAGATCGAACGGATGGTGCTGCACCAGTGTTCCACCCGCCAGCAGCCAGGGCATGAAACAGCCGCCGATCGCGGCCATGTTGACCAGCGGGAAGGGGTTCAGCACCGTGTCGCCGGGCTGCAGGCCTGCTGCGTCGGCGCAGGCGACACCGGCGATCATCCAGTGATTGTGGCTCCGCGGCACACCCTTGGGCCGCGCTTCGGTGCCCGACGTCCAGCAAATGGTCGCGGCGTCGTTCGCATCGGCTTTCGGCACAGCGTCGAGACGTGCGGCATCGGCGGCCGGCCACTGCGTTTCGCCAATCACGAAGATGCTTGCCAGCGACGTGAGTTTCGGTTTCAGGCTCTCGAACATCGCAGCGTGATCATGACCGCGAATGCTGCGCGCCGTCACGGCCGCCCTGGCGCCGACGAAGCCCAGCACGTCGCCCAGTTCATGGGCGCGCCATTGCACCGGCGCCGGCGTAACGATGAGGCCGATGCGCCATGCCGCCAGATAAACGGCAACGAGCTCGACGACATTCGGAAGCTGCACCGCCAGCACATCGTCCTTCTTCAGCCCGGCGGCAAGAAAGACGGAGGCGATCCTGTCGGCTTCGTCCGCGAGTTCGCCATAGGTCAGACGGCGCGGCTCGCCGCCGTCGATTTCCATGCGGTTCGGCGGGTCGGCGACGGCGAGACGATCGGGCGTTGCCGCTGCATTTGTGCGAAAGCGCGCATCGATTGTTTCGGTTCCCCACCAACCGGCGCGAGTATGGGTCTCGATTTCCTGCTTCGATGCCAGAATCATATTCAGCGTTCCTCCCAAAACACTTCGCGAACTTTGCGTTCTTATCGTTTCTTCGCCTGCTCGTATTCCTCCCGCAGCCGCGCAACGAGACTCGCGACCGTCTCGACCCGGTCGATCATGCCCACACCGTGGCCCGCCGACCAGACCTGCGCCCAGCGTTTGGCGCCGGATTGCGGATCGGTGAAGTCGATGTCCGGGTTCTTCTCCATCGCGTTGAGGTCCATGCCGGCCCGCGCGATGCTCGGTTTCAGCCAGTTGGCGGCAACGCCGGTGATGGCGCGGGTCAGGATCAGGTCGTCGACGGTCGAACCGACCAGCATGTCGCGATATTCGGGCACCGCGAGGCTTTCGGTGCAGGCGATGAAGCGCGTTCCCATATAGGCGAGGTCGGCGCCAAGCACTTCGGCGGCGCGAATGCCGGCGCCGTCGGTGATGCCGCCCCCCAATATGACGGGTCCGTCGAAAAATTCGCGAACCGCTGGAACAAAGGAAAATCCTGTCATCTGGCCGGTATGTCCGCCGGCGCCTGCCGCCACCAACACCAGCCCGTCGACGCCGGCAGCCGCGGCCTTTCGCGCGAAGGGAACCGAGTTCACGTCAGCAAATACGAGACCGCCATAATCGTGCACACGCTCGACGATGGCGCGCGGACTGCCGAGCGCCGTGATGACCAGCGGCACCTTGTAACGAACCACGAGGTCGAGATCCTCGTCCAGCCGCGTATTCGAACGATGCACGACGACATTGGCGGCCCAGGGCGCGTCACCGGCGCCGAGCCCGTGCGCAATCTTGTCCATCCATTCGTCGAGCACCGCGACGCTGCGCGCATTGGGTGTCGGAAAAGAGCCGATGACGCCTTCGCGGCAGGCTGCCAGCACTAGCTCCGGACCCGAGATCAAAAACATCGGTGCGGCGACCAGCGGCAGCTTCATGCGTGGCCGCCAGTCGTCGGGCAACCGGGATGACAAGTTCATCGTTTCTATTCCTCGATCCACCATGTGCTGCTGCGATAGCCGTAGAGGGATGCTTTCTCCGGCGTTTTTACTTGGCTCCACAGCGCGAGCCATTGATCGGGCTGATGAAAGAGCGGGATCATGTAGGCACCTGACAACAACACGCGATCAAGCGCGCGAACGGCGGCGACGAAATCCTCATGCCTGCGCGCTTCGAGCATCGCCGCGATCATCGCATCGATGGCCGGTTCCTTTGCGCCCATGTAGTTTCGTGTGCCGGGCGCATCTGCCGCATCCGATCCCCAATAGAAAGTCTGTTCGTTGCCTGGCGACAGGGAAGAGAACCAGCCATTGAACATCAGTTCGAAATCGTAGTTGCTGCGCCGCTCCTGGTATTGGCTCGGATCGACGTTGCGCACGACGATGTCGATGCCGATGCGCCGTGTCATCGTCGCGTAGGTCAGCGCGAGGCGCTCATCGTCCGGTGTCGCGACGAGTATTTCGAGCTTCAGCGGGCGTCCGGTCGCAACCTCGGTCATTGCGCCGTTTCGCAGTTCATAGCCCGCCTCCCGCAACAGCGCGATGGCCGCGGCCCGGTTGTTCCGGTCCTGACCGGCCGGGTCGCCGGCGGGCGCGTGCCAGCCATGTTCCATGATTTCTGGCGACACAACGCCGGGGAAGGGCGCCAGCAGCGCGCGTTCGCGGTCGCTCGCGGGGCGTCCATGCGATCCCAACTCCGAATTGTCGAAGAAGCTCTGTGTACGAACATAGAGCCCGTGATAGAGATTGCGATTGACCCAGTCGAAATTGAAAATCCGGATCAACGCAAGTCGGACATTCTTCTCGGCGAGAACGGGTTTGCGCGTATTGAAAACTAGGGCGCGCATACCCGACGGCATGCCGCTCTTGAATATCTCCTTGCGAACCTTTCCCTGACGCATTGCCGGGAAGCTGTAGCTGTTGGTCCAGCGCCCCGGATCGTCCTCGGCGCGCGCATGGTAGACACCAGCCTTGAAGGCCTCGAAGGAGGCGTTGGCGTCGCGGAAATACTCGTAGGTGATCCGGTCGATGTTGTAATGACCGGCATTCACCGGCAGGCGGGCGCCCCAGTAGTTCTCGTCGCGCCGATAGACGATCCGGGCGCCGGGCGTGAAATTTCCGACAACATAGGGACCGCTGCCAACGGGCATCTCGAATCCCGAGCGATCGAAATCGCGCTTCTCGTAAACATGTTTCGGGATGATCGGCATCAGCCCTAGGATCAGCGGGATTTCCCGGTCGCCGTCGTCCGCAAAGACGAACTTCACCGTGCGAGGACCGGGACGCTCGATGCGTTCGACCTTCGAATAGTAGGTGTTGAAGTTCGGGCGGCCCTTGTCACGCAGCGTTTCGAGCGAATAGATCACGTCCTCAACCGTCACCGGCTTGCCGTCCGAGAATCGCGCGGCGGGGTTCAGTGTGAACGAAATCCAGCTCCGATCGTCCGGCACCTCGACCTTCTCGGCGAGCAAGGCGTAGAGCGTAAATGCCTCGTCGAAGCCCCGCGCCAGCAGGCTCTCGAACACATGCTCGCGCAGGCCGATGGCCGATGTGCCGCGCACGATGAAAGGGTTGAAGCTGTCGAAGGATCCGGTGGCCCCGTAGGTTATGGAACCGCCTTTGGGGGCATCGGGATTGGCATAGGAAAAATGGGTGAAGCCTTCAGGGTAAAGCGGCTCGCCATGCATGGCGATCGCATGGCGAGCGGCGGCCGGGGCTGAGAAGGCCGTCAGGACAAAGACCAGACCCGCCAAGAGAGCGAGACATGGCCGGAGCGGCGCGGGCAGGGGGGCGGACAAGGCGCGTTCCTTTGAATTCGATTGACACCGCGCATGGCGGCGCCCGGTCTTGTCTACAGCGTTAAGCAAATTTCGAGGTTTTTCAAAGATTTCCGGTGCCTTGTTTATGCCGAAATGCGAGTTTATCAGAGTTCGGTGTCGGCGGAGCCCGCACCGGAAGCGGAAACCGGCTCGCCGCTCATCTTGTCCGATTCGAAAGGATCTTCGTCATGTCTCTTCGACGTTTGTTGTCCGGCGCCGCCGCCGCGGCCCTGCTTTCCGTGGCCGGCATCGCTCCCGTTGGCGCTCAATCGGAGGCGCCGGAGCCCACGATCCAGAATTTCGGAACATGGAGCACGCGTTGCGACTCAGGGGAGAACGAGACCAAGCGTTGTCACGCCTTTGTCAACGTTGCCATCGGCGAAGACAAGCAAAGGCTGCTCTATCTCGGCATCACCTATGGCCCGCAGGACACGGATGCCGACGGCGAGAACGAACTCTTCCTCTTTGCAGTGACACCGCTCGGCACGTTCCTGCCGGCTGGCATCGGCTGGTCGGTCGACGGCAAAGAGAGCTTTAGCCAGCAATTCCTGTTCTGCATCCCCGGCGGCTGCCAGACGGAAATCATGCTCACCGACGAACGGTTGAAGGCAATGAAGGGCGGTAACCAGATGGACGTTGTGTTCCGCATCGTCGGAAAAGGGGATGCGAAAATTCCGGTCAAGCTCGACGGCATCACCAAGGCCATCGCCGCCATACCGGTGCCCAAGAAGTCCTGACGCTAATCGGCGCGCGTTGGCGCGATGATGCTGCGCAGCCAGCCGAAGACGGTGTTCTCGCGCGCGAGATACCGCGTCAGATTGTCCATGTCGCGTTGGAGACGTTCGTAGTCGTCAAAGAGTTCGGCGCGCGTGCGGAAACCACGAGACGGATCGAGTTCGCGGACCACACGGGCCGGATTTCCCGCCGCGATGCAGTTCGCCGGAATATCGCGCGTAACCACGGCGCCGGCGCCGATAATGCTGTTGTCACCGATCGATACGCCCTTGCCAATGATTGCCCGCACACCCAGCCAGACATTGCGGCCGATAACGATTGGGCGATGCTTGTCCAGTTCGGCCGTGCGGTCATAGGTGTCGTGCCAGTCGGAATCCGAGATGTAGCATTGGCTGGCAATCATCGTGTCGCTGCCGACGACGATGCGGTCGGACGCGACGATATGTGTACCCGGGCTGATCAGCACATTGTCGCCGATCTCGATGCGGCCCTCGCGGTCGCCGGTGCGCCATGTCGCGATGCGCACGAAGTTTCCCTTCGCCGCGTGAAGGTGAAGATGCGATCCGGCTGAGATGCCGCCACCCCATAACTCGATGTTCCACGGGCTCGTGACGTCGAGGCCGGGGCCCAGCGCATCGAATCCCGGCACCAGAAAACGCTCCGCATAGAAGCGCACCCAGCCGTTGACGATCCGGCGGACAAGATAAGGTCTTCGATCGCGCCGCAACGCCGTGAGCCTTTCCCCTGACGACACGCACCTCTTCGGCGGGCGGTGTTCCGCTACCTGATTAGCATGGAGACCGGCACTAATGGGCGGATTTTGCGCGGATCGCATAGACGCCGCCCTGCAGCGTCCCGAATAGCTCATGGACCTGGGGATGGCGCACCGGCTCGCCGGATTCGTCGGGCAGCAGGTTCTGCTCCGAGACATAGGCGACGTATTCGGTCTCCGCATTCTCGGCCAGCAGGTGATAGTAGGGCTGGTCCTTGCGCGGACGCACTTCTTCGGGGATCGACAACCACCACTCTTCCGTGTTGTTGAAGGTCGGGTCGACGTCGAAAATTACGCCGCGAAAGGGGTAGAACCTGTGGCGTACAATCTGGCCGATGCGAAATTTGGCCTGCCGGTTAACTTCCATCACGTCGTCGCACTCCCCGGTACATTGCACAATTCTAGCAGGTGAAACGGCAGCGCGAAAACCCCGCGCCCGCATGGTCTTCTCTTCTCAACCGGGGATTGCCATTCGCCGGTAAATTCCCAATATGGCGGGCATCGATATTCCCCGAAATCAGGAGACATTCATGAGCCGTTCCGTCGCGCCGCTGTTCGAGCCTTTCACGCTGAACGGGCTGACCCTGCCCAACCGGGTCGTCATGGCCCCCATGACCCGTTCCAAGTCGCCTGGCGGCATTCCGGGGCTGGAGGTCGCGGCCTATTACCGCCGCCGCGCCGAGGCCGAGTGCGGTCTTATCGTCACCGAGGGCACGACGGTCAACACTCCGGTCGCGACGGGCGATCCCAACGTGCCGCAGTTCTGGGGCGAGGCGGCGCTCAAGGGCTGGAAGCGTGTCGTCGAGGAGGTCCATGACGCCGGCGGCAAGATCATGCCGCAGCTCTGGCATGTGGGCATGATGCGCAATCCGGCCAAGGCCACCAACACCGACCTGCCGAGCCACGGCCCCTCAGGTCTCACGAAGCCCGGCAAGGCGCTCTCCGAGCCGATGACGAAGGCCGAGATCAAGGCCACGATCGATGCCTTTGCCCGTGCCGCTGCGGATGCCCGCGCGCTCGGTTTCGACGGTGTCGAGGTTCACGGCGCGCATGGCTATATCATCGACCAGTTCTTCTGGGAGGGGACAAACCAGCGCGAAGACGAATATGGCGGCGACATGGTCGGCCGCACCCGCTTTGCGGTCGACATCATCGAGGCGATCCGCCGCGAGGTGGGCAAGGACTTCCCCCTGATCCTGCGTTTTTCGCAGTGGAAGCAGCAGGACTACACGGCGAAACTTGCGCAGACGCCAGACGAGCTGGCGGCCTTCCTGAAGCCGCTGTCCGACGCGGGCGTCGACGCGTTCCACTGCTCGCAGCGCCGCTTCTGGGAGCCGGAATTCGAGGGCTCCGATCTCAATCTCGCCGGCTGGACCAAGAAGCTCACCGGCAAGCCCTCGATCACGGTCGGCAGCGTCAGCCTGTCCGGCGAATTCATCGGCTCCTTCATGGGCGAGGCGTCCGAGGCCACCGGCATCGACGACCTGCTCGACAGGCTGGAGCGTGGTGAATTCGACCTCGTGGCCGTCGGCCGGGCGCTGCTGGTCGATCCCGCATGGACACACAAGGTCCATCAGGGCGCGTTCGATCAGTTACTGCCGTTCAAGCCGGAAGCGCTGGCGACGCTGTCCTGACGCCGTTCAGAGCTCGTAGGCCTTGGCGAGGTCGGGGTCCTTGGCCGCGACCTTCCTGGCCAGATCGACGATGACCTTGGCCTGTTTCCAGGTCGCGTCGTCCTGCATCTTGCCGTCGATCATCGCGACGCCGGTGCCGTCGGGCATCGATTCGAGGATGCGCTTGGCAAAGAGCACCTCGGCCGGGTCGGGGCTGAAGACGCGTTTGGCGATGGCGATCTGGTTCGGATGCAGCGACCAGGCACCGACGCAGCCCATCAGGAATGCATTACGGAATTGCTGCTCGCAGGCTTCCGCGTCCTGGATATCGCCAAAGGGGCCATAGAAGGGCCGAATGTCGTTGGCGACACAGGCATCGACCATCTTGGCAAACGTGTAGTGCCAGAGGTCCTGCTGTGCGGCCACACGCGGGCTTCCATCTTCCTTCGGGTCTTCCAGCACCCGGTAGAAGGGATGTCCGCCGCCGACGCGCGTGGTTTTCATGCGGCGCGAGGCGGCGAGGTCGGCAGGGCCGAGGCTCATGCCGTGCATACGCGAGCTCGCACAAGCAATTTCCTCAACGTTTTTAACGCCTTGGGCAGTTTCGAGGATTGCATGGATGAGTAGCGGCTTCTTCAGCCCGTGCTTCGCTTCGAGCTGTGCCAGCAACTGGTCGAGATAGTGGATGTCCCAGGCGCCCTCGACCTTGGGCAGCATGATGACGTCGAGCTTGTCGCCGATCTCCCCGACAAGCTCGGTAATGTCGTCGAGCACCCAGGGGCTGTTCAGCGGATTGATGCGGGTCCAGAAACCCGTCGATCCGAAATTGTGGGCCTTGCCGACCTCGATCACGCCCTTGCGCGCCGCCTCCTTGGCGTCCGCCGGAATGGCGTCTTCCAGGTTGCCGAGCAGCACGTCGACCTGCGGGATGATCTCACCGATCCGTGCACGGAGCTTTTCGTTGTGCCCCGGAAAGAAATGGATCATCCGTTCGAGCGCCACCGGCAGCTCGCGATAGGGGGCCGGCGCGCCGATGGCCAGCGGTTTGTAAAAGTTCGATGGCAGTTTCATGACAATTCCGTGACAGAAGGGGGTGGCAGATCAGCCTAACTGCAGGGCCAATTCGAATCCATCAATGCTTTCAAGATAATACAGCCTTCTTCTCAGCCTCGATCAAAGCCCGCACCGGTCCCGCGGCCAAAAGACAGGCAAAACCGAGCAACGGCGACAATGTGATCGCAAGATAAGCGGTTTCGTAGCCGCCCGCCGCGACATAGAGAAATCCAAGTAACGCCGGACCCGCCGCGTTGGCGCAGGTCGTGACCATCTGCGAGACGGAGAGAATACGCGCGTAAGCCTTGAGGCCGAAAGCTTCGGCCATGATCAGCGGCTGCATCATCTGCATGTTGCCGACCGTCGCGCCGAACATGACCGAGGCAATCATCAGCGCCGCCACCGCATCGGCGAAGGCAAATGCCGCAAAGGAAAGTCCTTGCAGCACAAAGATGCCAAAGAGATAGGTGCGCGATGAGATCCGCGACAACAGCCAGCCGCCGACCAGGCGCCCGGCGATGCTCGCGGCCGCCATGATCGAAACGGCGAGCGCTGCGGTCGATGTATCGCCGGTGCGCGTCAGCACAAGGCGGAATTGATGCGCAAGGCTGCCGACCTGCGCCATCATCGCGAAGACGAAGGCTGCCGTGCATAAAATGAAAAAGCGGCTGCGAAGCGCTTCGGAAAATCCGATGCCGTCCGGTGGCAGAAGACTGCCGTCGGCCGCGCGGCGGGGCGGATCGCCGTCCGGCGAAAGGCCGATCGCTTCGGGGCTGCGCCGCAACACCGCCAGCGTCACCGGTATGACGCCGAGCACCATCATCAGCGCCAGCCAGTAAGCGGCCTCGCCGAGACCGAGCGTGCCGACCAGGCTCGCCGAGATTGGCGTGAAGACGATGCCGCCCATCGACAGGCCGGTCGAGGCATAGGCAATCGCCTTCGAGCGTTGCCGCGTGAACCAGCGCGCAACGATGGTCATGCCGGGGATGACGGCGACGGCCGCGTTACCGATGCCGAACAGAATATAGAAGCCGTAGAGCTGCCAGAGTTCCGTAACGTGGCCGGCACCCGCCAGGACCAGAGCCGACAGGACTGCACCACTGGTAATCACCCAGCGCGGATCATAGCGGTCGAGCAACCAGCCAATGCCGAGCCCTGCAATACCCGACGAGATAAAAAAGATCGCGGTGGCGTTCGACGCGGCGGACACCGAGAAGCCGCCGCCGGTGACGAAAGCTTCCAGGAAGATCGACAGATTGTAGAAGATCAGCCCGCAGGACACCGTGTGCACGATGAAGACCGCGCCGACGATGTACCAGCCGTAAAACAGTCCCGCATGCCGGGGCGTGCGCGGCTCATCTGGCGCGGGGCCAGCACTCATAATGTCGAACTCCGGCAAGGCCGATAGGCGAATGACTTGGTCTGACCTAAATAGAGGTTCCGGTCAGTTCGCCCAAGCGGAATCTCATTTTGCGGCAGACAAGGCGCGCATTTCTTCGGCCATGGCATTCCTGAAGGACTCGCGTTCGGTGACGCGATGGTCGCCGCGCGCATAGGCCAGTGCGTTTTCGTAGTAGAAGCGCGCATTCATCGTATTTGCGGCGCCGTTATCGCGAATCTTGATGACCTTTGCGGGTGAGCCGGCAACGATCGAGCTTTCGGGAATGACGGCGCCCTCCGTGACGATCGAATGGCCCGCGACGATGGAATTCCGACCGATCTTCGCGCCGTCCATGATCGTGGCGTTGATGCCGATCAAGCAATTGTCGCCAATCTCGGCGCCGTGGATCGTGCAGTGATGCGTGATCGAGCAGTTATCGCCAATGATCGTCGGCGTTTCGTTGCCGACATGGATCATTACGAAGTCCTGGATGTTGCTTCGCTTGCCGATCCGCACCTCATGCATCTCGCTGCGAATGACGACATAGGGCCAGAGCGAGGCGCCGTCACCGACAAAGACCTTGCCGTAGATGAGCGCCGTTTCGTGGATAAAGGCCGGATTGTCGAGAACGACGCCCGGACCGAAATCACGCATGAGCTTTTCCTTCAATGAGCGCACGAACCGGACCGGCAGCAAGGATCAGAAGAAAGGCGAGGAACGACGCGAACGCCATTACAAGGAACGCGACCTCATATCCGCCGAGACCCTGATAGAGGAAACCGATGGCGGCCGGACCTGTCGCCACACCGGCTGTCATGCAGAGTTGCGTCAGGGAGTAGATGCGGCCATAGGCCTTGAGGCCGAAGGCTTCAGCAACCATCAGCGGCTGCATCATCAGCAGATTACCGACCGTCAGCCCAAAGATAATCGTCGTTACAAGCAGGGCCGGCGTCGTCTCGGCAAAGGCGTAGAAGGCGAGGGCGGCTCCCTGCGCGATGGTGAGCCCCAGAACAAATCCGCGCGACGGGATCCATCGCAGCGCCTGTCCGCCGATCAACCGGCCGATAATGCTTGCGGCAGCCATGGTGGCGACGGCAAGCCGCGCGGTGCCGCTGTTGTCGGTGCGAAAGAAGATCAGGCTGTACTGATGCGCGATAACGCCGACCTGCGCCATCATCGCGAAGACATACGCGGTCGTCATCAGAATGAAAAACCGGCTGCGCACAGCGTGCTCGAACGTGATGCCGTCGGCCGGCAAAGGCGCGCCGCTTGCATCGCGCGCGATCGGATCGCCGTCCGGGCCGAGCCCGATCGATTGCGGCGAGGGGCGGATCAGCAGCCATGCGACGGGCACGACACCGAGAATAAATATCAGCGCCAGCCAGGGCGCCGCGCCGCCGAGCCCCAGACGTTCGATCATCAGGGCCGATACGGGCGTCAAGACGATGCCGCCGAGCGACAGGCCGGTGGACGCGTAGGACAGAGCGACCGAGCGCTGGCGCGCGAACCAGCGCGCGACAAGCGTCGTGCCGGGGATCAGCGCCGCGCCCGCATAACCGATGCCGAACAGGACGTAGAAGGCATAAAGCTGCCAGAGTTCGGTGACGTAGCCGGCGCCCAGTATGGCAAGCGCAGCGATCAGTGCGCCGCCGGTGATGACCCAGCGCGGATCGTGGCGCTCGATCAATGCGGCAACGCCAAGGCCGGCGAGGCCCGACGCAACGAAAAAGCATGCGGTAGCCGCTGACGTTGCGGAAACCGAAAATCCGCCCTGCAGCACGAAGGCCTTGAGGTAGACGGACAGGTTGTAAAAGCCGAGGCCGGCCGTCGTGGTCATGATGACCAGAACGGCAATGACGACATACCAGCCATAAAAAAGGCCCGGTCCCGGGCCTGTCGGTTCGGCGCTTTGCGCGCTCATGATTGGCCTCCCGCATCCAACGCGCGGAAAGCGCGCCGGACGACCTACATAATCACCCCGCGCCCACGCGCCAAGTCGAAAAGCCTGAACGGTGGCGCGGTCTGCATCATTCGGCTAATCATGGGGCCATACCGGCATTCAAGAGACCGGAACCACAGGGAGCCATCCATGAAATTCTACAATTCGATCGGGCCGAACCCGCGCGTCGTCAAAATGTTCATGCAGGAGAAAGGCATCGAGCTGCCTTTCGTCGAGGTCGATTTGATGGCCGGCGAGAACCGCAAAGAGCCTTATCTGGCGAAGAACCCGTCCGGCCAGTCGCCGGCGCTGGAGCTTGACGACGGCACCGTGCTCGCCGAAATCACCGCGATCTGCGAATATCTCGACGAAAAATTTCCGGGCGGTTCGCTGATCGGCACGACGCCGGAGGAACGCGCCGAAACGCGGATGTGGACGCGCCGCGTCGACCTCAACATCTGCGAGCCGATGGCCAACGGCTTTCGTTTTTCGGAAGGCCTGCCGCTTTTCCAGAACCGCATGCGCTGCCTGCCTGAAGCGGCCGACGGCCTGAAGGCCATCGCGCAGGACAAGCTCGCCTGGCTCGACAAGCTGATGGCGGGCCGCGAATTCCTGGCCGGCAAGCGGTTGACGATGGCGGACATCCTGCTGTTCGGCTTTCTCGATTTCGGCGCCGTTGTCGGCCAGCCGATCAACCCCGAGTTCAAGAATGTGACCGCCTGGTTCGAGCGTATGAAGGCCCGGCCTTCCGCTGCGGCCAGCGCCTGACGGTCCGTTTTGCAGCGAAACCGGCCTTCTGAAGCGGAGGCCGGTTTCATTACTGGAAATCAACTTGCGGAAGCCGCCAAATCTGCCAAGCTAGTAAACGCAGCTTACTAGTTGGGGGTACCGTGGGAGGAACCGCTGTGAAGTATCTCGTACAGATTTGCCTGGCGCTTGGCATTGCCGTGACGTTCACGCTTTTCGTCGCGCCCGAGCCTGCGCAAGCTCAACCGGTGCCGGACTGCATCGATTCGCCGGACGGGAAGCCGCAAGCGACCGCCGCCTGGTGGGGCCGCCGCACCGCGGAAGAAAAGCGCCTGATCAGCGAACTGGAGTGCCAGGAGCGCTTCATTCCGATGGTCTGCATCTTCCTTTGGGAGCCCGATCTCCGCGCCTGCACCAACAAGGGCGTCGCCGAATACCGCGCCGACAAGACGTGTACCGCGAAAGGTCATGCCCTGCTGTCGGAAGCGCATGTCGCGTGCAAGGAGGATTTCAAGCGGACCTTCTCGCCGCCGTTTGCAGGGTCGACGTCCTGAGGCAGTATGCCCCGGCGCGCAGTGCCGGGAGTAGACAGATTTGAGCCACAGCAAGACAGACACGCCGCCGTTGGATGACGATTGGGAATCGCCGGCGGCCGTTACTTTGGGCAAGAAGGTCCTGGAGACGGATCGGGAGCGTGGCTATATCCGCGCTTCCTTCGTCGCCGGCGACGGGTTCGTCAACCGCGGCGGGCGTATTTTCGGCGGCTTCCTGTCGGCAATGCTCGATGGGCTGTGTGGCCATGCAGTGCGCCTCACTCACGAAATGCCCGGCACACCCCAGGTCACCCTCGAACTCAAAACCAGCTTCGTCGGCCGCGCCGACAAGGGCACGCTCACCGGCGAGGGCTGGGTGCGCCATCGCGGCAAGTCGATTGCATTCGCGGAGGCCGAACTACGCGACGAGACCGGCGAACTTGTCGCCAAGGGCAGCGCCACGTTCAAGATCGGTCGCTGAGCTCAGGCCAGCAAACCGCGTAAACTCAAGGTTTTAGGTCTGGATCGCGCTCCGCGTATCCGGCTTGAATGGCGCTGGATTGGCGCGTAGCCTTTCCGCATGGGAAACCTGCCGGATTCTTGAGAGCGAGAGCGGGACAGTTCCAGATACATCGCATTCGAACGAACGGAACGTTCCAGTTTCCGGAAGGGATTACCGAATGGCTGCAATTGCTGACGCCGGCGCGTCCGGCATCGGACGAAACGTCGAGAAGAGGCTTCGGCCGCCGTCGCGGCTTCTGATGCTGGCCGAACCGCGCGCACTCTTCGAGTTGGGCCTCGGCCTTGCCTCAGCGCCACTGCTGATGATGGCGCCTCGCGGCGACGGGCACCCTGTATTGGTGATGCCGGGTTTTCTCGCGTCGGACGGGTCGACCAAGATGTTGCGCGCTTATCTCGACAGGCTCGGCTACGAGACGCAAGGCTGGGGGCTCGGCCGCAATATCGGCAGCATGATGGCGCGGCGTCACCGGCTCTATGAGCAGATCGAGGCCCTGCACAAGAAGACCGGCCGCAAGGTCAGTCTGATCGGCTGGAGCCTTGGCGGCATCTATGCGCGCGATGTCGCGCTGACGATGCCTGAAGCGATCCGCTCGGTCGTCTCGCTGGGAAGCCCCTTTGCAATCGATGTTCGGGCGACTCATGCCAGCAAGCTGTATGAGAAACTCGGTGGCGAGGCCATCGACGATATCGCCGAATCCGAACTTGTTCGTATACAGAGCGATCTCGATGTGCCGACGACCGCGATCTACACAAAGACAGACGGGGTCGTCAATTGGCGAACCTGCATGCTGCGCGAGGGCCGGCGGGCCGAAAATATCGAAGTACTCGGCAGTCATTGCGGCCTCGGCGTCAATCCGGCGGTGCTTTGGGCCGTCGCCGACCGGTTGGCGCAGAAGGAAGGCGCTTTCCGGCCGTTCGCACGGCGAGGGCCGTTCCGGCTCGGCTATCCGGCGGCCTGAAACGGTTCGCTGTTCCCGCTCGGGGGAGAGGAAACAGCGCATTCGACATGAGGAAAAAGCGCAAGCCCGACAATGGGCCAACCGGAATAAAACCGGCGCGCTTCACGGGAGGAGGGGACATGGACCAGCTTAGTCCGATGGACGCGTCGTTTCTCTATTTCGAGACGGCGAACGCGCCAATGCATATCGGCGGATTGACGATTTACGATCAATCGACCGTCGAAGGCGGCGTTCTGGGATTCAAGCGTATCCTGGAGAACTACGAGACGCGGTTGCATCTCGCGCGGTCTTTCCGGCAGCGCGTCGTTCATGTGCCGATGAACCTCGACCATCCCTACTGGATCGAGGATCCGAATTTCGACATCGAATTCCACGTCCGGCATATCGCGCTGCCGAAGCCCGGCAACTGGCGCCAGCTCTGCATCCAGGTGGCGCGGCTTCATGCGCGTCCGCTCGATATATCGCGGCCGCTCTGGGAGTTCACCGTGATCGAAGGGCTCGATCAGGTGGAAGGGCTACCGCCGGGAAGTTTCGGCATCATGTCGAAAATTCATCACGCCGCGATCGACGGCGTGTCGGGTGCCGAAATCGTTGCGGCCATTCACGACATCGCGCCGGATGCCCGGCCCGCACCGCCCGAAAAGCCCTGGGTGCCGGAACGCGACCCCAATGTGCTCGAGCTGCTGTCGCGCACCTATATCAACAATCTGCGGCAGCCGTTCAAACTGGCGGGCGTGGTGGCCTCGTCGGTGCCGGCGCTCGCGAAGGTCGGCATCGGCCTCACGGCGGGCAAGCTCAAAACGGCGGGGCCCGTGCCACGCACGCGTTTCAATGCCAGCATCTCGCCGCATCGCGTTTTCGACGGCCGTTCCTTTTCGCTCAGCGACATTCGGGCGATGAAGAGCGCCATCGAGGGCGCGACGGTCAACGACGTGATCGTTGCCGTTGTCGGCGGCGCGATGCGCAAATATCTCGAAGCGAAAGGCGAGTTGCCGAAAGAATCGCTGATCGCCATGGCGCCGATTTCGGTTCGCTCGGACGACAAGAAGAAGGCGGCCGGCAATCTCGTCAGCGGCATGATGCTGTCGATCCGCACCGATATCGCCGATCCGGCCGAGCGGCTGAGGGCGGTGTTCCAGGCGACCAAGAGCTCGAAGGAGCTGACCAACGCCATCGGCGCCAAGACGCTGTCGGACTATTCGCAGTTCATCCCGTCGACACTGTCCGGGCTCGCGGCGCGGCTCTACTCCAATCTCGGCATCGCCAACCGTATCCGGCCGTTCTTCAACACCGTCATAACCAATGTGCCCGGGCCGCAGATTCCGCTCTACATGACGGGCTCGCGCATGGTCACGCATTACGGGCTGGCACCGATCCTCGACGGCATGGGCATCATCCATCCGGTCTTCAGCTATTGCGGCCAGATCACCGTGTCGTTTACGTCCTGCCGCGAGATGATGCCGGACCCGGATTTCTACGCCGCCTGCATCCAGGAGTCCTTCGACGAAATGAAAGAGGCGATGCTCGCCGAAGCCGCGGCGGGCGGCATCGAAACGATCAATGCCAAGCCGAAGGCAAAAGCGAAAGCGGCAACGGGACCGCGCCGCAAGCAGTCCACGCCAAAGGCTGCGAAGGCCAGGACAGATACAAAGGCGGCGGGATCTTTGGCTTGAGATAAAAGTCAGATGGCGGATGGGGTGGGATTCGAACCCACGGTGGGCTTGCACCCACGCCGGTTTTCAAGACCGGTGCCTTAAACCACTCGGCCACCCATCCGGTCCCACTGGTTAGCCTTTGTGGGGATTTGACTCAACCGGGAAGATGGACGGCCGGAAAAATGAAAAGACCCGCGCCAGGAGCGCGGGCCTTTCCGTCGAAAATCGCCGCCTCGGCGGATCAGAACTTGAAGCTGAGGTTGGCGCCGACGCCGAAGCCATCGGTGTCGTCGCGGTTGAAATTGTAGCTGAGGTCGAGGCCGCCCGAGACCGCGCCGGTACCGAAGAAGCTCAGGCCGGCATTGAGAATGAATTCGTCGCGGTCGTCGGAAGGCAGCGGCGCGGCGATGATGCGCTCGCGCTCCACGTCATGCACATAGGTGAGGCCGATATAGGGCATCACGCTTTCGGTGTAGTAGCTGACGCGGCCCGCCACCTGCAACTGACCGAGGTCCGATTCCGTTTCCGCGACCGGCGTGGCGGTGCTGTCGATATAGGCATCGTTCGTGCTGGTGGAATAGCTGTATCCGACCCGGCCGGTGAGGCCGATATTGTTGTCCAGCCATTTGGTCGCCGAGAGATTGACGGCGCCAAACCAGGTCGATGCGTCCTGCTCGCCGGTAATGAGCAGGCCGCCGGCGACGCGGCGGTTGTCGATCTTGCTGAAGGTGTAGCCAACGCTGGCGTCGACCGAAACGATATCGGTGAGTGCCACCGAGATGTAGGGTCCGACCGTGAAGCTGTCAGTGTCCGAACCGCCGCCGTTGAAGGGCGTCGTTGTGTCGGTGTTCGAATAGGAAACGAACGCACCGACATTGACGGTGTTGCTGACTGTGTAGTCGAGGCCGAGAGAAACGCCATAGGTATCGGCGTCATAGGCGATGCCGGGAAAATCGTTCTCGGCGTTGTTGTAATTGGCCGAAAGCCAGACGCTGAGCGCCTGGGTCAGCGCCGCGTCGCCAGCCGACAGGCCCGTATTGCCGATATCGGCCGTCCCCGACGCGCCGCGACCGCTGCGGCGCAGGTTGAGGCGATCGAAGAAGCCGCGCAGCGTCTGGTCGCGCTGTTGCTGTTGAACAAGCTGAAGCTTGGAACCTACCGCGTCCTGGGTCGGCGTGGCCGCGGTTACACCGTGTTGCGGAGCCGCCGCCGCCGCACCCGCCATGGTCATTCCCAACGCGACAAGTGCGCCAGCCTTGAATATCGTTCGGTTCAGTCCCGTCATCCCCCAGCTCCTGCAAATCAATGTTGTCGCGCCCGATTCGGACGCCATTCGCGAACCCGATCCCTTTATGGCTGGACGACAAACGAAAGCAATTCCGCATTGGTCATATGCCTTCCGGCATATCACTAACGGCCTAGTACCAATGCGGTCTCGGGTCGGTGCGAGGTTTCTGCCAATCATTGGAACGGTGACAGTCCGCCTTCGCGCGGTGTGCGTTCGGCCCGGGAGAACTTCATGCCCGTTCATTTTCATAGAATCCTGCTTGCAGTCGCGGCGCTCGTTGCCTTGGCGCCAACGATCGCACTTGCCCAGCACCATCATCACGGGCCGTCACCGCGGCCACCGACGCCGCCAGTGCAGCCACCCGCAGCCATCCAGCAACAGATCATTCAACAGCAGATGCAACGGTCTACACCGGCTGCTTCGTCGGCTGCGCGCGCACTCGCCATTCCCGGCTATCCGGCGCAGAGCGCGCTCGCGGACAAGGTCAACTCATGGCGCGACTTCGGTACGCTGTCCGACGCCGAACTGATCGCGCTGTTCAAGGAAATGGGGCTCGACCTCGCATCAGGCAGCGGCCTCAGCGGCGCCGAACTTGTCGGGGCGATAAAGCGACAGGCGCTGGCCGAAGGCGCGACACGGGAGCAGATTGCGGCGATCGACGCGATGCTGCAAGCCAGCGGCCCGGCGCTCGCTGCCACCGTCGACCGCGTGCAGGACAACGCACCTTCCGCTCTCGCTCAGGCCTTTCGGGACGAATACGCCAAGACCTGCATGTGCGACGCAGCCGCCTTTGCAACGGCACTTGGCAAAGCCGAGACGCGCGTCGTCCAGAGCGGTGAAGCGGCGCTGCTGGTTTCACTCGGCATGCCGTCCGATGTTGCCGCGTCAATGGCCACGACCACCGTTGAATACGGTCGAAACGACGATGAAATGCGATACGCGGCGTTTGTGATTGGCTCGAATAGCGGCAGCGAGATCGCGGCCGCACCAGTCGTCACAGATACGGGCACCGGCAGTGGCGGTTCGGGCTCCGGAAACGGCACTGACACCGGTCCTCCATCCATTGATCCGGGTGCCGTGCTCGTACCTCCGGCCGACGGTGGCGAGGGAGGCGGGGGCGATGGAGCGGGGGTGGCGCCGCCGATTCTGCCGGACAGCGGGATCGGTGTGCCCGACACGCCGGGTCCTATCGTCGTTGAAATTCCAGGCCCGGTCGACCTAGGTCCGGGGCCGATCGGCGAGCCGGGGATGATCATTCCCGACAGGTCCG
>JAHBYM010000209.1 GCA_019635975.1 Parvibaculum sp. | reverse complement strand
AAGGGAATGCGTTCGTCGGTCCGGCGGCCCGCGCGCGGTATAGGCGCCCGAAGGTGCCGCGAAAGCCAGCGTTGCCACCGACGGCAATACGACGCTTTTCGACACCGGATCGGGCGCCGCCGCCAAAGCAGACAGCAGCGCCGGCGACGAGAACGCGATGGCACAGGCGGTTTCGTCGCCAAGACACCCTTCGGTGGAGATGCCATCCGGCTGCCCATGCGCCTTGTGTGCAACGGCTTCATCGTGGCTGTGAGAGGCGGACGCCGCCGGTGCCGGGGCGGCGTTGGCCGGGGACGCGGACCAGCAGTGACCGAGCGCGATGAAGACCACGCTCAGAATGTACAAAGCCGATATATGGGCCCGGAACCGTTTCATCTTCTTATAGTGAGACCTTCCGCCATGGGAAGGTCAAGCATCAAATCAAGAGAGGGACAGTCGGCCGCAGTACCGCAGGCAGGACGCTGGTTTCGCACACAAAGCCATGTCTGTCGTTGCACACGCAGAGCACACGACACGTACTAAGTCATTGAGATAAAAAGCAGATCGCTCAAATCCATCATGGGGGCGATGGCGATTTTTTTTGTCAGCGTATTCAACGGCTTACCGGGCTCGGATGAGGCTTCAAGAGGCCTAGTTTACGCTGTTGTACCCTTTCATACACTTGGTCGCATACACAAATCCGGATCAATGGCGACCGATCGGTGCCGCTGCTCATGTATGTCCGCGCCGGCATGCACCGCAAGCGCTCAAGGCTACGTGTCAGGCATGGCGGCCCCCGCTTTTTTCGCCGACGCACTGTTCATCGACGTCCCCGCTACAATTCACCAGGGGCGTTCGCGCAAATTCGATCTCAAGAAATTATGGACGACGAACGAGAGAAACTCCTGACATCCGGATATTGCGTCGAAACGCAGCCCGATCAGTGTCTGGAGAACAGCGAGCCGTATCCTTCGACCTTGTCGGAAATCCCGTCGCGCCGGAGCGCATACCAATAAGTCGCGACGTTGACGGCGATGACCGGCTTGCCAAGCCAGATTTCCGCCGCCGCCGCGATGCGTCCCGCGGGGAGATTGGCGCCGAACTGTACGATTGCCTCGATATCGTCGCCGTCAACCTCTCTTACGGCGCGGACGATTTCCTGCGGCGCCGTATGTGCAATTTCGGCCGGCGTCGTCACGCGCACAGCCTCTGTCCGCACGACATCGTAGCCGACTTCCTCGAAGAAGCCGACGAGATGCCCTTCGCCAATTCCCGCATAAGGATGGACGACACCGATCCGGCGCGAGATGCCGAGGGCGGCAAGCGCGGCGGGAAGCGCGTCAGCGGCCTGTGTGACGGGCAGGTCGCCGGCACGGGCCCGAATGCGAGCTTCGATGCGCCGCGCCGGCTCCAGCCCGCCGCCCCAGATGCTTTCCGCCGAGATGCCTAAAACGATATGATCGGGGCGGCAGGTCGCGAGCCGGTCGACCGCATTTTCAAGCGCCTCATCGATCCGCCGGATGAGTTCGATACCGTCTTCCGGCGTACGCACCGGATCGTTGGGGATGTGCATGCCTTCCGTGTGATTGACCACCCCCGCGGGACGAAGATCATCATACTCGGGCTGGACGACCGTATTCACAGATGGCGTCGCTATGCCATAGACCCGGCGCCACCCCAACGTATTTGTCATTTGCGTTTCTCCGTCAGAACACGCCGCTCAGCGCGGCTGAAAACCGTAGAGCCGTGCCGGATTGTCAACCAGGATGGCGCGACGCTGCGCGGTGTCCGGGACGGCTTCGGCGAGTAGATCGAGAAGTTCCCCCTCTTCCGGCATGGGCGGCGACATGCCGGGATGAGGCCAGTTGCTGCCCCACAGCAGGCGATCCGGCGCGATAGACGCCAACGCGCGCTGCAGCCACACGGTATTCCGGTAAGCCGGCCGGTCTTGCGAGAGGAGATAGGGCGCGGAAAGCTTCACCCAGACGGTTTCGCTGCCAGCAAGATTCATTAGCGAGCGGAGGGATGCGCTGTCTGCAGCCAGCGCTTGCGGTACGTGGCCCAGATGATCGAGCACGAGAGGCACCGGCATTCGCGGAGCCAGAACTTCCAGGGCTGACAGCATCTCTGCGTCGGCGATCAGTTGGATATGCCAGCGCATATCCTTGAGCCGCTCAGCGAAAGAGAGCATTTGCGGCAATGTCAGTGCATCGGGAAATCGCGGATTGATGCGTATGCCGCGCACGCCTGCATCGTGAAGAAGCTGAAGTTCGCTGTCCGTCGTATCCGCCCGAACCACAGCCACCGCGCGCAAACGCGCGGGATAGGCCCGCAATGCGTTCAGCAACGCGCTGTTGTCAAGACCGTAAACGCTCGCCTGAACGAGCACGGCGCGGTCGATGCCGATACGGTCGCAGATCGCCATATAAGCATCGATGCCGGAATCCGCAGGCGTATAGGTCCTGTTCTCCATATAGGGGAAACGGCTTTCGGGACCGAAGACGTGAAAATGACAATCGCAGGCGCCAGCGGGCAGAGGCTCTCGGGGTGGACGCGGATTGAAGTTCGGCGGAAAGGTTCTCGGCAGGTCGGACATCTGAAACCGTTGTTCAATGGGCACCTGACGGCGCAACTGGAACAGTATTGACATATACGACACTTTTGTCAATATTGTCGGCGAGTGACCTCTGATGGCGCCGAACCCTCTTGCAACTGACGGACCTGACCGATGCAACACAAGGACGCGACCGTTCTCGTCACGGATCCGATCCCACCCATCATCGAAGGGCTTTCGGATTACGGATGCGCATCGCTCTGGGAATGGCCGAACAGGGCGGCTTTCCTCGAAACAGCCGGGCGCTCGATCCGCGCCATCGCCGCAGGCCCTCGCGCACCGATCGACCAAGCACTCATTGAGGGGCTACCTTCGCTCGAATTGATCGCGAAGTTCGGTGCCGGTTACGAGACCATCGATGTCGGGACCGCAATCGCGCGTGGTGTAACGGTTACTCACACACCTGACGCGGTTACCCACGACGTCGCCGATTTCGCTATAGGCCTGCTGCTTGCCCTGATCCGGCGACTGCCACAGGCGGACAGATATGTCCGCGAGGGTCACTGGCAGCCGGGTTCCTTCTTTCCGATCTCCACTTCGCTGCGGCAAACCCGGGTGGGCATTGTCGGCCTCGGGCGTATCGGACGGGCGATTGCGCAACGATGCGAAGGCTTTGGCTGGTCCGTCTCTTATTCCGGTACCGCACCGAAACACGATGTGCCCTATCTCTACTATGAGAACGTTGCGGCGCTGGCGCGCGACGTGAACGTGCTATTCATCGCCGCGGCGGGTGGCGAAAGCACCCATCATCTCGTCAACGCCGCAGCTCTTGAGGCACTGGGCGCCGACGGCGTCATTGTGAATATCGGACGGGGCACGATTGTCGACCAGCCAGCGCTTGTCACCGCCCTCGCCGCCGGCAAGCTGCGCGGCGCGGCGCTCGACGTTCTCGATGGCGAGCCGGCGGTCCCGGCCGCACTTCTTGCCGACGAGAAGGTGCTTCTCACACCGCATTGCGCCGGCGGGACGCTCGATGCCGTGTTTGGCATGGCGGACCAGGTCGTCGCCAATGTCAGAAGCTGGCTTGCGGGCAATGGGCCGATCAATCCCGTTCCCGAGATGACCAAGAAATTCACCTGATTGTTCGCATTGGAGAGAAGTATGAAAGCGATGGGCTTTGCCGATTTCGGCGGTCCCGAGGTTCTCGTCGAAATGGATGTGCCGCTGCCTGATCCGGCACCGGGACAGATCACCATCGATGTTGCCTATGCGGGCGTGAACTTCGTCGAAATCCTCCTGCGCCAGGGCAAGGTGCCCGGCATGTCCGCGCCTTTCGTTCCCGGACTTGAGGCGTCGGGCCGCGTCGCGGCGCTCGGCGAGGGCGTCACGGGATTCGCGGTCGGTCAACCTGTGATGGCCTTCGCACATTCTGGCTACGCCGCGCGCATCGCCGTGGACAGCCGTCTTGCCGCGCCGCTCGACAGGCCGGGACAGGCCGTGGGCTTGCGCGATGCGGCGGGACTGCCCTGC
>JAHBYM010000208.1 GCA_019635975.1 Parvibaculum sp. | reverse complement strand
CTGCTGCCGCATGGCTATGAAGGCCAGGGGCCGGAGCATTCCTCGGCGCGGCTCGAACGCTTCCTGCAATCCTGCGCCGAAGACAACATGCAGATCGTCAACTGCACGACGCCGATGAACTATTTCCATGTGCTCCGGCGGCAGATGCACCGCAAGTTCCGCAAGCCGCTGATCATGATGACGCCGAAATCGCTGCTCAGGCACAAGCGTTGTGTCTCGAAGCTCGAGGAGCTCGGGCCCGGTTCGTCGTTCCACCGCGTGCTCTGGGACGATGCGGAGTTGCTTCCCGACCAGAAGATCAAGCTTGTCGCCGACAAGGAGATCAAGCGCGTCGTGCTCTGTACCGGCAAGGTTTATTATGATCTCTATGAAGAGCGCGAACGGCGCGAGATCAACGACATCTACTTGATGCGCGTCGAGCAGCTTTATCCCTTCCCGGCGAAGTCGCTCATCACCGAGCTGTCGCGCTTCCCGCAGGCGGAATTCGTCTGGTGCCAGGAAGAACCGAAAAACATGGGCGCATGGTTCTTCATGGAGCCCAACATCGAATGGGTGCTCGACCATGTCGGCGCGCGCTACCGCCGTGCGTCCTATGTCGGACGGCCGGCGTCTGCGGCGACGGCGACGGGGCTCCTCAGCAAACACAATCAGGAATT
Organism: Parvibaculum sp.; assembly: GCA_019635975.1. Taxonomy (GTDB): domain Bacteria; phylum Pseudomonadota; class Alphaproteobacteria; order Parvibaculales; family Parvibaculaceae; genus Parvibaculum. Next base: position 3,424 of record JAHBYM010000208.1, on the reverse strand, counting down.
GAACCAGTTTCTTTCGGAAGCACTGAAGATCGATTGAGGCTTCGGGCGGGCTCCGGTTTCGGAAAGGCGAGAGACGAATGGCGACGGAAATTCGCGTGCCCACGCTGGGCGAATCGGTGACGGAGGCGACCGTCGCGCAATGGTTCAAGAAACCGGGCGATCAGGTGACGGCGGACGAGCCGCTGGTCGAGCTTGAAACCGACAAGGTGACGGTCGAAGTGCCGGCGCCGGCCTCGGGCGTGCTCGGCGAAATCATGGTCAAGGACGGCGAGACGGTCGAGGTCGGTGCGCTTCTCGGCGAGATCGGCGAAGGCAAGGGCAAGGTGTCCGCGCCCGCCGCCAAAAAGGAAGAGCCGAAAAAGGCCGAAGCCAAACCCGAACAGAAGCCGGAACCGAAATCCGAGACGAAAGCGCCGGCAAAGCCCGCCGATGCCGCGCCCTCGCCGGCAGTGCGGCGTGTCGCCGCCGAAAACGATCTCGATGTGTCGAAGGTCGAAGGCACCGGCCGCGGCGGCCGTGTGACCAAGGAAGATGCCGAAGCGGCCGCGAAGGCAAAGCCTGCCGCCGCGCCGGTTCAGGCGCGCGCGTCCCAGGGCGATGCCGCGCGCGAGGAACGCGTGAAGATGACGCGGCTCCGCAAGACCATCGCGACCCGCCTCAAGGAAGCGCAGAACACGGCGGCCATGCTTACCACCTTTAACGAGGTGGACATGACCAACGTCATGGCGCTCCGCTCACAATACAAGGATCTCTTCGAGAAGAAGCATGGCGTGCGCGTCGGCTTCATGGGCTTCTTCGTCAAGGCCTGCATCCATGCGCTGCGCGAAATCCCGGCCGTCAACGCCGAGATCGACGGCGAGGAACTGGTCTACAAGAACTACTACAATATCGGCGTCGCGGTCGGCACCGATCGCGGCCTTGTCGTGCCGGTGCTGCGCGACGCGCAGGACCTGTCGCTGGCCGGGATCGAAAAGGAAATCAATGCGCTCGGAAGTCGCGCCCGCGACGGCCAGCTCAAGCTCGAAGAACTGCAGGGCGGAACCTTCACGATTTCGAATGGCGGCGTCTACGGCTCGCTGATGTCGACGCCGATCCTCAACGCGCCGCAATCGGGCGTGCTCGGCATGCACAAGATTCAGGAGCGGCCGATGGCGATCGGCGGCAAGGTCGAAATCCGCCCGATGATGTATCTGGCGCTTTCCTACGACCACCGCATCGTCGACGGCAAGGAGGCGGTCACCTTCCTTGTGCGCGTGAAAGAGTCGCTCGAAGACCCGCAACGCCTGCTTCTCGATCTCTGAGGTAATTCAATGGCGGACCAACTCGACCTTGTGGTGATCGGTGCCGGGCCCGGCGGTTACGAATGCGCGATCAAGGCGGCGCAGCTTGGGCTCAAGGTCGCGGTGGTCGAAAAGCGCGACCGGCTCGGCGGCACCTGTCTCAATACCGGCTGCATTCCGTCGAAGGCGCTGCTGCATGCGTCGGAACTTTTCCACGAGGCGGGCGAGAGTTTCGAGGGCATGGGCATCGAGGTGCCGAAGCCGAAGCTCAATCTCAAACAGATGCTCGCCTTCAAGGACGAGGCGGTCGACGGCAATACCAAGGGCGTCGAATTCCTGTTCAAGAAAAACAAGATCGAATGGGTGAAGGGCGAGGGCGTCATCGAGGCGGCCGGCAAGGTCAAGGCGGGCGACCGCGTGCTGGAAACGAAGAACATCGTCATCGCCACCGGCTCCGACGTCGCGCAGCTTCCGGGCATCGAGATCGACGAGAAGACGGTGGTGTCCTCGACCGGCGCGCTGACGCTGGAAAAAGTGCCGGGCAAGCTGCTCGTCATCGGCGGCGGCGTCATCGGGCTCGAGCTCGGCTCGGTCTGGGGCCGTCTCGGCGCCGAAGTGACGGTGGTCGAATTCCTCGACAATATTCTGCCGGGCATGGATGGCGAGGTCGTCAAGAATTTCACCCGCATCCTCAAGAAGCAGGGCTTCACGTTCAAACTCGGCGCCAAGGTGACGAAAGTCGAGAAGCAGAAATCCGGCCTCAAGGTTTCGGTCGAGCCCGCCAAGGGCGGCGAAGCGCAGGTCTTCGATGCCGATGTGGTGCTCGTCTCGATCGGTCGCGTCGCCTACACCGCCGGTCTCGGTCTCGACGAGGCGGGCGTCAAGACCGACAAACGCGGCCGCGTCGAAATCGACGCCGGCTACAAGACCAGCGTCGACGGGATCTATGCGATCGGCGATTGCGTCGCCGGCCCGATGCTCGCCCACAAGGCGATGGAAGAGGGCGTCGCACTCGCCGAAAAGCTTGCGGGTCACTACGGCGCCGTCAATTACGACGTCATTCCGGGCGTCGTCTATACCTCGCCGGAAGTGGCAAGCGTCGGCCAGACCGAAGAGCAGTTGAAGGAAGCGGGCATCGACTACAATGCCGGCAAGTTTCCCTTCACCGCTAATGGCCGCGCCAAGGCCAACAAGACGACCGAAGGCTTCGTCAAGATTCTCGCCGACAAGAAGACCGACCGCATCCTCGGCATTCACATTGTCGGCGTGAATGCGGGCGAGATGATCGCGCAGGCCGTGACCGCGATGGAATTCTCATCGAGTTCGGAAGACATCGCCCGCATGTGCATCGCCCATCCGACCATGTCCGAAGCGATCAAGGAAGCCGCACTCGCGGTCACAGGGCTGCCGATCCATATGTGATGTACCCGTTCAGACGGGTTTCAACGGCACAGGCTCGCCCGGCGGCATCTCCACGCGAATTTCGTCGCCGGGCCTCACCTCGCCTGCCACCATGACGATTCCCATGATGCCCGCCTTGCGGATCAGGTTGCCCTGAGTGTCGTGGTCGAGAACGGCACTCATCAAGCCGGGCTTGATGCCGTCGAGTTGGATGCAAGGGTTGCGCAATCCGGTGATTTCCACAATGGCGTTCATGCCAAGCCGCAGCTTTGTCCCCGCGGGAAGTGCCAGCAGGTCGATCCCCCGCGTCGTGATGTTCTCGCCCATGCGGCCCGGCGCGACGCTGAAGCCCATATCCTCCAGTTCGTCCAGCAGCTCGGCATGGATCAGATGAACCTGACGCAGGTTCGGCTGGGAAGGGTCGCGCGCCACGCGGGAGCGGTGTTTCACCGTCTTTCCCATATGGGCGTCTCCCTCGACGCCGAGGCCGGCAAGCAATCTGATGCGGTCGGCATTCGGCTTTTGCATCGTATGGGTTGCGCTGACGCTGACCGCCGTCACGATGCCATGCATTTCCTTCACCGCCGCCCCTTCGCCTTGTCGTAGATCTCCAGCAGCCGCGCCGGGTCGACTTCGGTATAGACCTGCGTCGTCGACAGGCTCGCATGGCCGAGCAGTTCCTGGATGGCGCGCAAGTCGCCGCCGCCCGCCAGCAGATGCGTCGCGAAGCTGTGGCGCAGCGC
>JAHBYM010000207.1 GCA_019635975.1 Parvibaculum sp. | reverse complement strand
CTCCGGCGATGTTTCGGGATAGACCCGTTCTAGGCCGCCGGCCGGCTGCGGGTAACGCCGCGTTCGCGCAATGGCCGTGGCGAAAATGCGGCGCGCTAGCGCTTCCAGCGCGTTGCGGCCTTGTCGTCGCTTTCGCGGGCGTCCACCCAATGTGCCTTGCCAGCTCCCTCCTCACGCTTCCAGAAGGGCGCGCGGGTCTTCAGATAGTCCATCAGGAAGGACGCGGCCTCGAAGGCGGCCTCGCGATGGGCCGAGGCGGCGATGACGAGGACGATGTTGTCGCCGGGCGCCAGCCTGCCGACGCGATGCACGATCAGCGTTGCCTGCAGCGGCCAGCGCTCATGGGCTTCCGCCTCGATGCGGGCGAGCTCTTTTTCGGTCATGCCGGGATAGTGTTCGAGTTCCATCGACGTGACGGGTGCGCTGCCGCTCGCGTCGCGCACCAGTCCGGAGAAGGTCACGACCGCGCCGATGTCGGTGCGGCCACCCGTCAGCGCCGCCACTTCGGCGCCGATGTCGAAATCATCGGTCTGAACACGGATCATCTTCTCAGCCGCCCGTCACCGGCGGAAAGAAGGCGACTTCGGAGGCGCCGGCGATCGGCGTGTCAAGGTCGCCATGCTCCTGGTCGACGGCGCAGCGGATGACGCCGAGATCGGCGAAAGCGGCTTCGTATCCCTCACCGCGCGTTTTCAGCCAGGCGATCAGTTGATGGACATTGCCGGTGCCGGCGGGCGGTACGACATCTTCCTCGCCCATTCCGGTCTTCTGTTTCACCCATGCGAAATAGAGGAGCTTCACGCCCGTCCGTCCTGTTCGGCCGCCGGCTTCGCCGCCGCCGGCGGTTCGCGGCGCTTCGGCGTTTCGTCGGTGAGGTGGTGGATGCCGGCCCGGAAATAGTCGTAGCCCGTGTAGAGCGTCAGGATGGCGGCGGCCCAGAGCAGCGTCAGGCCCATCTCGGTGATGCCGGGCATGATCTTGTCGGCGGCCGGGCCCCCGAGCAGGAAACCCAGCGCCACCATCTGGATCGCGGTTTTCCATTTTGCAAGTTGCGTCACAGGTACGCTGACGCGCAGCTCCGCCAGGAACTCGCGCAGACCAGAGACCAGTATTTCGCGGCAGAGGATGATGATTGCCGCCCAGAGCGAGAAGCCCGCTATGACGTCCTGCCAGGTCAGCGCGATCAGAACGACGGCGACCAGCAGCTTGTCGGCGATCGGGTCAAGCATCCGTCCGAGATTGGACTGCTGTTCCCAGGCGCGGGCCAGATAACCGTCGAAGAAATCGGTGAGGCCGGCGACGATGAAGAGAAACAGCGCGGCCCAATGCCCGGCGTCGCCGGGGATGTAGAAGCAGGCAACGACCGCCGGCACCAGCGCGATGCGGAAATAGGTGAGCAGGTTCGGCAGGTTGGTCGCCATGTCGGGGTCCATATGTCGTGGGCCTGCAGTCTAGCATTCCCGATGCGAATGTCGCGACCGGGCGGGCGAATATCAAGCCGCGCCGTCCGGATTCCCGTGGAAATGGTCATAGACGGCACGTGCCACGGCCGTGCTGATGCCATCGACCGATTCGAGGTCGGTGAGGCCGGCGCGGGCCACGGCGCGCGCCGATCCGAAATGTTTCAGCAAGGCCCGTTTGCGGCCCGGCCCGACGCCGGGCACCTCGTCCAGCGGATTGACGCCGATCGCCTTCGAGCGCCGTGCCCGATGGCTGCCGATGGCGAAGCGATGCGCTTCGTCGCGCAGCCGTTGCAGGTAGTAGAGGACCGGGTTGCGCGGTTCGAGCATGAAGTCGCGACGCCCCGCCATGAAGAAGCGTTCGCGGCCTGCGTCGCGTTCCGGTCCCTTGGCGACGCCGACCGCCGTCACGCTGTCGATGCCGAGTTCGGCCAGCACCTCGGTCGCGACCTTCAACTGTCCCGCGCCGCCGTCGATCAGGATGAGATCGGGCCACACGGCGTCCGGCCGGGTTTCTTCCGGTCCGTCGTCGGCATCGTTGCCGTCGCTTTCTTTCAGCAGCCGCGTAAAGCGCCGCGTCAGCACCTCGCGCATCATTGCGTAGTCGTCGCCGGCCGCCATGTCGGCGTTTTTGATGTTGAATTTGCGGTATTGGGACTTCATGAAGCCCTCGGGCCCGGCCACGATCATGCCGCCTACTGCCTTCGTGCCCTGTATGTGGCTGTTGTCGTAGACTTCGATGCGTTCCGGCGTCTGCTCCAGTCCGAACACCTCGGCGACACCTTCGAGCAGCTTGCGCTGGGACGAGCTTTCGGCGAGACGACGTCCCAGGGCTTCGCGGGCATTGGTCAGCGCATGGTCGACAAGCTCGCGCTTTTCGCCGCGACGCGGCACCCCGACCGCTACCTTACGGCCCGCGCGGATCGTCAGCGCTTCGGCCAGCAGCGCCTTACCGGGCGTGTCGTGACTCAGCAGCACCATGCGGGGCGGTTGCCGGTCTTCGTAGAATTGCGCGAGAAAGGCATCGAGCACCTCCTCGGTCGGCAATTCGCGGTCGTGACGGGGAAAATAAGCCCGGTTGCCCCAGTTCTGGCCGGCGCGGATGAAAAAAACCTGCACGCAAGTCTGCCCGCCTTCCGCCCAGGCCGCGAAGAGGTCGGCTTCGGTCACGGTCTGCGGATTGATGCCCTGATGTTGCTGGACCTGCGTCAGCGCGCGAATGCGATCCCGGTAGACGGTGGCGGCTTCGTAGTCGAGGCTGGCGGCGGCTTCGTCCATCAGCCGCACGAGTTGCTCCTGCGTCTTGCGGCTGCGGCCTTTCAGAAAGTCGCGCGCTTCGGCAACAAGCCCGGCGTAGTCCTCGCCAGAAATCTCGCCGGTGCAAGGCGCGCTGCAGCGTTTGATCTGGAACAGCAGGCAGGGCCGCGTCCGGCTTTCGAAGACGCTGTCGGAGCACGAACGCAGCAGGAAAGCCTTCTGAAGCGCGTTGAGGGTTGCATTGACCGCGCCGGCGCTCGCGAAGGGTCCAAAATAGTCCCCGCGCCGGGCGCGGGCGCCGCGGTGTTTCAGCACTTGAGGGAATTCATGATCGCCGGTCAGCAGGATATGCGGGAATGATTTGTCGTCCCGCATCAGCACGTTGTAGCGCGGCTTCAGCCGCTTGATCAGGTTGGCTTCCAGCAACAGCGCGTCGGTTTCGGTCGCGGTCGTGATGAATTCCATCTGCGCCGTCGCCGTAATCATGCGGGCGATGCGGTTCGGTTGTCCGGCGAGCTTGGTGTAGCTGGCGACACGCTTCTTCAGGCTTCGCGCCTTGCCGACATAGAGGAGTTCGCCATCGCCGTCATACATGCGGTAGACGCCCGGACTGTCGGGCAGCACACGCACTTTGGCGGCGATCAGCGCCACGCCCGTTTTTTCGGCGGATTTGCGTCCGGTGTCGTTCATCAGGGTTTGTATAGCATTGCGGGCGCCTTCGTGGTCCGCCGCCGCCTGTGGATAAGTGTGTTGAAACTTTCCAGTCCGACCGGTCCCGGGACTGTCAACGTCTTGTAATAATTAGGATTTGTGACAGCGGGTCAAAACCCCGCCTTTGCTAAGACATTGGAATGTATGGGTTTTTCTGACCTATTTCACGGCCTCCGCCGCCTTGGCCAATTGTGCGGGCCGGCCGGCCCGGACCCGGGGGGTGGGTGCGTTGCTGTGCACAAATCCTCCGTGTGCGGCGTTTGAAATGCCCAACGCGTTGATTCTATTGCGGCTTTCGGACGCCGCTTTTGGCGTCAGCCGCGCGGGCGAATACGCTCGATTTCGACGCCCACGCTCGAGGCTTCGGGTATCACCGCCAGCTTTTCGACGCGCACCAGCGCGACACGCACCCGCTCGTCGGACAGGCAGGAACCAGCGATGCGCTCGGCCAGTGTTTCGACAAGGTTGAGATGCCCTTCCGCGACGATGGTTTTGATCCGGTCGACGACCGTCGCGTAGCAGACGACGTTCGACAATTCGTCGCCATGGGCAGCCTCCGAGACGGTCAGGTCGACGTTGACGCGGATTGGCTGGGCGGCGCCGACCTCGTGGCGGAAGGCGCCGATATGCGCGTCCAGAAGCAGGTCCCGCACGAAGAC
>JAHBYM010000206.1 GCA_019635975.1 Parvibaculum sp. | reverse complement strand
AAGCGGCGCCTCGACCATGCCGACAAAGATGTTGGCGGCCGACGACAAGCCGACCGCACCGCCGATGCCCATGCTCTTGCGCAGCAGAAATGCAAAGCCGCGCGTCACCGCCGGCAGGATGCGCCAGTACCAGAAGAGCGCCGACAGGGCCGACATGAACAGGACGAGCGGCAGCGCCTGAAAGGCCAGCACGAAACTGTTTTGCGGATGGGAGACTTCATAGGGCGCGTCGCCGCCGCCGAGATAGCCGAAGACGAAGCCCGTGCCGGCGCCCGTCGCCGCCATCAGCGCCTCGACGACACTGTTGAGGCCCAGCATCGCGTCGCGCATGACCGGGAGCTTCAACAAGGCCAACGCAAGGGCAAGCTGCAGCGCGATCGCGACGGCGCCGTCCTTCAGCAGATTGCCGCCGGCGGTGCGGCGGTTCTCGCTCAGCGCCCAAGCGAGGCCGACAATCACGGCAAGCCCGAGGGCGCTCTGAAGGGACGAAAGGGGCATGAAACGGGCTCTCGGGCGGGTATCCGGCGGGTCGGGCCATCATAGGGTCGGCAGCCGGGCACGCAACGGCGGCGGCCTGGTTTCGGCGGCGTTTCGTTCCCTTGACCCCCGGCCCCCTCTCATGCACAAAGTCCCCCCAGTTTCCGCAGAGACGGCCCATTTCCGCTTCGAAAGAGCGGTGCGGCCTCCTTCCTTCGGCCCCTCAGGCGGCCGGCAGTTCAACTGGAGAATTACCGATGAGCATTCGATTTGACGGCAAGGTCGCCATTGTTACCGGCGCGGGCGGCGGTCTCGGCCGGTCCCATGCGCTGGAGCTTGCGCGCCGCGGCGCCAAGGTGGTGGTGAACGACCTCGGCGGCGACCGGACCGGCGCCGGCGGCTCTTCGGAAGCGGCCAAGAAGGTGGTCGCGGAGATCGAGGCGCTGGGCGGCGAGGCGATCGCCAACGGTTCGTCGGTGACGGACGACGAGGGCGTCGCCAACATGGTCAAGCAGACCATGGACAAGTTCGGCCGCATCGACATCCTGATCAACAATGCCGGCATCCTGCGCGACAAGTCGTTCTCGAAAATGGAAATCGCGGACTTTCAGGTCGTTGTCGACGTGCATCTGATGGGCACAGTGAAGCCGACCAAGGCGGTCTGGGAGATCATGAAGGAGCAGAACTACGGCCGCATCGTGGTGACCGCTTCCTCGACCGGCCTTTACGGCAATTTCGGCCAGACGAACTACGGCGCGGCGAAGCTCGCCGTTGTCGGCTTCATCAATACGCTGAAGCTCGAAGGCCAGAAGAACAACATTCACTGCAATGCGCTGGCGCCGGTTGCCTATACGCGCATGACGTCGGACCTGATGCCGCCGGAAGCCGAAGAGATGCTGACGCCGGACGCCGTGTCGCCGGGTGTGATGTTCCTCGTTTCCGAAAATGCGCCGACCGGCGTGATCCTTTGCGCGGGCGCCGGCGTTTTCGCCGCCGCGCGGATGGAAGAGGCCGAAGGCATTTTTCTCGGCCGCGACGGGCTGACGGCCGAGAAGGTCGCCGAAAACTGGGAGAAGATTTCCGACTTCTCGAATGCGACGCCCTTCTTCATGGGCGGCGAGCAGACCGGCAAGTTCTTCAAGCTGGCGACCGGCGGCAAGTAATTCGCGCCGCCGGATCGAAGTGAATTGGGGAACCTTCCGGGTTCCCCTTTTTCTTTGGCCGTACGCGATTGGCAAAGCCGAAACGCGATCCCTATAGTGCTTCGATGCCGATCCGGTTCCTCTTCGCGCTCGCGGCCCTTCTTCTTGCGACCGGCGGATTTTTGCCCGCTTCCGCCGCCGCACCGGTATGCGAGATCGACCGGCCGGTGTTGTTCGGCGGACTCGATTGGGATTCCAACGCCTTTCACACCGAGCTTGCGCGCGTCATCCTAGAACGCGGATATGGCTGTGAAACGGATGTACTGCCCGGTTCGACGCTGCCGCTGATCACCGGCCTTGGACAGGGCGACATCGACGTGCTGATGGAGGTTTGGCGCGACAATGTAACCGAGCCGTGGAACGATGCGCTGCAAGCGGGGACCGTGGTTTCTCTCGGCACGAATTTTCCGGACGCCGTGCAAGGCTGGTATGTGCCGCGCTACGTGATCGCGGGCGACGATGCGCGCGGTATCGAGCCCATGGCGCCCGGCCTTCGCTCGGTTTCCGATCTCAAACAATATGCGCCGCTCTTTCGCGATCCGGAGCAGCCGGGCAAGGGACGATTCTACAATTGCATTCTCGGCTGGAGCTGCGAGGAACAGAGCACGCGCAAGCTGAAGGGGTATGGGCTCGACCGGTTTTACACGAACTTCCGGCCCGGAACCGGCGCGGCGCTTGCCGCCGCCATCGCCTCCGCCTATGAGCGGGGCGAGCCTGTCGTCGCCTATTACTGGGGGCCGACCTGGGTTCTCGGCGCCTTCGATCTCGTGAAACTCGAAGAGCCGCGCTATTCGGAGGAAGCGTGGAATGCATTCAACGCCAATCCCGAACGTCATCCGCCGGTCGCTTTCCCGACCGTCGAGGTCATCGTCGGCGCAAATGCAAATTTCGTGGAGAAAGCGCCGGAAATTTCCGTCTTCCTGCGCACTTATGAGACCACGGGACAGATGGTGAGCGAGGCGCTTGCCTATATGCAGGCGAATAGAGAAGCATCGGCACGCGACGCAGCGCTTCATTTTATCGAGACGCGGCCCGATGTCTGGCGGCAATGGGTGACACCCGAAATCGCCGATCGCGTGACCGGCGACAGAGAGGCGGTGGCCAGAAGTTTCCCGGCGGCGCTCGAGTTTCCCGTCGAGCAATGGGTCAACCGCGCGATGAAGAACTTCGTTGCCGATTACGGCAATGCCTTCCACGCAGCAAGCGGGTGGCTGCTCGCCGTCATCGTGGCGTTGGAGACGGCGCTCGGCTTCCTGCCCTGGTGGCTCATCGTTCTGGCGATTGCCGGCGCCGCCTGGCACGCCTCGCGGCGGATCGTGCTTCCTGCCGCGCTGGCCATGCTGCTGGTTCTCATCGGCATGCTGGGGCTCTGGGATCTGGCGATACAGACGCTGGCGCTGATGCTCGTTTCGGTTTTCATCACGGTGCTGATCGGGCTGCCGCTCGGCATCGCGATGGCATCGAACGACCTTGGGCGGCGGATCATGCTGCCGGTGCTCGACGCGATGCAGACCATGCCGAGCTTCGTTTACCTGATCCCGGCGCTGATGCTGTTCGGTCTCGGCAAGGTGCCTGCCCTCTTCGCGACAGTCATCTATGCAACGCCGCCGCTGATCCGACTCGTCGATCTCGGCTTGCGAACGGTGGACCGAAAGCTTGTCGAAGTCGCCGCCGATCTCGGCGCGGACAAATGGCGTCTTCTTGTCGACATCAAGCTGCCGTTGGCTCTTCCCAGCATCATGGCGGGCATCAACCAGACGACGATGCTGGCGCTGTCGATGGTCGTAATCGCGTCGATGATCGGTGCGCGGGGGCTCGGCGAAGAAGTGCTGCTCGGTATTCAACGTCTCGATGTCGGGCGCGGACTTACGGCGGGCATCGCCATCGTCGCGCTCGCCATCGTGTTCGACCGGATCACGCAGGCTTATGGGCGGACCAAAGCCGACAAAGCACCACCGCTCTAGAGGTCCTTCTCCATCCGCCAGACGCGTTGCGGCATGCGGCCGGTGACGGTGCCGATGTCGGTATCGTGTTCGCGGACGACCAACCAGCCATGCTTCTCGTAGAAACGCCGCGCACGGCCGTTGCCGACCTGGCATTGCAACCAGATGCGGCTGTGTCCCGCGCTTCTCAATTGCTCCTCAGCGGCGGCGAGCGCGAGCACGGCCGCGCCCTTTCCGTGCCAGGCAGGCAGCACGAAAACCTGCGCGATGCCGTCGCCCTCCCAGCGCGCAAAGCCTACAAGCTTTCCGCCGGCACAGGCGACGATGCAATCGCAGTCGCCGCCCTCCATGCGCTGCTCGAAAAATTCAAATGGACGCAGCGCCGCGATCTCGGGAGACAAATGCGCGTGGCCGGCGTGCCAGCCATCGTGCCAAACGCGCGCGAGCGCCGGAATGTCTCCGGCGCTCGCG
>JAHBYM010000205.1 GCA_019635975.1 Parvibaculum sp. | reverse complement strand
TCGAGACGCTGCGCCAGCGCCTGCGGAATTTCGTGGCGCTGCACATTGTCGAGCTCTTCGAGCTTGCGCGCGATGCTACTGACGCTCGTCTCGAATGTCTTGACCGTTTCCTCGGTGCGATGTTCGGTCTGCTCCAGCCGCCGCGCCATTTGCTCGATGCTGGACTGAAGCCGGTCGATGGTGGCGCGCTGGTTTTCGGCGTGGGATTTTTCCTCGATAGCCTTCAGCGCGGCTTCCACGGCTTGCGGGCCGATGCCGGTGACGCCGTGCTCCATCTTTTCCATGCGCGTCGCAAGCTGCATCAACGCGTCTTCGAGCGCGCGCGCCCGCTTCTTGGCTTCCTCCCGCTCGGTCTCCTCTTCCGCCGTTTCGACGCGGTCGGAAAGCGAGGCCAGCGATTGGCGGATCTCGCTCAGCGTTTCGTCGGTGCGCCGCTCCGTCGCGTCGAGATGATCGACGACCGCATTGACGGCTTTTTCGAGTGTCTGGATCGTGCGCGCATCCTCGGGGCGCAACCCGCCGCCGCGCGCGCGTTCGGCGCGTTCCATGCGTTCGTGAAGCTGCTGCAATTTCCGGTCGAGCGGATCCAGCGATCGCGCATCGGAAACCCGGGCCTCGGCATATCTGTCGTCCATGTCGTACTCCGACTGGTCGATGCGCTGGGCGAGTTGTCCCACCGTCGCTTCGAGCCTGCGCGTCATTTCCGCGGTGCGGCGTTCGCTGTTCTCGACCCGCTGCACCACCTCGCGCACCGCCTCCGCCACGGGAGTGAGATCGACCCCGGTGGCAGGTTTCGGTTCGGCCGGCGCCGGTTGCGGCATGGCCTCGGGCGGCGGCGCATAGGCGTTTCGGTAGGCAGCGGAACCGGCGCCATCGGCGCCCACTTCGTCCGTGCCCGTATCCATGATGACCTGGTTCAGCCACGCGCCGAGCGTCACGCCCGCTCGCCGGGCGGCCTGCTTGGCCGCCTCGCGCGCCTCGGGCTCAATGCCCTTGACGCTCCATGGAACCCCCGGTCTCATCCGAATCACTATGCCCGTTAACCCTCTGAGGCAGTATAAACCGCGCTATCTGGTATTACGAACGCGCGCTGCCCCAAAACCTTGTAGCGGTTGCACCATCGCCGAACGGCGTGTGAACGCAGGCCGGCAATCTCCCTCATAAAGCGCCAACCTAGGTAAAGGCGGGGTTAACGGGAGCGATTTCCGGGGCGCCAGCCTCAGCCCACGGAATGATCGTTGCGAAGCCCGAGCATTGCGACGTCGCTCCATTTCGACCAGGCGCGGGCATGGTCAAGAGCCCGGCCGTAAGAGCCCGCGACCCGGCCCGCAAGGTCGCTGCTCGCGGCAAGTTCGGCGAGCACGGCGCGCGCCGCCTCGGCCATCGCTTCCGCGACCGGTTCCGGCCATGTCCTGAGTTCCGTGCCGCCGGCCGCAACCAGTCCGGCAAAGGCTTGGGCGTTGTGGAAGGTGAAGTCGGCCAGCGTTTCGGCGGCACTCGCCATCGCCGCGCCGCGCACGATGTCCTTGAGGTCCGGCGCGAGGCTCTCGAACTTCGCCCTGTTGACCGTCAGCTCCAGCGCCGGCCCCGCTTCGTGGAAGGCGGGCAGGTAGTAGTAGCGCGCGGCCTTGTTGAGCCCGAAGGCGATGTCGTTCCACGGACCGACCCATTCGGCCGCGTCGATCGTGTTGTTCTTCATCGCGGTGAAAATTTCGCCGGGCGGCGTCAGCACGACGCTGGCGCCGAGCCTGCGCATCACCTCGCCGCCAAGCCCGGCGATGCGGAACTTCAATCCCTTCAGATCGTCGAGCGAATTGACTTGCCTGCGGAACCAGCCGCCGGCCTGCACGCCGCTCGACCCGGCATAAAAAGGCACCACGCCGAAGGGCGCATAGGCTTCGTCCCAAAGCGCCTGCCCGCCGCCGAATTGCAGCCAGCCGGCCATTTCCGGCGCCATCATGCCGAAGGGCACGCCGGTGAAATAATGGAAGACCGGGTTCTTGCCCTGCCAGTAGTAGGGCGTGCCGTGCCCCATTTCGCAGGTGCCCTGCGACACGGCATCGAAAACCTCGAAGGGCGGCACAAGCTCGCCCGCGCCGAAAAGCTTCACCGTCAGCCGCCCGCCCGACATCGCGCCGATCCGGTCGGCGAGCCGTTGCGCATTGACGCCGACGCCCGGTGCGCCCTTCGGCCAGGCCGTCGCCATCTTCCATTCGATGGCGCCGTCGGCCCGCGCCAGTGCCGGCATGGCAAGCGCGCCGGCCGCCGCGCCGCCGATAAACTCTCTGCGTTTCATGGTGCTGCTTCCCCGGAGTTGAGATCGCGCGAGCATCTCACCTCGCAGGCCCGCCCCGCAATGGGCCGTCAATTTCCGGCGAACACCTGCACGGCGATGATCCGCGTCCCCGCCCGCCCGATGCCGACGCCGCTGCGCGTTGCGTCTGCCGATTGCATGTTCTGCCGGTGCTGCGGGCTCTGCGCCCATTTCTCGACCATGAGCTTCGCCAGCGCCGCATCGCTCATCGCGGCGTAGCTGGGCCCATCCACCACCTGGACGTTTTCCGAGATGCGGGCCTCGAAATTCTTGTCGACCGCCAGCACCCGTTCGCGCGGCCCCTGACCTTCCGGGTTGTGATGACCGAAATAGCCGCGCAGCGCCATGTCGGCGGCATGGACGGCGGCGGCGCGTTGCAGCGTCGCATCGGTGGCAAGCGCGCCGACGCCGCGCGTCTTGCGCCATTCGTTGACCGCGTTGGTCACGGCGCGGCCAAGCGGTGTGTCGGCCTCGGCCGCGGCGCTGGCGGCCGCCGGCAAGCTTGTGGTGCTGACATTGACGGGCGGCTGCTCCCGCACCGGACCCGGCGCGCAGGCCGCCAGCATCGAAATCGCCGCAAGGGCCACAATCGGGATCGTTGTCGGTCGCATGTCAGGCCTCCGTGCAAATCGCGGCGAACATATCAGATCGGCCGTCCGTCGCCGCCTCTTGACGCTTACGTCAACGTAAACTAGAGTCCGGTCCACCTCAGAAAAACGGCTGAAAACAGCCAAAAAATGCCGCATTCAGGGAGCGACCATCTCATGGACCAGCAGCTTCACAGCGCCAGCGAGGCGCCCCGCCGCAACAGCCGCGATACCGCTGGCGAGACCTTCTCGATCACCCAGCTTGCCGAGCAATTCGGCCTGACGACCCGCGCCATCCGCTTCTATGAAGACAAGGGGCTGCTGTCGCCCGAGCGCCGCGGCCAGACCCGAGTCTATCACCCGCGTGACCGTGCGCGCTTGACGCTGATCGTGCGCGGCAAGAACGTCGGGCTGGCGCTGGCCGAGATCAAGGAAATCCTGAGCCACTACGACCAGGAAGACGGCTGTGTGACGCAAAACCGCGTCGCCATCGGCAAGTTCCGCCGCCGTATCGAAAGCTTGAAGGAGCAGCGCCGCGAGATCGACCTCCAGATCAAGACACTGGAAGAAAGCTGCGCCCGCCTCGAGGCGCAGATCGCGGCCAGCGAAAAGCGCGACCGGGCCCAAAAGAAGTTTGTGGCCTCCGAAGCGGCGAAGACGAAAAAGCCGGAAAAGGCTATCGTCTGAGGCTTGGCGCGGCCGGCACGAACCGGCCCCGCAAACCCGCCGGAGGAAACCCATGCCGACCTACAAAGCGCCGCTGCGCGAATATCGCTTTCTGCTGAACGAGTTGCTCGACTTCTCGCAATATGGCGACCTGCCGGGCTTTGCCGACGCGCCGGCCGATCTCGTCGACGCCATTCTCGAGGAAGCCGGCAAGCTCACCGAGGAAGTTCTGCAGCCGCTGAACCAGATCGGCGACCGCGAGGGCTGCAAGCTCGAAAACGGCGTGGTGACGACGCCCACGGGCTTCAAGGAAGCCTACAAATTGCTGGTCGATGGCGGCTGGCCGGCGCTCGTCGCCGACACGGAATATGGCGGGCAGGGGCTCCCGAACGCGCTCGGCGTCATTTTCAACGAAATGGTCTCGTCGGCCAACATGGCTTTCGGCATGTATCCGGGCCTCAGTCACGGCGCATACTCCGCGCTCTCGCAGCACGGCACCGACGAACAGAAAAAGAAATATCTGCCCAAGCTTGTGACCGGCGAA
>JAHBYM010000204.1 GCA_019635975.1 Parvibaculum sp. | reverse complement strand
AGCCGCGCGCTATTGATCCGTGGACGGATTTTAAGGCCGCCGCGAAGGCCGGGGATAAGTTTTTTGAAAGGTAAAAGGCGGGGATAAACCGGCCCTCTGTCACCGAACTGTCAAAAAACTGTCACAAATTCATTTCGGGGCAAGTTATCCCCGGCCGCCGGACGCAATTATCCCCGCTGATGAGCGATCGAAAGAGACGAATTGAGAGGCGGGTGCGGAGACCGGCGCGGTGCTATTGAAAGAGACGGATTGGGAGTGCTTTCCGGTGCGACCCAGAGAGCGGATTCCGGTGTACGGCGCGGTGCGATTCGCGGGGGCGAGCTGCGAGCAGTTTTGGGTGCAAACGGGGGAGATGATTTCGGAGCTTCCGGCGGCACTCTTCCGGGCCATCGACCAGGTGCATGCCGCCCCCTACCAGCTCACCCGCAAATTGAGCGTCGCGGCATGTGCGGTGGCGTCCTTGCTGGCGGCGAGGCGGTAGCCGGCTTCGAGCGCGGTCGAGGGCCCGAGCACCAGTGCGAGGCCGGTGCCGAGTTCGAGCGTGTCGCGGCCGGGCGGCGCGGCATGGACGGTGAAGCCGCCGCCCGCCAGCGCGGCCGACGATGCGGCGGCGCTGTCGGCGAACTCGTGCGCCCAGCCGAGCGTGACGTCGGCGGCGACACCGGAACCGGCATAGGCGAGCGTTGCGCCGAGACGGCTGCGCAACGACGAACGCGAAGCGGCCGAAACGTCGAGCGCGGCGCTGCCGCCATTGCTTTCGGAAAATGTCTTGCGCTCGAGATGCGCGAAGGCGAGGCCCGCCTCGGGCGCGAGCGTGAAGGACGGCGCCAGCGCAAAGGCCCGCGTCAAGCCGGCCGCGCCGGCGACGCCCCAGCCATCGGCATCGCCTTCGGGATCGGCGGCGAAGGCGCCGGCGCGCACGGCGCGGTTCGTTTCATAGCTGTCGGTGCCGCCGACCAGATGTCCGTGCAGCACGGCGGGACCGAGAGCCTGCACGCCGTGGACGGCGGCAAAGAGGCTGGTCACGTCGGCCGAGCCATTGGCGGCGGCGACGCGCGTTTCGACCTGGCCTATGGAGACGCCCAGAAGAAGTTCGGGCGTCGTGGCGCCTTCGACGCCGAAGACGAAGCCGCGATGATCATTGTCGTAGCCGGCAATACCGCCGGCATCGCGCTGGCGGCCGCGGCTGTCGAAAACCTGCATCCAGGCTCCCTTGGCCGCGGCCCTGCCCGCTCCGGCTGGCGGCGCGAAGACCAGCGATTGGAGAAGGCGCCGCCCGGCCAGTGCCGCGTCGAGCGCATCGGCATGGACCTGCCCCGACAGACTGTCGAGCGCCGGCGCAATCGCCGTCGCGCCGAGCGGCGCCAGCGCCGGAAAGAGATCGCCCGCCGCACCGGTGGGACGAATACCCGCCGCCGGACGGATCGCATCGAGCGCCGCGCCGACTTGCATCTGATTGAGGTTCTGCGCCACGCCTGCCGCCGCGAGGTCGCCATAGGCCGCCGGCGTGACGACAAGATCGATCGTCTGCGGACCGTAGATGACATCCATCCGCGTGCCGGGCGCGAGCCCCGAACCCGGCTGCGCCAGCGCGGCAAAGGAGCCGGTCACGCCGCCAGCGGCCGCGACGATGTCGTCGAAGCGTTGCCCGAGCGCGGGCGTGAAATCATTGTTGGCGGGCGGCGTGATGCCGCGAAGGCGGATATCGAGCGTGCCGTCGGCGGCAAAACCGTTTCCGGCACCGAGCACCAGCACCCGGTCATAGCCGCCGGCGCCGTCGACCGGCAGCGGCCCGTCGACCTCGATTTCGAGCGTCGCGCCCGGCGCAATGACAACCGGCGCGAGGAAGGTCAGCGTACCGGGCGACTGGCCGGGCGACAGCGTGCCGCCGATATTGGTCTGTGTACCGATAATGCCGCCGCCGCCGAGAATGCCGCCCGGCCCGACATTAAGCGGGCCGCCGCCCAGCACGCCATTGACCAGCAGCTTGCCGTCCTCAACCTCGATGCCGCCTTCGAAACTGGCAATGGAAGCGATCTCGAGCGTGCCCGTCCCTTCCTTGACCAGAGTGCCGTCGCTGTCGATCGGATCGGTGAGCGAAACATCGTCGGAACGGTCGAAAGTGATCTCGGACGGCAGAACCGGAACGAAGAGCGCCGAATACCAGCCGATGCCCTGATATTCGGCCCCTTCGATCTGCAGACCTTCGCCGAGATCGGGGGTGAAGAGATGCCAGCCGGTCGCCGGATCGAAGAAACGATAGACGGCGCCGGCGCCGGGCCAGGCCCGGTCGAAGGCACCGAAGGCGCGGCCCTCGTCGTCCCAGCCGGTGTCGGCGCTCAACGCAGCTATCTCACCGGCATCGAGCGTGTAGATGCGGTCGCCGGTCGCCGCGGAGAAAAAGGCTTCGACGTCGAGAACGCCCGGCCGCGCCGCTTCATTGGCGAAATCGATGCCCGCCTCCGTGAGCCCGGCGCCAAGCAGCGCCGCAACTTCATTGGTGCTGGTGGTGAAGCGGTCCGGACCGTCCGGATCGTTGAGGCGGAAGACGACCGGCAGATCGTCGGCGAGATCGTAGTCGGCGAAATTCTGCGCCGCATAGCTGACCGTGCGCGACGCATCGAGACTGAGGTCGATGGCAAACATCTGCGGCAGCGCGGCCTTGGTGTAGATCGTGTCGGGATCGGGCGTGCGGCCGGGGCCGCCGGGATTGTAGATGTCGCTGTAGCCGGCAACGGCCGATGTCGGAATCTCGACCCAGCGCAAAAGCGCGACGGCCGCTTCGTCGCCCCTCAGCACGATATCGAAATAGTTGTCGTGATCCTCGACATAATAAGCGCGGTCGTAAGGTCCGTCCTGGGGCGCGCCGGTTTCGGCAAGACCGACAACCTCGACCGTGCCGACGCCGAGATCGTAGACGCGGCCGACCTCGTCGATCAGCACTTCGTTGCCGTCGGCATCGACCGCATGCAAGCGAAAGAAGGTCTCGAAATCTGTCGGCAGGAAACCGCTGACGCCATCGGGTGAAAAGCCGCCCGAGGTGTAAAGACGCAGACGGTATTCGGCATCGTCGCCGTAGTGCGAGAAGGCGTCGTTCGGAAAGGCATTGGCGAGCGACTGCGGCGCGAAATCGCCAACCGGCGAAAAGTGGTTGAGCTTGGCGCCGACCAGCGCCGGACCGGCGACATAGGGGTTGGCGCTCGGCGCCGAGAGGCCGACGATCGAAACCGGCCCGTCGGGCCCGACCGCCATCAGCGGCGAGGAGCCTTCGACGAAGGCAACCGACACGGGATAGACCGCGCCCGCCTCGCCCGGCGCCAGACGATTGCCGAATTCGCCGAAGACGACGATCACATGGCGCTCATTATAGTCGTAATTGGGATTGAGCGCGGCGAGAACGGGCGTCACGACCTCGCCTGTATTGAGCGTGATCGCGATATTGTCGGGCGAGAGCGAGCCCGGCAGGATCGGCCAGCTGACTTCAATGGGCATCGCGTCGGCAAAAGTCACCGTGCCGCCATAGCCCGCCGCCGCGACACCGACGACGCCGGCACCCGATGTCAGATTGCGCAGCGGCGGAACGGGATCGAGCGCGGCCCAGTCGAGATTGACGCCGGCTCCAGCCGCGACGGCGAGCGCCAGGTCGTCGGCGGTCTGCAGGCCGGGAATGCCGATGATGCCTTCGAAGCCGTAATTGGCGGCGAGGATTTCCGGCCGGTCCGACCAGAGATCGGCATTGATGAGGATCGGCCGCTGAAACTCGATATAGGCCGGCATCTGCGTGGCCGGCGTGTCGGCGCGCACAGGCGCAGCCGCCAGGACGAAAGTGAGAAGGACGACCGGATATCGAAACCGCCTGCCCATGACTGTCCCCCGACCGGTCTTCGCCCGCGCCGTCCTTTCAGACGGGCCGGGACGCGCTTTCACCCGGGGTTCTGTTTATATATTAGCATGTTGAGTGTCAATTTATTTGGGGGGCGTACGGCCCTTGCCACCTTCCCCGTTCTCCGGCACTTCTGAAGAACCGCCGCTGCCAGAATCGGAAGACCGCCACCCTTGACCGACACGCATGAAATCGAAGCCGTGGTGATCGGCGCGGGCGTTATCGGCCTT
>JAHBYM010000203.1 GCA_019635975.1 Parvibaculum sp. | reverse complement strand
TGTTCTCGGCGCATGGCTTGCCGAAAAAGATCGTCGATGGCGGCGATCCCTATCAGGCGCAGGTCGAGCAGAGTTGCGCGGCGATCGTTGCGCGTCTCGACATGCCCGGTCTCGACTGGATCACCTGCTACCAGAGCCGCGTCGGGCCGCTGGAATGGATTGGGCCCTCGACCGAGGCCGAGATCAGGCGTGCCGGCGCCGAGGGCAAGCGGCTCGTCGTCGTGCCGGTCGCTTTCGTTTCCGAACATTCCGAAACGCTGGTCGAGCTCGACATCGAATATGCGAAGCTCGCCGCGGAAAGCGGCGTGCCGGCCTATAGCCGCGTGCCGGCGCTCGGCGTCCATCCTGATTTCATCGCGGGGCTCGCCGGGCTTGTGCGGGCGGTGCGGACGGCGCCCGAAATTCTCTGCCCGGAAGAAGCGGCGGGCTATCCCTGCACGGCGAAACTCGCGCTTCAAACGGTGAGCTGATGGACTTCCTCGCGGGCTACTACGTCTGGATCAAGGCGCTGCACATCGTCTCGGTGATCTTCTGGATGGCCGGCATGGCCTATCTGCCGCGGCTTTTCGTCTATCACGCCGAAGCGGCGCCCGGCTCCGACAAGTCCGAGACCTTCAAGATCATGGAGCGGCGTCTGCTCCGGGGCATCGTCAACCCGGCCATGATCGCGACCTTCGTCTTCGGCATCGCGATGTTGGCCCTCAATCCGGGGCTCCTCTGGGACCTGTGGATGCAGGTCAAGCTGGTGCTGATCCTTGTCATGTCGGGCCTGCACGGGGCCTTTTCACGCTGGCGCAAGGACTTCGAGCGCGACGAAAACCGCCGCGATGCCCGCTTCTACCGGATCGTCAACGAGGCGCCGCCGCTTCTGGTGATCTTCATCGTGCTCTTGGCGGTTGCAAAGCCGTTTTGACGGCGGATACCAATTTCGTTTGAAATTTCCGCCGCCTGGCCTTATATCGGTTTCAAGCCGGATTTCTTCCGGCGGCCTTCTTTCAAGTCCTTTCCCGGCCGAAGCCCTTACCCGGCGACGGCCAGAAGACCGTGCACAAGGCTCAAAGCCCGCAAAGGCGGCCCTCCTTGTGCGATGGCGGAAAGAGCGAAGGCCCGCTTTCCCATTCCCTTAAAAGACCGTCATCCGAACGACATCCCACCCCTTCAAAGTTCCGCTTCCTTCCGGCCCGTCAGAGGCCCCATCGCGGCAACTCCCAACGAAAGACCACCCAAGCCTATGACGCAGATCAAGCTGCAGGACCTCAAGGCCAAGTCGCCGACCGATCTTCTGGCGCTCGCCGAGGAACTCGAAGTCGAGAACGCCTCGACGCTCCGGACGCAGGACATGATGTTCGCGATCCTGAAGCAATATGCCGAGCAGAATATCGACATTATCGGCGAAGGCGTGGTCGAGGTGCTGCCTGACGGGTTCGGTTTCCTGCGCTCGCCGGAGGCCAACTACCTGCCGGGCCCGGACGACATCTACGTCTCGCCCTCGCAGATCCGGCGCTTTTCGCTCCGCACCGGCGACACGGTCGAAGGCGAGATCCGCAGCCCCAAGGATGGCGAGCGCTATTTCGCGCTGCTGAAAGTCAGCAGCGTCAATTTCGAGAGTCCCGACAAGGCCCGCCACAAGGTCCATTTCGACAATCTGACGCCGCTCTATCCGGACGAAAAGCTCAACATGGAGGTCGACGATCCGACGCTGAAGGACAAGTCGTCCCGCGTCATCGACATCGTGGCGCCGCTCGGCAAGGGCCAGCGCGGGCTGATCGTCGCGCCGCCGCGCACCGGCAAGACGGTGCTGTTGCAGAACATCGCGCATTCGATCACCACCAATCATCCCGACTGCTATCTGATCGTGCTTCTGATCGACGAGCGGCCCGAAGAAGTGACCGACATGCAGCGCTCGGTGAAGGGCGAGGTGATTTCATCGACCTTCGACGAGCCGGCGACGCGCCACGTGCAGGTCGCCGAAATGGTCATCGAGAAGGCGAAGCGCCTCGTCGAACACGGCCGCGACGTCGTCATCCTGCTGGACTCGATCACCCGTCTCGGCCGCGCCTACAACACCGTCGTGCCCTCCTCGGGCAAGGTGCTGACTGGCGGTGTCGACGCCAACGCCCTGCAGCGCCCCAAGCGCTTCTTCGGGGCGGCGCGCAATATCGAAGAGGGCGGCTCGCTGACCATCATTGCCACCGCGCTGATCGATACCGGCTCGCGCATGGACGAAGTCATTTTCGAAGAGTTCAAAGGTACCGGCAACTCGGAAATCATTCTCGACCGCAAGGTCGCCGACAAACGCGTCTTCCCGTCGATCGACATTCTGAAGTCGGGCACCCGCAAGGAAGAGCTGCTGGTCGAAAAGGGCCAGCTCTCGAAAATGTATGTGCTCAGGCGCATCCTCAATCCGATGGGCACGGTCGATGCCATCGAGTTCCTGCTCGACAAGCTCAAGCAGACCAAGAGCAACGATGAATTCTTCGACTCGATGAACACCTGATCCGAAAAACTGCTATTCTTCCCTGGCGTCCGGCGTCGCGATGCGTGTGCCGGGTTGCATGCGGCGGGCAGAACTGGCGGTTTGTTGTCGGTGGGGGTGCGTATGACGATTGGCGAGGGCGGAGACGGTCCGGCGGACAAGCGGCCGACTTGGGTGCAGCCGCTGATGCAGTGGTCCTCGATCGAGACGGTGAAGGCGCGCCTTGCCGGTCCGGTCGATCATGTGCCGGTCGAGATCGGCGGGCTGCCGCTTTCCAATATCGGCCGCCAGCTTTACGCCTGGTGGCTTGAGGCGCGCGGCGACAAGCCGATGCCGACCTCGAGCCAAGTCAGCCTGCGGGCGCTGGTCGAGCTTCTCCCTTACATCCGCTACCTGAGCTGGGAAGACGAGAAGTCGCTCGTCTTCCGCATTTATGGCAGCGCGCTGGTCGAGGCCAGCGGTCTCGACTTGACCGGCTACAATGTCTTCGGACCGGCCGAACATGCCGAAACGGAAATCGACCGGGCGCGTCTTCGCGTGCTGCACGAACAACCCTGCGGCGTCGTTATGATCCGCGACGTCTATGCACGGTCGGGCAAACCCTTTGCCTGCGAATTCATGACGCTGCCGATTGCCGCCGACACCGAGAACGGCGACGGTCATGCGCGCATCATCGGCACGGTCGTGCCTTGTGAGCAGATCGCCGAATGGGATGTCGATGTCGTTTTCGACCGCATCCAGACGCTGCATCGCGCAACCTTCATCGATACCGGCTTCGGCGTGCCGGCCGCCTCGCGCGGACTCGGGAAGTAGTTCAGCGCGCGCCGATGAAAGCCGCGATGGCCGGGACGAGCGCGGGCGCCAGCGGTACGCCGGGATCGGCATAGAGCCGCAGGTTTCCGGCGCGGTCGGCGGGTGCGATCTTCAGCACATGGTTCATGTCCTCGACGATCACCAAAGTTGCACCGTCAAGCGCCTCGGCGAGACGTTCGGCGTCGGCGATGCTTGTTTGCAGATCGCGCGTACCCTGAACGATGAGCGCTGGTATCGAGAGCTTCGCCAGCTCGGCGGCCGGGTCATGGGCGAGCCATGAGATCATGTAGGGCTGGACGCTCGGCCGAAACAGGCTTGCGAGTTCCGGCGGCACGTCGGCAACCGTTTCGCCCTTTTCGAGTTGCCTCAAAATTTCGCTGGCACGGGCCTGCAGATCGGCCGACGCGTTGCCGGCGGCCAGTTGTTCGCCAATGATTGCTGCAAGCGGCCGGCCGGCGCCGGCAATTGTCACGATGCCCGAAACGGACTTCCGTTGGGCGGCGAGCGTCGCGACCAGTGCGCCTTCGCTGTGGCCGATCAGGAAAAGACGGCGGATGCGCGGTTGCGCTTGCAGAAAATCGAGCCAGCGCACCGCGTCGTCGGCATAGATGCCGATATGCAATTCCCGCTCGCGCGGCGCGGCCAGCAGGCTTTCGGCGATACCGCGCTTGTCGACCCGGAGCGAGGCGATGCCGGCGGCCGCGAGATCACGTGCGAGAAAGGACAGGGAATTATTGTAGCCGCCGGGAACATTGCCGTTGCGGTCCGCCGGCCCCGACCCTGAAAGGATGAGCGCCGCGTCGACATTCGTCTTGCCCGCCGGCATGGTCAACGT
>JAHBYM010000202.1 GCA_019635975.1 Parvibaculum sp. | reverse complement strand
CAGTGTCGGTTCGCGGCCGATCAGGTCGAGAATGCGCTGGTATTCATCGGGCTTCAGGCCGTGTTCGGCGATGAGCTCCGGCGTAATGGGAACGTCGTTCGGAATCACGCCACGGCCTCCAGCACGCTTTCGAAGAGGGCCCGTCCGTCGGTCGCGCCGTTCAGCGGTTCGATCATGTTTTCGGGATGCGGCATCAGGCCGAACACATTGCCGCGTTCGTTCAGGATGCCGGCAATGTCGTTGAGCGATCCGTTGGGGTTGGTGCCGGCGGCGTAGCGCAAGCCGACGCGGCCTTCGCCTTCGAGGCGCGCCAGCGTTTCGTCGTCGGTGAAATAATTGCCGTCGCCATGCGCGACCGGGCAGTTCCAGATCTGGCCGCGCGTGTACTTGCGGGTGAAGTCGGTGTCGGCATTGGCGACTTCGAGCTTCACATGCCGGCAGACGAATTTGAGACCGGCATTGCGCATCAGCACGCCGGGCAGCAGCCCCGCCTCGCAGAGGATCTGGAAACCGTTGCAGACGCCGAGCACGCGCACGCCCTTGTCCGCGGCTTTCGCGACGGCGGGCATGATGTTGCCGCGCGCCGCGATCGCGCCCGTCCGCAGATAGTCGCCATAGGAAAAGCCGCCCGGCAACACAACGAGGTCGACGTCGGGCAGATCGCGTTCGGTGTGCCAGACGGCATGCGGCTTGACGCCGGTGATCAGTTCGAGCGCATAGAGCATGTCGCGCTCGCGGTTCGATCCGGGGAAGACAACGACGGCGGACTTCATGCTCACTTCTCGTCGAGCTCCACCGCGTAGTTTTCAATCACGGTGTTGGCCAGCAGCTTCTTGCACATCTCGTCGATGGCGGCGGCGGCCTTCGCGCGGTCCTTCTCGGCCAGTTCGACCTCGATATATTTTCCCTGACGCACGCTTTCGACGCCCGAGAAACCCAGCGCACCGAGCGCCCCTTCGATGGCCTTTCCCTGCGGGTCGAGAACGCCGTTCTTCAGTGTGACTTTGATACGGGCCTTCATGCGTCGTCGTTCCTCACTTCACCAGCTTCGGGCCACTGCGCTTCGGCTCGTTCTCGAAGAGAATGCCAAGGCGGCGCGCCACTTCCTGATAGGCTTCGATCAGGCCGCCCATGTCGCGGCGAAACCGGTCCTTGTCGAGCTTGTCGTTGGAGCGGATGTCCCACAGCCGGCAGGAATCCGGGCTGATCTCGTCGGCCAGCACCACGCGCACCATGTCGCCTTCATAGAGGCGCCCGAACTCGACCTTGAAGTCGACGAGGCGGATGCCGATGCCGAGAAAGAGCCCGGTCATGAAGTCGTTGATACGCAGCGCCAGCGCCATCATGTCGTCGATTTCCTGCGGCGTCGCCCAGCCGAAGGCGGTGATGTGTTCTTCCGACACCATCGGATCGCCGAGATCGTCGCTCTTGTAATAGAACTCGATGATCGAGCGCGGCAGCGCCGTGCCTTCCTCGATGCCGAGCCGCTTCGACAGCGAGCCGGCGGCGACATTGCGCACCACGACCTCGCAAGGGATGATCTCGACCTCGCGGATCAACTGCTCGCGCATGTTGATCGAGCGAATGAAATGCGTCGGCACGCCGATGTCGTTCAGCCGCGTGAAGATGAATTCCGAGATCCGGTTGTTGAGAACGCCCTTGCCCTCGATGATGGCGCGCTTCTGGTTGTTGAAGGCGGTGGCGTCGTCCTTGAAGTGCTGCACGAGCGTGCCGGGCTCGGGGCCTTCATACAGCACCTTGGCCTTGCCTTCATAAACGCGTCTGCGCCGGCTCATGTCGTGATTCCAATCGGTTTGCCCGGAAGCTCAAGCGGAGGGAGCGCGGAGGGCGGCTTGCGGAATCGGCCCTTCGGCGTGCGCAAGTTAACTCAAGGGCGGGGGCGATACAATGCACGTATGATGCTGTTTCGCCGCACTGCACATCGCCATGAAATGCCCGAAAAATCAGCATCTTAGCTATTTCGTCGCAGTGTCGGTCCGGGTCTGCGATCGCGGTTGATTTGGCGGGGCCGGGCGGCTATGCCTAGGGCCAGTTTTTGTGCCGCCGCGGCGCCCGCGCTGCCGGTACCCGACCCTTGAACGGAGTGACCCGGTCCCATGTCCACCTTCGACAAGCGCCAAGACGGTTTCGAGAAGAAGTTCGCTCACGACGAGGAATTGCGCTTCAAGGCCAATGCGCGCCGCAACAAGCTGCTCGGATTGTGGGCGGCCGGGCTGCTGGGCAAGTCGGGCGCGGATGCGGAAGCCTATGCGCAGGAAGTGGTCACCTCGGACCTCAAGGAAGCGGGCGACCAGGACGTGTTCGACAAGGTGCGCGCCGATTTCGACGCGGCGGGCGTCGAGCAGTCCGACCACCAGCTTCGCCGCACGATGGACGAGCTGATGGAAGAGGCGATCCGCCAGCTTCAGAGCTGACGCGCCGCGCGCGGCTTCAACCGTTTTCGGGAAAGATCGAAATGCTGCCGAGCAGCAGCATGTCCTGCGGCGTCGTGCCTTCCATCGGCAGGTGCAGAATTTCGAGCTTCAGGAAATCGCGGTTGATGCCGCAAAGCCGCCCTTGCGTCGCATGGACGATGCGGTTCCGCGTCACCTCCCGATAGACTTCGGCGTTGTCGGCCACGCATTCGGGCCGATAGATCTCCGAGATCGCCTTGCCGGTCGGGTCGAAGCCCAGCCAGCCTGTCAGTTGCGTGCCGATCAGCCGCAGCCGCCAGTCAGCGCCTTCCGGGTCCAGCGGTTCCAGCACGAAGATGTTCGGCAGCAGCGCGCTCATCTCGCGGCAGGGAAGGTCGGCCCGGCGCAACAGGCGGTCGCCTTGCCGGTGACGGCTCCAGAAATCGAGCAAGGCCAGCGACAGCGGATGCTCCGGCGCCGGGATCGGCACCACATCCGTTTCGATCTGGACATCGTCGGCCGGCGAGGGCCGCGCGTCCTTGGGTTTCTGAAGGCTGGCAAACATTGCTGGGAGCGCCCGTATTACGGCAACTCGCCCAATATCGCCTCAAAGCGATAAAAAGCCCTTAAAATGCTGCGATTTGTCTCCAGAATGGAGCTAATCACGCCCCCGCTGCGGCCAGCAAAACAGCGGCAAAGCTTTCGGTGGCTGTTTTCCGGGCCCCGGCCTCGTCGAGCCCGTCGATCAGGTTCGCGGTCGTCTCTTTCGTCCGGTGCATCGCCGCCCAGGCGATGATCTCGATGGCGAGGCGCGCTGCCAGGCGCAGTGCTGTATCCGGCGCGCCGGTCCGGCCGGCGGCCTTCAGCGCCACGGTTGCGATGTCGTCGCGGTAGTGGCTGCGCATGCCGGTCGAGAGCAGGGCGTCGAATTCCGGGACTTCGCGCGCGCAGTGATCGAGCAGCCAGATGGCGCGCCGTGCTTCGTGCAACATGTCGTAGAGCTCGCCGCCGATGGCGGTCAGCGTTGCGCGGTCGGGCTTTGCGCCGGGCGCCAACGCTGCGCGAAGGGCCGGCCATTCGGCAACTTCCGCCACCCGCGCTGCGTAGATGGACACTGTTTCCCCGATTCCGGGGTCGGCCAGCGGCAGGGGCAGCTTGTCGAGCGGACGGCCGCAGACCTTCAGGATCGCGAGGTGAAACAGCGCTTCCTTGCTCGTGACATAGAGATAGAGCGTTCCGGCCGAAACGCCCGCCGCCCGCGCCACATCGGCCATCTGGGTGCGCTTGATGCCCATGTCGGTGAAGCAGGTCACCGCGGCCTCGGCGATGTCCTCCAGTCGATTCTCGGCCTTGCGTCTCATCTATTTCCCTTTGTGCCGCGGCTCCAAAAGGCCGGGCGGGGCCGATTTCGTCAAGCCGCTTGCTTCCAGCATCAAAAGATATTATATGAATGAATCATTCATTTAACAAGAGGTCTCCGATGTTCCTGCGGCACTCTGTCTTTGGCGTCCTGATCTCCATTTGCCTGGCCGTTCCGGCAATGGCGGCAGGCTGGAGCCATTATGGCGCCGATGCGGGCGGCCAGCGCCATTCGGCGGCGGCGCAGATCACGCCGTCCAATGTCGGCAAGTTGAAACCCGTCTGGACCTACCGGACCGGCGACATGGAGACCCGTGCCGACGACATGAAGTATTCCGCCTTCGAGGGGACGCCG
>JAHBYM010000201.1 GCA_019635975.1 Parvibaculum sp. | reverse complement strand
CCGCAGATATAGGCGCCGGCGCCGTGGTGGACATAGATGTCGAAATCCCAGCCGGAGCCCGCCGCGTTCTTGCCGACAAGGCCTGCATCATAGGCTTCGTCGATGGCGGCCTGCAACTGCTCGCGCTCGCGAATGAATTCGCCGCGCACATAGATGTAGCAGGCATGCGCGCCCATCGCGAAGCTGGCGATCAGGCAACCCTCAACCAGCTTGTGCGGATCGTGACGCATGATGTCGCGATCCTTGCAGGTGCCGGGTTCGGACTCGTCGGCATTGACGACGAGGTAATGCGGGCGGCCGTCGGACTCCTTCGGCATGAAGGACCATTTGAGGCCGGTCGGAAAGCCGGCGCCGCCGCGGCCGCGCAGACCCGACTTTTTCATCTCGTCGAGAATCCAGTCGCGCCCCTTGGCGATGATCTCGGCTGTGCCGTCCCAATCGCCGCGTGTGCGGGCGCCGGCAAGCCGCCAGTCGTGATGGCCGTAGAGATTGGTGAAAATGCGGTCCTTGTCCTCGAGCATCATTCGCCCCCGCTCGTTTGCGCTTCGGCGGAGGTCAGGCTTGTAAGGCCGCCGCGCGGTTCCGACGAATGCCGGGCGCTTTGCGGACCGGGTTTCACGTCCTTGCCGGCGCGCAAGTCCGCCAGAATGCGTTCGAGGGTCGCCGCGTCGAGATCTTCATAGAAGTCGGCATTGATCTGAACCATCGGTGCGTTGACGCAGGCGCCGAGGCATTCGACTTCGAGCCATGAAAGCTTGCCGTCGGCGCTGACCTTGCCCTCAGGACCGATATGCTTGCGGCAGACTTCCTTCAGTTCGTCGGCGCCGCGCAGCCAGCAGGGCGTCGTGCCGCAGAGCTGCACGTAGTGTTCGCCGACCGGCGAGAGATTGAACATCGTATAAAAGGTCGCGACTTCGAGCGCGCGGATGTAGTCCATGCCGAGCATTTCGGCAACGTGACGGATTGCCGGTTCCGGAAGCCAGCCGCCATGCTGCTCCTGCGCGCGCCAGAACAGCGGGATGATGGCCGAGGCTTGCTTGCCTTCCGGATATTTTGCGATCTGCGCCTTCGCCCATTCGACATTTTCGGGCGTGAAGGCGAAGCTCGCCGGCTGGTTGGGGTCTAGTCTGCGAACGCTCACCGGTCCACCTCTCCGAACACGATATCGATGGAGCCGAGGATAGCGGCGACGTCCGCCAGCATGTGGCCCTTGCACAGATGATCCATCGCCTGCAGATGGGCATAGCCCGGTGCGCGGATCTTGCACTTGTAGGGTTTGTTGCCGCCATCGGAGACGAGATAGACGCCGAATTCGCCCTTCGGCGCCTCGACGGCCGCATAGACCTCGCCTTCGGGTACACGGTAGCCCTCGGTATAAAGCTTGAAGTGGTGGATCAGCGCTTCCATCGAGCGCTTCATTTCGGCGCGCGACGGCGGCACAACCTTGCCGTCTTCGGCATGGACCGGACCTCCGGGCATCATCTCGATACATTGTTTCATAATGCGCAGCGACTGGCGCATTTCGTCCATGCGGATCAGGTAGCGGTCGTAGCAGTCGCCGTTCTTGCCGACCGGGATGTCGAAGTCGAGCTCCGAATAGACTTCGTAGGGCTGCGAACGGCGCAGGTCCCAGGCCATGCCGGAGCCGCGCACCATGACGCCGGAGAAGCCCCAGGCGAGCGCGTCTTCCTGCGACACGACGCCGATATCGACGTTGCGCTGCATGAAAATCCGGTTGCCGGTCAGCAGGGCTTCAAGATCGTCCAGCGCCTGTTCGCAGGGGTCGCAGAAATTGTAGATGTCCTCGATGAGCTTTGGCGGCAGGTCGCGATGCACGCCGCCGACACGGAAATAATTCGCGTGGAGGCGCGCGCCGGATGCGCGCTCGTAGAAGATCATCATCTTTTCGCGCTGCTCGAAGCCCCAGAGCGGCGGCGTCAGCGCGCCGACATCGAGCGCCTGCGTCGTCACGTTGAGCAGATGGGCGAGGATGCGGCCCATTTCGGAATAGAGGACACGAATGAACTGGCCGCGGCGCGGCACTTCGAGGCCGAGCAGCTTTTCGGCCGCCAGCACGAAGGCATGTTCCTGATTCATCGGCGCCACATAGTCGAGCCGGTCGAAATACGGCGTCGCCTGCAGATAGGTCTTGTACTCGATCAGCTTTTCGGTGCCGCGATGCAGGAGGCCGATATGCGGGTCGACGCGCTCGACCACTTCGCCGTCGAGTTCCAGCACGAGGCGCAACACGCCATGCGCGGCAGGGTGCTGCGGTCCGAAATTCAGGTGATAGTTGCGGAGTTCCTGTTCGGCCATCGGTCAGTTCTCCGCCTTCTCGTCGCCCGGCAGCAGATATTCGACGCCTTCCCACGGGCTTGCGAAATCGAAACTGCGGAACTCCTGAACGAGCTTCACCGGCTCGTAGACGACACGCTTCACGTCGTCGTCGTAGCGGACCTCGACATAACCCGTCAGCGGGAAATCCTTGCGCAGCGGATAGCCGTTGAAGCCGTAATCGGTGAGGATGCGGCGCAGATCCGGATGATCGCTGAAGAGAACGCCGTACATGTCGAAGGTCTCGCGCTCGTACCAGTTGGCCGACGGGTAGATGCCGACGACGCTCGGCACCGGCGTTTCCTCGTCGGTCTCGACGATGACGCGGATGCGCTGGTTCTGGTGCATCGACAACAGGTGATAGACGACATCGAAACGGCGGGCGCGCTGCGGGTAGTCGACGGCCGTAATGTCGAGCAGCGTCGCGAAGTGGCAGGCTGGATCGTCGCGCAGAAACTTCAGCACGCGCGCAATCGAGCCCGCCTGGGCGCGGACCGTCAGTTCGCCGTAGGCGACATTGAATCCGAGCATCGAATCCTCGACGCCGTCGAGAATATGCTCGCCCAGTTCTATGAGACTTTCGTCCATCTATGCGGTCTCGAAACTCATGGACAGGTTTTCGCTTCCCGCGCGGAAGGTACTGGCTGCCGGTCGGTGAAAATCAGCGGTCGAGCGTGCCCGTCCGGCGAATTTTCTTTTGAAGGGCGAGGATGCCGTAGAGCAGCGCCTCGGCGGTGGGCGGGCATCCGGGCACATAGATGTCGACCGGGACGATCCGGTCGCAGCCACGTACCACGGAGTAGGAATAGTGATAGTAGCCGCCGCCGTTCGCACAGGATCCCATCGAGATCACATAGCGGGGCTCCGGCATCTGGTCGTAAACCTTGCGCAGCGCGGGCGCCATCTTGTTGGTCAGTGTGCCTGCCACAATCATGACGTCGGACTGGCGAGGGCTTGCGCGCGGCGCGACACCGAAGCGCTCCACGTCGTAGCGCGGCATCGAGGTATGCATCATTTCGACGGCGCAGCAGGCAAGGCCGAACGTCATCCACATCAGCGAGCCGGTCCGCGACCAGTTGACGAGATCGTCGACTGTCGTCAGCACGAAACCCTTGTCCGCGAGCGCGTCGGAGGCCTGCCGGAAGAAAGCGTCGTCCTGCCCATCGCCCGGGATCGCCGTTTGAGCCGGCGCGGCCGCATTGCCGGTTTGCATCACTCCCATTCCAGCGCACCCTTCTTCCACTCATAGGTGAAGCCGATCGTCAGGACGCCCAGAAACACGATCATCGACCAGAAGCCGAACATCCCGATATCGCCGAGCGCCACCGCCCAGGGAAACAGGAAGGCCACTTCGAGGTCGAAGATTATGAAGAGGATGGCGACGAGATAGTATTTCACGTCGAACTTCATGCGCGCATCGTCGAATGCTTCGAAGCCGCATTCATAGGCGGCAAGCTTTTCGGGATCCGGTTTGCTCGGCGCAATGAGGAACGGCGCGACGAGCAACGCAAGACCGATCACGAGCGACAGCCCCATAAAGATCAATATGGGCAGGTACTCGAGAAGCAGGTCTTCCATCGAATTGTCCCCAACAAGAAACCGGCACCTCGCGGTGTCCGGCCGGGCGTCTCAATCTGCGCCGCGCGGGCGCGCGGCAGGACGAGCGAATCGTCCACAATCAACTGCCCAATTCGGCGCGCAGTATAGCTCCCGCATAAGCGAAATCAAAGGCTGGCTGACGTTTTGCCGGGGCAAAAGTCTTTGATTTTCCTGCCCTTGCGGAAGGTCGCCTGCAAGCGGCGGTGCGCTCGCCGCCGGGCGTTCGCAGCAATCGCGAAAGCGCGATGTGACGAGAACGA
>JAHBYM010000200.1 GCA_019635975.1 Parvibaculum sp. | reverse complement strand
TATCGCGGCATGAAGGAATTCGAGATCGGCTTCGACGATTTCGAGGTGAAGGCCGAGAACCTGCTCGGCGGCGAGGAAGGCCAGGGCTTCAAGCAATTGATGCAGACCTTCGAAAGCGCCCGCATCCAGACCGCGGCGCGCGCCGTCGGCGTCGCACAATCGGCGCTGGAACTCGGTTTGCGCTATGCGCAGGAGCGCATCCAGTTCGGCAAGCCGATCTACGATTTCCCGCGCGTCAACGGCAAGCTGGTGACGATGGCCGTCGAAATCATGGTGGCGCGCCAGCTGACTTATTTTGCGGCCCGCGAAAAGGACGGCGGAAGGCGCTGCGATCTCGAAGCGGGCATGGCCAAGCTGCTGGCGGCGCGCATCGCCTGGACGGCGGCCGACAACGCCCTTCAAATCCACGGCGGCAACGGTTTCGCGCTCGAATATCCGGTAAGCCGCGTACTCTGCGACGCGCGCATTTTGAACATTTTCGAGGGCGCCGCCGAAATCCAGGCGCAAGTCATTGCCCGCCGCCTGCTCGAAGGCGGCAACTAGGAAAACCAATCATGTCTGAATTCGTCGTTACCTGGCTGGCGCCGATCGCCCTGATCGCGGTGCTGGCGGTCTTGCTGGCCGGCCTGTGGAACATGATGCGCGGCGGTTCGGCCAACCGCTCGCAATTGCTGATGCGCTGGCGCGTCGGCCTGCAGTTTCTGGCCCTTGTCGTCATCATGCTGGGGCTTTATCTCGTCAACCGGTGAGGGCCGCGCGTTAACCAAAAACCGACGCTTGCCTGCCACAATCGATCATATTCGCGCCAGGACGCGCATTCGGACCGTCGCGGGCGCCGCAGTCGTCCTGTAGGATCGCGGCGCGACCGGGGCTTTAGAATCAGGGGTTTCACCGTGAAGCAAAAGACAAGTCTGTTTGCCGCTGTGGCGGCAACTGCCCTCATCTGTGCCGGTGTTCCGGCAGCGGCCGAGGGGTTCATCAGCGAAATGCGCCTTGGCGTCATGGATCACGACTCGAGCATGTTCCACAACTCGCATGAGACGAGCGACCCCGACATCAACGCCGAAATCCGATTCGCCTCGCCGGAATTCCTTGCCTGGGCTTTCGCACCGCGTCCGCTGATCGGCGGCACGATCAACACCGGCAACGGCACCAGCTTCGGTTATGCCGGCCTCGGCTGGACCTTCGACCTCACCGACGCCCTCTTCATCGACCTGACATTCGGCGGCGCCGTGCATGATGGCGCGACCAACGGCAGAACCGCGACCAGCAAGGACTATGGCTGCCGGGCGCAGTTCCACGAGAGCGGTTCGATCGGATACCGCTTCGACAAGTCGAATGCGCTGATGCTCACGGTCGAACACATGTCGAATGGCGGCCTGTGCACACGCAATGAAGGCCTGACCAATACCGGCATCCGCTACGCTTACACTTTCTAGGCAAACGAGCGGAAAAACGGTCATGAGGGCGTCCGCAGGGGGCGCCCTTTTGCCGTTTGGGCCTGACGGCGGCCCGGCGTATCATGCCGGTTTGCATCGTGGAGGCCGCCGATGACCGATAAAGAAATTTCGCCGCGCGAACACCCGAAGAAATCGGTGACGATCTCGGGACGTTCCATGGCTTATGTCGAAATGGGCGAAGGCGATCCGATCGTCTTTCTCCACGGCAACCCGACATCGTCCTATCTGTGGCGCAATGTGATGCCGCATCTGAGGGACCAGGGCCGCTGCATCGCGCCCGACCTGATCGGCATGGGCGACAGCGACAAGCTCGAACCCTCGGGCCCGGAACGCTACACGTTTCGGGAGCACCGGCGCTTTCTGGACGCTTTCCTCGAAGCGGTCGGCGCAACGAAGAACGTCACGCTGGTCATACACGACTGGGGCTCGGCGCTGGGTTTCGACTGGGCGAACCGGCATCGCGGTTTCGTCGAAGGTATCGCCTATATGGAAGGCATCGTGCGGCCGCTCGAATGGAGCGAATGGAGCGAGGCGGCCAAGGGCATCTTCCAGGGCTTCCGTTCCGACGCCGGCGAAGAAATGATCCTGAACAAGAACCTCTTCATCGAGGCGGTGCTGCCGGGGTCCGTGATCCGCAAGATGACGGACGAAGAGATGAACGTCTATCGCCGCCCCTTCCGCGAAGCGGGCGAGGACCGCCGGCCGACGCTGACCTGGCCGCGCCAGATCCCGCTCGGCGGCGAGCCGGCCGATGTCGTCGAGATCGCCGCCGACTATGCGCATTGGATGGCCGAGAACGGCCTGCCGAAGCTCTTCGTCAATGCCGAGCCGGGCGCCATCCTGATCGGCGCGCAGCGCGAATTCTGCCGCAGCTGGAAAAATCAGACCGAAGTGACCGTGAAGGGCAGCCACTTCATACAGGAAGACAGCCCCCACGAAATCGGCGAGGCCATCGCCAAATGGCGCAAGGGCTGGAAAAAATAAGGCGCTCGAAGAAGGTTGATCCCCGGCGCCGCCCGGGCGAGGCTTGCGCAGGATTGCAAACAAGGGGGAGGTTCCAATGTCGCAGACCGAAACTTTCAGCGGCGGCTCCAAGGCGTTTCACTGGGTCGCGGCGGTGCTTGTGCTGCTGATGCTCTATGGCGGCTTCAACTTGAGCCGCGAAACGGCGACATGGCATTTCGGATTCGGGCTGATCGTGCTGACGATCATGGTCTTCTGGCTCGGCTGGCGTATGAGCAAGCCGCGTCCCGCCCTGCCGCCCATGCCGCGCTGGCAGGAGATCTCGGCAAAGTCGGTTCATCACCTGTTGATGCTGTGCGTGACGCTGCAGCCGATATTCGGGCTGATGATGGTGACGACCTCGAAGCGCGAACCGGTGGCTTTCGGCGTCATTCCACTGAAGATCGCGCAGAACGACACGATCAACGGCATCGGCAATTTCCTGCATGGCGTCAACGGCCGCTTGCTGCTGGCGCTGGTGCTGATCCACATTGCTGCCGCGCTCTATCATCACTTCGTTCTGAAGGACAATGTGCTGAAACGGATGCTGCCCTTCGCAAAAGGCTGACATGGTCACGCTGAACAAGATCTACACACGCACCGGCGACAAGGGCACGACGGCGCTGGCAAGCGGCGAGCGCGTGCCGAAACACACGCTCAGGATCGAGAGCTACGGCACCGTCGACGAGACCAATTCGGCGATCGGCGTGGCGCGGCTCCACACAGCGGGCATGGAAAAGCTCGACGCGATGCTGGCCCGCATTCAGAACGACCTCTTCGATCTCGGCGCCGACCTCGCGACGCCCGACCGCGGCGAAAAGCTCGACTACGAACCCTTGCGCATCGTCGAGGCGCAGGTGACGCGGCTCGAGGCCGAGATCGACGAACTGAATGCCGGGCTCGAGCCCCTGCGCTCCTTTGTGCTGCCGGCGGGCGTTCCGGCGGCTGCCCATCTGCACCTTGCCCGCACCGTCTGCCGCCGCGCCGAACGGCTGGTGGCGGCGCTCGCCGAAAAGCCCGAAGAACGGGTCGGCGCCCCGGCCCTGCACTATCTGAACCGGCTGTCGGATTTCCTTTTCGTGGCCGCCCGTTACGTCAACAAGGGCGTGGACGGCAAGGGCCCCGGCGACGTGCTCTGGACCCCCGGCGCAAGCCGCTGAGGGCCCGGAAAGCCGTACCCCGGTCGCGTTGACAGGAGGGGACGGGGCCACTAGGTTGCCGCACCGCAGCAGCAGCTTTACGTCGCTTTTGCTGGCAGGCGGAATTTCCTCAAGGAAACAGCCATTTCGCGGACCGCCCGCCGCATCGAAAGACCCACACCAAGACCGGCGCCAGGGTTTCAAGGGGCCGGGGTCACGCCCCCGGATTTCCAACGCCCCCGGCAACGCGCAGGGAGTTCGCCTCAATGAAAGTCCTCGTCCCGATCAAGCGAGTGGTCGATTACAACGTCAAGATTCGCGTCAAGTCGGATCAGACCGGTGTCGATCTCGCCAATGTGAAGATGTCGATGAACCCGTTCGACGAAATCGCCGTCGAAGAAGCGGTTCGCATGAAGGAAGCCGGCACGGCAACCGAAGTCGTCGCCGTTTCGATCGGCGTCCAGCAGACGACCGAAACCATCCGCACCGCGCTCGCCATGGGCGCCGACCGGGGCATTCTGGTGAAGACCGACGAAACGGTCGAACCGCTCAACGTGGCGAAAATCCTGAAAGCCATCGCCGCCGAAGAAAAGCCCGACCTGATCGTT